>JAPKHH010000004.1:0-78404 GCA_026647025.1 Giesbergeria sp.
GGCAGGGGGCGCTCGGGGATGGGCCTCGCGGCGGTCGTTCCCAGCATGCGCTGGCGAAACGGCCCGAGCGCCGGATCGTCCCAGACCCCGAGCAGGTCGAGCAAGGTCGCGGCCTGATCGTACTGGCTGATCAGCGCTTCCTCGTTCTGCCGGTAGCCGGAGATCTCCCGTTCCGAGAGCGTCCCCCCGGGCGCGTCGATCCACTGCGGCACGCGGATCTCCTCGTCGAACACCGTCGATGAGTGGTCGTTCTCGTTCCGGTGCTCGCCGTACGCCTCGCCGTGGTCGGCGGTGTAGAAGAGCACCGTGCGCTTGCCGGCCTCCGTGGAGCGGACGTGCTCCACGAGGCGCGCGACCGCGAGGTCCGACAGGTAGACCGCATTCTTGTAGTGGTTGTTGCGCATCCGGCCCCCGGGCCCCTTGTCCTCCAGGTTCGTGGGCTGGAACGGCGCGTGGTTCGGATCGACGACCCGCGGCCGATGTATGTTGGAGAAGTGTACGACGGCGAAGTAGGGCTCCGTCAGCTTCGGCAGCTCGGCAATGACGTGATCGACCAGCTTCTGATCGTCGGCACCGGTCAGGGTGTCGCAGTGCGGATCGATGTCCGTGCCGGTGGCGAACGAGGTGAGCGGCAGGTCCTGCACCCAGAGCCGGGCGTTGCCGAACATCAGGTTCTGACTGGTCCAGTAGGCGCCGTCGTACCCCGCGGCGCGCGCGTACTCCCAGAGCAGCGGAGCGGAGTGCAGCCGCTCGAAGGTCTCCGTCGGGTCGATGCCGGACCAGAGCACCGCGACCGCCACCGCCGTGGACGAGCCGGCGGCCCGGACCTGATGGAACGGCAAGCGCCCCGGCGTGAGCCGATTCGTCGCGCGGGTGGCCAGCGCGCAGTCCGGCGCGTAAGCGATGCAGGTCACGTCCGCCCGCTGAGCCTCCTGCAAGAGCAGGATGACGTTGCGCTTGGACGGTGGGGTGGCGTTCAGCGGCGGGACCGCCTCCGGAGTGCGACGCTGCACCCGGACGATGGTCGGCTTCACGTCCCGGACCTGGCGCCTGAGCCGGTCGTTCACCAGCACGGCGACGCCGTGGAGGTACATGAGCTCGGGGGCGGCGGCCTGCCGCGGAACCGGCGGGCTCACCGGCGCGGCGAACGCGGCGACCACGGCGACCGACGCCAGCGCCGGCGCCCGCGTGCGCCAGCCGCGGGACGGACGCAGGGTCCTGCGCGCGAGCCACACCAGCGCGAGCGCGGCGAGCACGCCGAGCCCGAGCAACGGCAGCAGGAGCGAGCTCCCGAGCGGCAGCGCCGCGAGCACGCCGAGCGGGATCGGCTCGACGAAGATCAAGGGCTCGATGTTGACGTAGACGCGATAGCGGCTGAGGAAGGCGTGCTGAACGGCGAACGCGAGGCTGAACAGGAGCATGAACACCCACGCGCCGACCCGGCGAGCCCGACCGCGCCGGCCGGCGGCGACCACGAGCAGCGAGGCCCAGAGCAGCGCGGCCCCCGCGCTGGTCCCGAGGTACATGAGGAGCTCGAGACCTCGGAGCCCGCTCAGGAAGCGCGGGCGCCGCGCGAAGTCCAGGGCCAGCAGCGCCGCGCCAGGCAGCACGAGGACGCCGGCCGCGAGCAGGCGTCGCCGCGTCCGGTGGGCACTGCGCCGCGCAGGGATCCGCAAGACGCGGTGGTTCTAGCTCCTGCTGCGCCGGAGCGCGAGCGCGCCGAGCGCGCCGAGCGCGAGCGCCGCCCACGCGAACGGCGAGCTCCGCGGCGCCGCGCAGCCACAGCCGCCGTCGTCCGACTCGTCGGCCGCGCCGGGACCGGAGCCCCCGCCGCCGGCGCTACCCCTCCGCCAACCAGGAAGACCATGTGTCCATGGCGACCTACGGCGCGCGCCGCCTGGGCGACATGGTGCGCAATGCGGCGGTGATGGTCGGCATCGAAGCCATGGCCGCAGCGCAGGGCATGGAGTTTGACCGCAGCCTCCCGTCGTCCCCCCTCATTGAAGCCCAGTTCGCCGCTATCCGCCAGCGTGTGGCCTATCTGGAGCAGGACCGTTTCCTCGCACCCGACATCGAGTCCATGCGCGAATGGGCGCAGCAGTCCACGTGGCCTGCGCCGCTTTTGCATTGCCTGCCCAGCCACGCCTGAGCCCGCCTTATTCCAGTCCACGCATTTTCAGGAGCCTCCCCATGAACGCCAACGATGCCATCCTTTCCGCAACGTCCACAGATCCCCGTTTTGATGCCAGCCGCGTGATCCGCGCGCCGCGCGGCAGCCAGCTCACCTGCAAAAACTGGCTGACCGAAGCGGCCTACCGCATGATCCAGAACAACCTGGACGCCGAGGTGGCGGAAGACCCGAAAAACCTGGTCGTTTATGGCGGCATTGGCCGCGCCGCGCGCAACTGGGAATGCTTCGACCAGATCCTGGCCTCGCTCAAAGACCTCAGCAGCGACGAAACCCTGCTGGTGCAGTCGGGCAAGCCGGTCGGCGTATTCAAGACGCACGAGAACGCACCGCGCGTACTGATCGCCAACTCCAACCTGGTCCCCAAATGGGCCAACTGGGAGCACTTCAACGAACTCGACCGCAAGGGCCTGTTCATGTACGGCCAGATGACGGCGGGCAGCTGGATCTACATCGGCAGCCAGGGCATCGTGCAGGGCACGTTCGAAACCTTTGTTGAAGCGGGCCGCCAGCACTACAACAACGACCTGTCGGGAAAGTGGATTCTCACGGCCGGCCTGGGCGGCATGGGCGGCGCGCAGCCGCTGGCCGCCACGCTGGCGGGCGCCTGCTCGCTCAACATCGAATGCCAGCAAAGCAGCATCGACTTTCGCTTGCGCACCCGCTATGTGGACAAGCAGGCGCGTGACATCGACCACGCGCTCGAACTCATCGCGCAGCACACGGCGGCCAAAGAGGCTGTCTCCATAGCCCTGCTGGGCAATGCCGCCGACATCGTTCCTGAACTGGTGCGCCGCGCCCAGGCGGGCGGCATGCGCCCCGACCTGGTGACCGACCAGACCTCGGCGCACGACCTCATCAATGGCTACCTGCCCAGCGGCTGGAGCGTGGCGCAGTGGCGCGCCGCGCAAAAAGACCCCGCGCAGCACGCTGCGCTGACCAAAGCGGCCTCCCAATCCTGCGCCGTGCATGTGCAGGCCATGCTCGACTTCCAGGCCATGGGCATTCCCACGGTGGACTACGGCAACAACATCCGCCAGGTGGCGTTCGACCAGGGCGTGAAAAACGCCTTCGATTTCCCCGGCTTCGTGCCTGCCTACATCCGTCCGCTGTTCTGCGAAGGCAAAGGGCCGTTCCGCTGGGTGGCGCTCTCGGGCGACCCGGAAGACATCTACAAGACCGACGCCAAGCTCAAGGAGCTGTTTCCCAACGACAAGCCGCTGCACCGCTGGCTGGACATGGCGCGCGAGCGCATTGCCTTCCAGGGCTTGCCCGCACGCATCTGCTGGCTGGGCCTGGGCGAGCGCGACAAGGCCGGCCTGGCTTTCAACGAGATGGTCAAAAGCGGCGAGCTCAAGGCCCCCATCGTGATTGGCCGCGACCACCTCGATACCGGCTCGGTCGCCAGCCCCAACCGCGAGACCGAAGCCATGAAGGACGGCACCGATGCAGTCAGCGACTGGCCGCTGCTCAACGCGCTGCTCAACACTGCTGGCGGCGCCACCTGGGTCAGCCTGCACCACGGCGGCGGCGTGGGCATGGGCTACTCGCAGCACTCGGGCATGGTCATCGTCGCCGATGGCACCGATGCGGCGGCCGAGCGCCTGGCGCGTGTGCTGGTCAACGACTGCGGCAGCGGCGTGATGCGCCATGCGGATGCGGGCTACGAACTGGCGGTGGAAACGGCGAAGAAGCAGGGCCTCAAGCTCCCCATGGTCAAGTAAACGGCACAAGGACGGCACCATGAATGCACCAGACTTGCAGCAGCGCCTGAACGAGCGCCTGAGCGACCAGGACGTCGCCGACTTCCAGCGCGACGGCGCGGTCTGCATTCGCCAGCTGCTCACGCCCGGCGAAGTGGCCATGCTGAAGGAAGGCATCGATGCCAACCTGGCTGCGCCCAGCCCACGCGCCAAGGTGGCCAGCCGCCCGGACGACCCCGGCCGCTTTTTCGAGGACTTCTGCAACTGGCAGAGCATTCCCCCGTTTGAGCGCCTGGTGCGCGAGACGCCGCTGGCCCCCGCCGCGCAGCGCCTGATGCAGTCGCCCACGGTGCGCCTGTACCACGACCATGTGCTGGTCAAGGAGCCCGGCACCCGCCAGCGCACGCCCTGGCACCAGGACCAGCCCTACTACAACATCGATGGCAGGCAGAACATCAGCATGTGGATTCCGGTGGACCCGGTGCCGCGCCCGGCGACGCTGGAGTTTGTGGCCGGTTCGCACCTCGGGCCGTGGCTCATGCCGCGCACCTTCATGGACAACCAGGCCCAATGGTTCCCCGAAGGCAGCCTGCAGGACCTGCCCGACATCGAGGCCGACCGCAGCGCGCACCGCATCCTGGGCTGGGACATCACGCCCGGCGATGTGGTGTGTTTTCATATGCTCACACTGCATGGTGCGGGTGGGTTCGAGGGGCCGGGACGCCGCCGCGTGTTCTCGGTGCGCTTCCTGGGCGACGACACGCGCCACGCGCCGCGCCGCTGGACCACCTCGCCCGATTTTCCCGGCCTGGCCGATACCCTGCCCGCAGGCGCGCCCATGGACCACCCTTTGTTTCCGCTGCTGGTGGAGTGATCCGTATGGCGCAGCAGCATTTCGACCTGGGCCAGGTGCCAGCCTCCCCCTGGAAGAACGGCGGCGGCGCCACGCGCGAACTCGCCTGCTGGCCGCCGGGCGCGGACATGGACCATTTCGACTGGCGCGTGAGCGTGGCGACGATTGCACGCAGTGGCCCGTTTTCGCGCTTTGCGGGGGTGGACCGGGTCATCACCCTGCTCACGGGTGATGGCGTGCATCTGCGCCAGCCAGAAACCGGTATCGACCACCGCCTGGAGCAAGCGCTGCAACCCTTTGCCTTTGCAGGCGATGGCGGCATGGACTGCGACCTGCTGGGCGGCGCGTCAAGCGACTTCAACCTGATGACGCGCCGGGGCCGCTGGCGCGGTGCGGTGCGCGTGCTGCGAAGCCCAGCGCTGCTGCCCGCGCGGCCCGCCGGGCTGCTGTGGGCAGTGCAGGGCCGCTGGGCCCTGTCGCCCTTGGCTGCAGCGGGCGGGCAGGCTGTGGTGCTGGCGCCGGATGCCGGTCGGTGGTGGGCCGAAGAGGACTGCGGCTGGAACGTGGCGCCCGAGGCGAACGCTGGGGGCAGCGTGCTCCTGCATGTGTTGCTGGAGCCTGCGTGAAGTGTTTTCCAACACAATAAAAGTTTTAGTAAAAATGGCCTCTAACGCTTATCCATAAATCGTTAGCAGCTATCAAAATCATAGTTTTTTCGGGGTGCACATGATGTCTTCAACTGCTTGCGCCACGGGCGTGTGGCGCCACCTGCGCCTGGTGTCGGAACTTGCCGTGCCCGACGTGCCGCTGGCGGCAGGCGCATGGGCCGCCGTGGTGGTGGAGGGCGGCATGCTGCGCTGGGTCGGCCCCCAGGGCGCCGTGCCCGCCGCCTATGCCGCGTTGCCGCAGTTCGATGGCGGCGGCGCGCTCGCCACGCCTGGCCTGGTCGATTGCCATACCCATCTGGTCTATGGCGGCCAGCGCGCGAACGAATTTGCCATGCGCCTGGCCGGTGCCAGCTACGAAGAGGTGGCCAAGGCTGGGGGCGGCATTGTCTCCAGCGTGAACGCCACGCGGGCCGCGAGTGAAGACGAACTGTTTGAACTCGCCAAACCTCGGCTGCAGGCGCTGCTCGATGAAGGCGTGTGCGCCATCGAAATCAAGTCCGGCTACGGCCTGGCGCTGGCGCATGAGCGCAAGCAGCTGCGCGTGGCGCGCCGCCTGGGCGAGGCGCTGGGCGTGACGGTGCGCACCACCTTTCTGGGCGCGCATGCGCTGCCGCACGAATACGCGGGCCGCAGCCAAGACTACATAGCCCTCGTCTGCAACGAGATGCTGCCCGCGCTGGCCGCCGAGGGCCTGGTGGATGCCGTCGATGTGTTCTGCGAACGCATTGCCTTCACGCTGGCCGAGACCGAGCAGGTATTCCGGGCGGCGCAGCAACTCGGCATCCCGGTCAAGCTGCATGCCGAGCAGCTGTCGGACATGGGCGGCTCGGCGCTGGCGGCACGTTATGGCGCGCTGTCGTGCGACCACATCGAGCATCTGTCGCAAACCGGCATAGCCGCCATGCGCGCTGCGGGCACGGTGGCCGTGCTGCTGCCTGGGGCCTACTACACGCTGCGCGACACGCAGGTGCCGCCGATTGCGCAGCTGCGCGCAGCGGGCGTGCCCATGGCGGTCTCCACCGACCACAACCCCGGCACCTCGCCTGCCCTGAGCCTGCTGCTCATGGCCAACATGGCCTGCACGCTGTTTCGACTGACCGTGCCCGAGGCGCTGGCAGGTATCACCCAGCATGCGGCCCGCGCGCTGGGTCTGCAGGACACTCACGGCCTGCTCGCGTCCCACCGCCCGGCCAATTTTGTGCTGTGGCCGTTTGTCGAGTCGGCCGAACTGGCCTATTGGCTGGGGCAAAAGCCGGTCTGCACCATCGTGCGGCAGGGGCGCGTGGTGCAGGGCGGTGTTCAAACCTGCCCACCTGGAGAGCCTGATGTTGCTTGAACCTGCCTCCGGTGGACAGATCTTCGCAGCCGATGCCTTGCTGCCCACGGGCTGGGCGCGCAACGTCTTGCTGCAGTGGGATCACAGCGGCCACTTCACCCATATCGAAAAAAACGCCGTGCCGCCTGCCAGTGTCCCGGCAGCGCCCGGCCCGCTGCTCCCCGGCATGCCCAACCTGCATTCCCACGCCTTCCAGCGCGCCTTTGCAGGCCTTACCGAATACCGGGCCGAGAGCCAGGACAGCTTCTGGAGCTGGCGCAATCTCATGTACCGCTTTGCGGCCCACATCACCCCCGAGAGCCTGGAGGCCATTGCCACCTGGCTCTATGTCGAGATGCTGGAGGCTGGCTACACCGCGGTGTGCGAGTTTCACTATTTGCACCACGCCCCGGACGGCCAGCCCTACGCCGACGACGCTGAACTGGCACTCTGCCTATTGCGCGCCGCACGCACGGCGGGCATCGGTATCACGCTGCTGCCCGTGCTGTACCAGACCAGCGGTTTTGGCGGCCAGCCCGCCCGCAAGGACCAGGCGCGCTTCATCCGCAGCACCGACAACATGCTCTTGTTATTGCAGCGCCTGGCGCCCGCTGTACGGGCGCAAGCGGCTGTTTTGGGCCTGGCCCCGCATTCGCTGCGCGCCGTGCCGCCGGACAGCCTGCGCGCAGCGGTCGCGGGCATGGCGGCGCTGGATGCCCAGGCGCCGAGCAGACGCAAGAGGTGCAGGACTGCATCGCCTGGAGCGGCCAGCGCCCTGTGCAATGGCTGATCGATCACGTGCCTGTGGATGCCCGCTGGTGCCTGGTGCACGCCACCCACATGGTGCCTGCCGAATACGCCGCTGCGGCGCGCACCGGCGCGGTGGCGGGAATTTGCCCCAGCACAGAGGCCAACCTGGGCGACGGCATTTTCGACATGCCGCAGTGGCTTGCGCACGGCGGCGCGTGGGGCGTGGGCTCGGACAGCCATGCTTGCGTCAACGCGGCCGAAGAGCTCCTGCTGCTGGAATACGGCCAGCGCCTGAGCCTGCGCCAGCGCAACGTGCTGGCCAGCAACGCGCACGCGCAGGTGGCCACCGCCATGACACAGCAGGCGGTGCAGGGTGGCGCGCAGGCCGCAGGCCGCAACGTGGCCGGGTTGGCCGTGGGCCAGCAAGCCGATATGCTGGCGCTGGATGCGCAGCACGTGGCGCTGGCCGGGCTGGATGCCGAGCGTATGCTCGCCGCCCATGTGTTTGCCAGCCAGCGCACGAGTGCGCTGCACAGCCTGTGGGTGGGCGGCGTGCCCCGCGTGGTGGGTGGCCGCCACGCCTTGCGCGGCGAAGCCGCGCGCGCCTTTGTGGCGGCGCGCCAGGCCACCATCGCCGCAGATTGACCGAACCTGGAGCCCGCCATGCGTCCAACCGCCCGCCCAAGCGCCCCCGCGCCCTTTGTGTTTCACCAGGGCAGCGTGCCCCTGCTCATTTCCATCCCGCACGGCGGTGTGTATGTGCCGCCGCTGCTGGCCGAGCGCCTCCATCCCGAGGCGCGCGCGGTGCCCGACACCGATTGGCACCTGGAGCGCCTGTACGCCTTTGCCAAGGACATGGGCGCGTCCATCCTCGCCGCCACGCATTCGCGCTATGTCATCGACCTCAACCGCCCGCCCGACGGCGCCAGCCTCTACCCCGGCCAGAACGTCACCGGCCTGTGCCCGGTGGACACCTTCGATGAAACCCCGCTCTACCCGCGTGGCGACGTGCCCGACGACGCCGAGATTGCCGCGCGCCGCGAGGCGATCTGGCAGCCCTACCACGCACAACTGCGCACTGAGCTCGACCGCATCCGCACGGCGCACGGCGTCGCTGTGCTGTGGGATGCGCACTCCATCCGCTCGGTGCTGCCGCGCTTCTTCGAAGGCACGCTGCCCGACCTGAACCTGGGCACGGCGGACGGCGCCAGTTGCGACCCGGCCCTGGCGCAGGCGCTGCTGCGCATCGCGCAAAGCGCGCCCGGCTACACCGCGGTGCTCAACGGCCGTTTCAAGGGCGGCCACATCACGCGCCACTACGGGGACCCCGCACGCAACATCCACGCCGTGCAGCTGGAGATGACGCAGTGCAGCTACATGCAGGAAGCACTGCCGTTTGCCTACCTGCCCGAACGCGCCGCGCAGGTGCAGCCGCATCTGCGGCGCCTGCTGGAGGCGGTGCTGGCGTTTGCGGACGGCGCGAAGGCGTAAACCTGGGCGACAACCCTGCCGAGCGCGCGTGCAGGGCGTCTTTCCTACAATCGCCCCATGCACGATTTACCCTACACCCGCGCCCAGCAGCTCCCCGCCCTCCTGGAGAAGCGCATCGCCATCCTCGACGGCGCCATGGGCACCATGATCCAGCGCTTCAAGCTGGGCGAGGGGCAGTACCGGGGCGAGGGCTACAGCGGGCCGGGCAGCGTGGGCGACCGGTTCAAGGATTTTGCGCGCGATGTGAAGGGCAACAACGAGCTGCTCAGCATCACCCGACCCGACGTGATCCGCGACATCCACGAGCGCTACCTGGCTGCGGGCGCTGACCTGATCGAGACCAACACCTTTGGCGCCACCACCATTGCGCAAGAGGACTACGGCATGGCCGACCTGGCGCGCGAGATGAACCTGCGCTCGGCGCAGCTGGCGCGCGCCGCCTGCGACAAATTCAGCACGCCGGATCACCCGCGCTATGTCGCCGGGGCGCTGGGCCCCACGCCCAAGACGGCCAGCATCAGTCCCGATGTGAACGACCCCGGCGCACGCAACGTCACGTTCGAGCAACTGCGCCAGGCCTATTACGAACAGACCGAGGCCTTGATCGAAGGCGGGGCCGACGTGATCCTGGTCGAGACCATCTTCGATACGCTCAACGCCAAGGCGGCGCTGTTTGCCATCGACGAAGTGTTCGAGAAGACGGGCGAGCGCCTGCCCCTCATCATCAGCGGCACCGTCACCGACGCCTCGGGCCGCATCCTCTCGGGCCAGACGGTCACCGCCTTCTGGCACAGCGTGCGCCACGCCCGCCCGCTGGCCGTGGGCCTGAACTGCGCGCTGGGCGCCGCACTCATGCGTCCCTACATCCAGGAACTGGCCAAGGCCGCACCCGACACCTTCATCAGCTGCTACCCCAACGCCGGCCTGCCCAACCCCATGAGCGATACCGGTTTCGACGAGACACCCGAAGTCACCAGCCGCCTGGTGCACGAGTTTGCGGCCGAGGGC
Source organism: Giesbergeria sp. (assembly GCA_026647025.1). Classification (GTDB taxonomy): domain Bacteria; phylum Pseudomonadota; class Gammaproteobacteria; order Burkholderiales; family Burkholderiaceae_C; genus Simplicispira. The sequence goes on from JAPKHH010000004.1 coordinate 9,977, forward strand.
CTGGTGAACATCGTCGGCGGCTGCTGCGGCACCACGCCGGACCATATTGGTGCGATTGCTGCCGGTGTGGCCGGCGAAGCGCCGCGCGTGCGGCCGTTCTATCGCGAGCCACAGGCGGCCTGAGCCGCGCCAGAGCTACCCTTGCGCCGGTTTTTCCGGCAGCGGTATCCACTCGTCGTGGTCGTCCGGCGGCAGGGCAAAACGGCCTGCGCGCCAATCGGCCTTGGCCTGCTCAATGCGCTCCTTGCGCGACGAAACGAAGTTCCAGAACAGATGGCGATGGCCCAGCGGCTCGCCACCCAGCAGGATGACCGTGGTGGCGACCGGCGCGGTGATCGCGCCGTCGGCACCGGGCGCAAACACCCGCATTTCTCCCGCTTTGCAGCGCGTACCGTCGTGCTCCATTGCGCCACGCACCACATAGGCGGCGCGTTCGCTGTAGCCCGTTGGCAGCGGCAGCTCGGCACCCGCCTGCAGCTCGGCGTGCACGTAGAACAGCGGTGAAGCCGTCTGAACCGGGCTGGTCAAACCATAGACCGTGCCCGCCACCACGCGCAGCCACACGCCACCATCGTCTTGCACTGGCAGGGCCTCCGCAGGCGTGTGGGCGAATGCGGGCTCGCACTCCTCCAGTGCCTCGGGCAGCGCCACCCAGGACTGCAGCAGCTCCAGTCCGCCACCGGCAAACGATGCCGGGTGCTCAAAGCGTTCGGAATGGGTGATGCCGCGCCCGGCGGTCATCCAGTTCACCGCACCCGGCTGGATGCGTGCGAGCGTGCCCAGGCTGTCGCGGTGGATGATCGCGCCGCTGAGCAGGTAGCTCACGGTGGCCAGGCCAATGTGCGGGTGCGGGCGTACGTCGGCAGCATGCGTATCTTCCGCCGCCAGCGTCACCGGACCGGCGTGGTCGAAGAAGACAAACGGGCCGACACTGCGTTGCGCCGCCGCAGGCAGCAGGCGCCGCACGGTCAGGCCATGGCCCAGGTCGGCGGTGCGGGGGGTGATGACGGTGGGGGGCGTTTGGTGCATGGCTCCTTTGTAGCGCAGAACGTTTCACCGCGCTGAGAGACCGTGGCTTGCGCTCGCAGGACCTGCGGCTGCAGAATCTGCCTCGGCGCACGGATGGTTGTGCGCCATCTCTCCCGATGTGCCGACATGACCGTGAACATGCCTCCCCCCCGAGGCCCGCTGCCCCCCGTGGCGCAGGTGCTGGCCGAAGCTGCCTTGCAGCGCCAGTCGGCCTTGCTCGGGCCGCCGGGGGCGGGCGGCACATCGCCCTTGCCGGGGGCCGCAGACCCCGCCGCAGTGCCCACCCCGTTGGCAGTGCCGGTATCGGTCCCCGAGCCCGCCGAACAGGCCCACATCTCGCCGCAGGCGCGGGCGCCGCTGGGCGCTGGTTTCGATCCCCGCAATGCCGCGCTGGCACCCGGTTCGCCGCGTGCGGCGGGACCTCTCCCCACGGCTGCGGCGCCCCAGCCCAGGGGTGGGGCTGCGGCGGCGTTGCTGGCAGGTGCGCCCCGGGCGGCGCCCGTGGGGCAAGCCTGGCCTGCGGCGGGGCTGGATGTTCCGCTGCGGCAGCTGGTCACGGCCCTGGTGCAGCAACTCACGGCGCCGGTGGCGCCCCAGCGCGTCGTGGCGGCGCAGGCCTGGCCGCTGGCCTTGGCCCATGCGCTGGAAAGCGGCGAGGCTGATGCCACGCAGCCTGCATTGCAGACCTGGCTGGTACGCCAGGGCAGCGTGCAAACGCCCGACGGGCTGCGGGGTCTGGCGGCGACGTTGCGGGTGCCCGTGCCCTGGCTGGCCGCACAGGCTGCGCAGCCGGGGGCCATGGTGTCAGCGGCGCTCCAGCCGCCAGGGGCCTTGCAGGTGCCGTACACCGGTCCGGCGCAGGGCTTGCAGTCGGGTGTGCTGGCGCTGGTGCTGCAGGGGCTGGAGTCTGGCAGTGCGCGCACCAGTGCCCTGCTGGTGCTGGACTTTCAGCCGCCGCTGGCCGCCGCCGTGTATGGCCGCGACATGGTGCTGGCCCGCCTGGACCCCTGGCTGCAACTGGCCCAGCTGCAGGCCAGCGGGCAGTTGCCGCGCGATGATGACCTGGCCCGCGAACGCGAGGCGGGCCTGTGCCAGGAGCCCGGCTGCCCGTATGCGGGGCGTGCCGCCTGTGCGCAGCCCTTCTGTCTGGCAATGAGTGTGGTTGCGCCCGTGGCGCCGGTGGAGTCCGGGCCGGGGAGCGTGTGAAAAAAAGCCCCAGGCGCCGATGGTGCGCCTGGGGCCTCTCTTGCTGGAGATCCGGCCGGGTAGGCCGGGTTCCGAAATGCCTTGTGCGGGCTTCGCCTGGCTTCAGGGATACAGGCCGCGCATCTCGCGGGCGTGCAACATGCGCGTGCAGGCAACGATGAAGGTGGCGGTGCGCAGGCTGACCTTGTGCTCCTGCGCCGTCTGCCAGACGCCAGCGAAGGCTTCCTTCATGATGCGCACCAGGCGGGCGTTGATTTCGTCTTCGGTCCAGAAGAAGCTGGAGAAATCCTGCACCCACTCGAAGTAGCTCACCGTCACGCCACCGGCGTTGGCGATCACGTCGGGCAGCACCAGCACGCCGTTGTCGTGCAGGATGTCGTCGGCCTCGGGGGTGGTGGGGCCGTTGGCGCCCTCGATCACCAGCTTGGCGTGGATCTTGTGCGCGTTGTCGGCGGTGATCTGGCTCTCGAGTGCGGCGGGAATCAGGATCTCGCAGGGCACGCCCCAGAAGTCCTCGTTGGCCAGCTTCTCGGTGCCGGGAAAGCCCGCCACGCCGCCGGTGTTCTTCACATGCAACTGCAGCGCAACGGCATCCATGCCGCCTTCACAGACGATGGTGCCGGTGTGGTCCTGCACCGCGACCAGGCGGGCGCCCACGTCGCAAAACAGCTTGGCCGCTGTGCCGCCCACATTGCCGAAACCCTGCACCGCAATGCGCGCGCCTTCGATCTTCAGGCCCGTGTGGTGCGCCGCTTCCAGGCCCACAGTGAACACACCCCGGCCCGTGGCTTCGCGCCGGCCGAGCGAACCGCCCAGGTCCACCGGCTTGCCGGTGACCACGCCCGTGGCAGTCTCGCCGGTGTTCATGGCGTAGGTGTCCATCATCCAGGCCATGATTTGCTCGTTGGTGTTGACGTCGGGCGCGGGGATGTCCTTGGTCGGGCCGATGATGAGGCCGATCTCGCTGGTATAGCGCCGTGTCACGCGCTCGAGTTCGCTGCGCGAGAGCGTTTTGGGGTCCACGCGGATGCCCCCCTTGGCGCCGCCGTAGGGCACGTTGACGGCGGCCGTCTTGACCGACATCCAGGCCGACAGCGCCATCACTTCGGACAGCGTCACATCCTGGTGAAAGCGCACACCGCCCTTGCCCGGTCCGCGCGAAAGGTTGTGCTGCACCCGGTAGCCTTCAAAGTGGGCGATGGTGCCGTTGTCCAGTTCAATGGGCACGTCCACAATCAGAATGCGTTTGGGGCGCTTGAGCGTTTCGACCCAATGCGAGAGATGCCCCAGGTAGGGTGTGACGCGGTCCACCTGCTTGAGGTAGTTGCCCCAGGGGCCGAGGTGGTCGGCCTGCAGATACGAGGGCAGGGCGTGCGTGGAAACGGGGGTGCCGGGCGTTCCGGTGGGATGCTGCATGGCGAAAGTTCCTTGTGGGAGATCGAATCAAGCCGCGAAGCATAGAACTGCGGCTGCAGGCTGTCCAAGGCCGGAGTGTTACGAAACTATGCGGCGCACGCATAACGGCTCCAAATCCACACCGCTCCATGCACACGCCCGGTGGCGATGCCTGCGTTATTCGACTGTGAAATGGGCCAGTTCCGGGTCCCCGGTCGGGTAGCGCAGATCCAGGTTCTGCAGCACCTCGCGCAGCAGGGTGGCGATCATCAGGTTGCGGTGCGTCTTGGAGTTGGCCGGAACAATGGTCCACGGTGCCCAGGGCGTGTGCGTGGCGCCCAGCAGCGTGTCGTAGGCCTGGCGGTAGTCGCTCCACTGCTTGCGCACCGCAATGTCGCCCATGCTGAACTTCCAGTGCTTGGCCGGGTCGTCCAGGCGTTCCTGCAGGCGCTCGCGCTGCTCGTCCAGGCCAATGTGCAACAGAAACTTGAGCACGATGGTGCCGGTCTCGCTCAGCATGCGCTCGAAGTCGTTGATATGGGCCAGGCGCTGCTGGTGCTGCGCGGGCGTGATCCAGCCGTTGACCACGGGCACCAGCACATCCTCGTAGTGGCTGCGGTTGAACACGGTGATGTCGCCCGCCTGGGGCACCTGTTGGTGGATGCGCCAGAGGTAGTCGTGGTCGCGTTCGGTTTCGGTGGGCGCCTTCCAGCCCACGGCGTGCACGCCTAAAGCGCTCATCCGGCCAAACACGCCGCGGATGGTGCCGTCCTTGCCCGACGTGTCGGTGCCCTGCAGCACCACCAGCAGCTTGTAGCGGCGGTCGGCGTAGAAGAGGTTCTGCAGCGCGTCGAGTTCCACGGCCAGCGCTTCGACCGCGTCCTTGTCGTCGGACTTGTCGCCGATGGAAAAGGGCTTGTCGCCGGGGTCGAGGTCCTCGAGGGTAAAGGGCTTGCCCTTGCCGGACTGCCCCGGCGCGCGTACAGGCCCGGGTTGCCAGCCCGCCCAGCGCTGTGCAAGCGCCTTGTCGCGGGCCACGAAAGGGGGTGCGGTGTCTGGCATGAAAGGCTCCTGGTGTGTGGAAAACAGGGTCCGGCCCGGCGGGTCCCGGCGTCTGGCCCGTAGCATGCCGGAAAGCGCCTGTGCCTGCCACCGTGCGCACGCCTGCGGGCGTGACTGCCAGGCGCGCCTGCCGCCTGGTGTGGTGTTGCTACCGGTGTGAAGTCGCTGTCGCCACTATTTTTTGCTATTGAAAATATAGCTGTCAGCGCTTGATGGATAAGCGTCAGAGGCCAATTTCACTCGCCAATTCAAATAGTCCCGGTGCCTGCGGATGTCAGGGCGCGTGCGTTGCGCTCTCGCGCATCAGCGCCACAAAGCGTGCGGCGCCCAGGCCCAGCGGCCGCTCCTTGGACCACACCACGTCCACCCAGAGCGCGGTGCCGTTGCTCAGGTTGTCGAACGGCATCTCCACCAGGCGTCCGGCCTCGATGCGCGGCTCCACCAGGGCGCGCGGCTGCCAGCCCCAGCCCAGCCCGGCCTCGATCAGGCCCAGGGCGGCCAGGTGGTTGTCGGTGCGCCAGTGGTGGCGGGCAAACACAAAGCGCGGATCGGTCTGCGCCAGGTCGCGGCTGGCCACCACGATCTGGCGCGTGGTGGTCAGGTGTTCCTCGCGCAGCAGGGCGCAGGCGGGGGGCTCGCCCCGGGCCGAGGCGGTTGCGCGTGCTTCGAGCAGCACTGGGTGATCGGGGGCCATGACAGCCACCAGCGTCTCGGTGCCGACTTCCTGGAAACCCTCGCGCCCGTCGATGCTGGGCCGCTCGAACACCAGCGCCAGTTGCGCGCGGCCCGAGTGCAGCAGTGCCAGCGCATCACCCTGCGGGGCGGTCAACACCTCCACCTGCAGCAGCGGGTATTCCTGGGCCAGCGTGGCCAGCGGCCCCGTCCAGCGGGCGGCCAGCAGTTCGGGGGCAATGGCCAGCGTGAGGCGCTCTTCCAGCCCCTGGGTGAGTGCCAGGGCCTGCGCATTGAGCTGCTGCAACTGGCCCGCCAGCAGGCGGGCCTGGGGTTCGAGGGCGCGCGCCGCTGCGGTGGGGCGGGGTTCGCGGCCGCTGCGGTCAAACAGTGCCATGTCCAGTTCGGCTTCCAGATGGCCCATGGCCATGCTCACGGCCGAGGGCACCCGGCCCAGTGCCCGCGCTGCGGCAGAGAAGGAGCCTTGGTCGAGCACGGCCAGAAAGAGCTGCACGCTGTCGGAGGAGAAGGCCATCTATCAATAAATCTGAAATAAGCTGACTTTAATTATCAACCAGGAGCCGCTAAATTGGCGCCATGGAAGCCCCGCCCCTCATCCCCGGCCTGCACGGCGTGCGCCGCCGCGTCGTCTACGTCAGCATTTACGAATTGATTGCGATTGCCGTTGCCACCCTCGGGCTGGCACAGTTCTCCAGCCACGGTGTGGCGCATGCCGGGGTGATGGCCGTGGTGTCGTCGGGCATCGCCGTGGCCTGGAATTTCATTTTCAACACCTTTTTCGAGCGCTGGGAGGCCCGCCAGGTCGTGCGCGGGCGCAGCCTGCGCCGCCGTGTGGCCCATGCGGTGGGGTTTGAGGGCGGGCTGGTGTTCACGCTGGTGCCGCTGTTTGCCTGGTGGTTCGAGATCACCCTGTGGCAGGCGCTGGTGATGGACCTGGGGCTGGTGGTGTTTTTCCTGTGCTACACCTTTGTCTTCAACTGGGGTTTCGACCGGGTTTTTGGCCTGCCCGCTTCGGCTTGTGCGGCCGAGCCCGCAGCCTGAGTGCGGGGATCGCCAATCCCGGTAAAATCGGCGCCTCCCAAGGAGCGTTGCAGCGGCCCACGCCGCCAGGCTTGGGCCCTAGACCACCCGCAACGACGCTCACCTGCTTGCGGGTTTGTTTGCACAGGTGAGGCGCATGTCTGAAATCTCTCTTCCCCCCATGAGGCTGTCGGGCCTGGAGCCCGTCACCATCGGCAACGATGCGTTGTTCGTCAACGTCGGCGAGCGCACCAACGTCACCGGCTCCAAGGCGTTTGCGCGCCTCATCCTGAACGGCCAGTTCGAGCAAGCCCTGGCCGTGGCGCGCCAGCAGGTGGAAAACGGCGCCCAGGTCATTGACATCAACATGGACGAGGCCATGCTCGACAGCAAGGCGGCCATGGTGCGTTTCCTGAACCTGATTGCCTCGGAGCCGGACATCGCGCGTCTGCCCATCATGGTGGACAGTTCCAAATGGGACGTCATCGAGGCCGGGCTGCGCTGCATCCAGGGCAAGCCCATCGTCAATTCGATTTCGATGAAAGAGGGTGTGCAAGCCTTCAAGCAACAGGCCAAACTGGTGCGCCGCTATGGCGCCGCCGCTGTGGTGATGGCCTTTGACGAGCAAGGCCAGGCCGACACCTACGAACGCAAGATCCAGATTTGCGAACGCGCCTACCGCATCCTGGTCGACGAAGTGGGTTTCCCGCCCGAAGACATCATCTTTGACCCCAACATCTTTGCTGTGGCCACGGGCATCGAGGAGCACGCCAACTACGCGGTCGAGTTCATCGAGGCAACGCGCTGGATCAAGCAGAACCTGCCGGGCGCCAAGGTGTCGGGCGGCGTCTCCAACGTCTCCTTCAGCTTCCGTGGCAATGACCCGGTGCGCGAGGCCATCCACACGGTTTTCCTGTACCACGCCATCCAAGCCGGCATGGACATGGGCATCGTCAACGCCGGCATGGTGGGCGTGTACGACGACCTGGAGCCCGCGCTGCGCGAACGTGTGGAGGATGTCATCCTCAACCGCCGCCCCGACGCGGCCGAGCGCTTGCTCGAAGTGGCCGAGACTGCAAAAAGCGGTGCCAGGGACGAGAGCAAGAAACTCGAATGGCGCGGCACGCCCGAGGCCCCCAAGTCCGTGGGCGAGCGCCTGTCGCACGCGCTGGTGCATGGCATCACCGACTTCATTACCCAGGACACCGAGGAGGCCTACCGGGAGATTCTGGCCCGGGGCGGGCGCCCGCTGCACGTCATCGAAGGTCCGCTGATGGACGGCATGGGCATCGTCGGCGATCTGTTTGGCGCCGGCAAGATGTTCCTGCCCCAGGTGGTGAAGTCTGCGCGCGTGATGAAGCTGGCCGTGGCGCACCTGATCCCCTATATCGAGGAGGAAAAGCGCCAGGACGAGCTGGCCGGGCGCGACGTCGCTACCCGCGGAAAGATCGTCATTGCCACCGTCAAGGGCGATGTGCACGACATTGGCAAGAACATCGTCACCGTGGTCCTGCAGTGCAATAACTTCGAGGTCATCAACATGGGGGTGATGGTGCCCTGCCACGAGATCCTGGCGCGCGCCAAGGCCGAAGGGGCGGACATCGTGGGCCTCTCGGGCCTGATCACGCCCAGCCTGGAGGAGATGCAGTACGTGGCGGCCGAGATGCACAAGGACGACCACTTCCGCATCAAGAAAATCCCGCTCTTGATCGGCGGCGCCACCTGCAGCCGCGTGCACACCGCCGTGAAGATTGCGCCGCACTATGACGGCCCGGTGGTCTACGTGCCCGATGCGTCGCGCAGCGTGGGTGTGGCGCAAAGCCTGCTGGGCGAGGGCGCCGAGGCCTTCCTGGCGGAGGTCAGTGCCGACTACGACAAGGTGCGTACGCAGCACGCCAACAAAAAGCAGACGCCGATGTGGACGCTGGCGCAGGCGCGTGCCAACCGCACCGCCATCGATTGGATGGCCTTTCAGCCCACGCCACCGCGCGCGCTGGGCCGCCGCGTTTTCAGGAATTTTGATCTGAACGAGCTGGTGCCCTTCATGGATTGGGGTCCGTTTTTCCAGACCTGGGATCTGGCAGGCAGCTACCCCGCCATCCTGCAGGACGAGGTTGTGGGGGCCGAGGCAACGCGCGTGTTCGCCGACGGCCAGGCCATGCTGAAGAAAATCATCGAAGGCCGCTGGCTGCAGGCCAGTGGCGTGATGGCGCTGTACCCCGCCAACAGCGTGGGCGACGATATCGAGTTCTACACCGACGAGAGCCGCAGCGAAGTGCTCACCACCTGGTACGGCCTGCGCCAGCAGACCGAAAAGCATGCGGTCGATGGCGTCATGCGTCCCAGCCGCTGCCTGGCCGATTTCGTCGCCCCCAAGGACAGCGGCATCGCCGACTACGCCGGTCTGTTTGCGGTGACGGCGGGTCTGGGTGTCGAGAAGAAGGAAAAAGCCTTTCTGGAAGACCTGGACGACTATTCCGCCATCCTGTTCAAAAGCCTGGCCGACCGCCTGGCCGAGGCCTTTGCCGAGTGCCTGCACCAGCGGGTGCGTACCGACCTCTGGGGTTACGCGAAGGACGAAGCCTTGTCCAATGAGGCGCTGATCGCCGAAAAGTACCAGGGCATCCGTCCCGCGCCTGGCTACCCGGCCTGCCCGGACCACAGCGCCAAGCGCGAGCTGTTCCGTGTGCTGCAGTGTGGGGAGATCGGCATGGAACTGACCGACAGTCTGGCCATGGCACCGGCCGCCAGTGTCAGCGGGTTCTACCTGGGCCACCCGGACAGTACCTATTTCAGCGTCGGCAGGATCGGGGAAGACCAGCTCAAGGACATGGCGCAGCGCCGCGGCATGGACGAGGCCGCATTGCGCCGCCTGCTGGCCCCCTGCCTGTAGGCAGATCAAACCCTTGCGGGATGGCGTTGCACATCGTCCCGGAGGATGGTGGTTTGGTATTGACGGGGTGCGCCGCGGGCGCCAGACTGGCGCGTCCTTTCGGATGCCCGCATGACAGACACCTCTGACCAACCCCTTGACGCGCAGCAGCTCTTGCAGCTGCTGTGCACCGCGGCGTCGCTGCCGGAGGAGGACTTGCACGCCGGGGTCGTGCGCGCACTGGGCACCCTGCACGGTGTGCTGGAGGCCCGTTTCACGGCGGGCTTGCCCGGGGGTGAAGACATGCAGGATGCGCGGTGGCTGTGCCTGCCGCTCGGGTCCGGAAGCGCAGATGGCGCCCTGTGCCTGCGCGCCCAGAGTGCGGCGCTGTGGGAAACCCATGGCACGGCGTTGCGGCACTTCGCCACGGCGCTGGCGCACTTGCTGGACGCGCGCCGCCTGCGCACATGTGCCCAGCAGGCGCAGGCCCAGGCGCAAGCCCTGCAGCGCAGCGAGAAACGGTTTCGCGACCTGTTCGACAACTCGCCCGATCCCTGCTGGCTGATCGAGAACGGCGTCTTCATCGACTGCAACCGTGCGGCGATCCATATGCTGGGCTACACGCGGCGTGAAGACATCCTGCAGCATCCTTCGCGGCTCTCTCCCGAGAAGCAGCCCGACGGCAGGCTGTCCTTTGAGAAGGCCGAAGAGCTGATGCAACGCGCCCTGCAGGAGGGCATGGTGCGTTTCGAGTGGGAGCATTGCCGGGCCGATGGAACCTTTCTCTCCGTCGAGGTCACGCTCGCGCGGCTGGAATTGCAGGGCCATGCCGTGCTGTACTGTGTGTGGCGCGATGTCACCGACCGCAAGCGAGCGCAGGAAGAGGCCTACCATCTGGCATTCTTTGATCCGTTGACGGGCCTGCCCAACCGCCGTCTGCTGCTCGACCGTCTGCAGCAGGGCATGGCCGCCAGCTCGCGCAGCGGCAAGCACCGGGCTGTGCTGTACCTCGACCTGGACCATTTCAAGAACCTTAACGACACGCGCGGCCACGCGATGGGTGACCGCCTGCTGGTCGAAGTGGCGGCCCGGTTGCGTGCCTGCGTGCGCGAGGGTGACACCGTGGCACGCCAGGGCGGTGACGAGTTCGTGCTGCTCATCCAGCAGCTGGGCGAGGACCTGGAGACTGCGGTATCCCAGGCGGGGGGCGTGGCAGAAAAAATCGTTACCCGCCTGTCCGAGCCCTGCAACCTGGGGGGCGCGGTCTATCAGGGCACGACCAGTGTGGGCATCGCCCTGTTTGTCGGCCAGGCGGTTCCGGCCGACGAATTGCTGCAGCGTGCCGACCAGGCCATGTACCAGGCCAAGGCTGCGGGGCGCAACGCCGTGCGGTTTTTCGAGCCCGCCCTCCAGGAACGGATCAATGCCCGCGCCGCGATGGAGAGCGAGCTGCGCCGCGCCGTGGAGCGCAATGAACTGGTGCTGCACTACCAGCCGCAGGTGGACCCCCTGGGCCGCTGTACCGGCGTGGAAGCCCTGGTGCGCTGGAACAGCCCCCTGCGGGGCCTGGTGTCTCCCCTTGATTTCATCGGGCTGGCCGAGGAAACCGGGCTGATTCTGCCCATCGGGCACTGGGTATTGGCCGAGGCCTGCCGCACGTTGAAAGCCTGGCGGTTCGACCCGCTGACCGCCCATCTGGGCATCGCCGTGAACGTAAGCGCACGCCAGTTGCGCGAGGGTGATTTTGTCCAGCAGGTTCGGGCCTTGCTGTACGGCCATGGCATCCGGCCGGGGCAGCTCAAGCTGGAGATCACGGAAAGCATGCTGGTGGACGATATCGAACAGACCATCGCCACCATGCGTGCGCTCAAGGACCTGGGGGTCCGCTTTGCGCTTGATGATTTCGGCACGGGCTATTCGTCCCTGTACTACGTCAAGCGCCTGCCGCTCGACCAGATCAAGATCGACCAGTCCTTTGTGCGCGACATTCTGGTGGACCCGAACGACGCGGCGATCTGCCGCGCCGTGGTGGCCCTGGGCCACAGCCTGGGCCTGGTCACCATGGCCGAAGGGGTGGAAACGCCCGCGCAATGGGCCTTTCTGGCCAATGAGCGTTGTGACGGGGCGCAGGGCTATCTCTATGCACGACCCATGCCCGTTGCCGAACTGCTGGTGTGGCTGCGCCAGCGCAGTGCGGTGGTTTCCTAGGAATCCGCGGGCGGGTGTGCGCCGTTGCCCCGGGCGCTGGCGGCCATTTCCAGCTGCATCATCACCATGTTGACCAGGGTGCTGACCGTGGGCCGCCCGGTCTCGATCACATAGTGCGCGGTTTCGCGGTACAGGCCATCGCGCTGGGCGTAGAGTTCGCGCAGCCGCTCCAGCGGGTTGCCCACCTGCAGCAGCGGGCGCGTGCGGTCGTGCCGGACGCGGCGGTAAATGTCCTCGGGCGAGGCGCGCAGGTACAGCACGCTGCCAAAGTGGCGCAGTGCCTGCCGGTTCTCGCTGCGCAGCACGGCCCCCCCGCCTGTGGACAGCACCATGCCGCCGGGCTGTGCGGCGACCTGGGCCAGTACCTGGGCTTCCTGATCGCGAAAGCGCTCTTCGCCCTCGGTTTCGAAATACTGGCGGATGGAGGTTCCCAGCGTCTGTTCAATGCGGTGGTCGAGGTCCACAAAAGGCAATCCAAGCCGGTGGGCCAGTTGTCGGCCCACGGTGGTTTTTCCCGAGCCGGGCATGCCGACCAGTGCACAGCGAATCTGCATAGGTTTGGATACGGTAGTGAGACATTGCGTGCCCGGAGCGGCCCGCTGGAGCCCGAGTTTACGGGGCCGTGCGGTCGCTTCCCCGAAAGGGGTGTGCGGCGCCCGCCGTGCCGTCTTCATGCGCGGGTCAGGCGCGGCCCTGCGCCTGTGCCAGCAACAAGGCCACCAGTGTTTCGGCTGCAGTGAGCACGATCTCGCTCAGGGCGGCCACCCGGTCGGCCTCTTTGCGCATCTGCGCGGGGTTCTGGCTTGCGAACAGAACTTGCTCGTAGGGCGCCCATACGCGCCGCACTTCTGCCGCCTGGGTCTTGACCGGTTCCGAGACAAAGGGCGAGTTTTCGATCGCGGGCAGTACGGCAGTGAAGTGGGCCCGGCTGAGGTGCAGCTCCATGTGGGCGGGAGCATCGTAGAGCCCCCAGGTGCGGTAGAAGTAGAACTTGGCCATGCGCTGCGTCAGCATGCGTTGGCGTCCGGCGATACCGATCAGATGGTCGAGTGGCGCACCGACCACGTTTTCGTAGGCCACCGTGTTGCGGTGCGCCGCCTGCTGCAGGGCCTCGTTGGCGTCGTAAAGCAGGTTGGCCGCTTGCCGGCCGGGGGGCTCGGCCAGCTGTGTCCGGAAGTGGGCCCACTGGGTTGCAAGGGGGGCCATGGCATTGCGCACCGCAGGGGTGGGCTGGAATCCACGCAGGGTGCCCAGGTGCGACTCGAATTGTTCGATCGATGCCTGCCACAGGCGGGTGGCCTGTTCAGGGGCAATGGATTGGCCAACCTGCAGATAGGTCTTGACGATGCGCTGGGACAGCATGCGCAACCGGCCCGCCAGGTCCACGGCCGAGGCCGTGTCCAGCCGGGGAGCCGTGGGGGCCGACTGCGCAAGAAGCGATGCGGGCCACGCAGCAACGCCGGACCCTCCCAGAAGCCACACGCAGAATTGGAATCGGTCCACGAATGACCTCCTGCAAAGTCACGAAAAAAGGGGGCTGTGCATGCGCCCTTTGATCCCGCCGTGGGCGGATGGACCGGCCTGTGCCCGTTCCGGATCAAAGTCCGGAATGAGTATAGGGGTTTGCCTGCGCGCTGCGGTCTACTTTTCGACGAAGGCCCGCTCGATGACGAAATCACCTGGCTTGGTGGTGTTGCCTTCCTCGAAGTCGCGCTTTTCCAGCAGCGTCTTGAGCGAGGCGAGCATCTCGGGGCTGCCGCAGAGCATCACGCGGTCGGTCAGCGGGTCCAGCGGGGGCACGCCCAGGTCGGTGAACAGCTTGCCGCTCTCGATCAGGTCGTTGATGCGGCCCTGGTTCTTGAAGGGTTCGCGCGTCACCGTGGGGTAGTACTTGAGCTGCTGGCTCACCATCTCGCCCAGGATCTCGTGGGCGGGCAGTTCCTGGGTCAGGTAGTCGTGGTAGGCCAGCTCGTTCACCTGCCGCACACCGTGCACCAGGACCACTTCCTCGAACTTCTCGTAGGTCTCGGGGTCGCGGATCACGCTCAGGAACGGTGCCAGCCCCGTGCCTGTGGACAGCAGGTACAGGCGCTTGGCCGGCAGCAGGTAGTCGATCAGCAGGGTGCCCGTGGGCTTCTTGCCGACGATGATGGTGTCGCCCACCTGGATGTGCTGCAGGCGCGAGGTCAGCGGGCCGTCGGGCACCTTGATGCTCAGGAACTCCAGGTGTTCCTCGTAGTTGGCACTGACGATGCTGTAAGCGCGCAGCAGGGGTTTGTCGTTCACCTTCAGGCCGATCATGGTGAAGTGCCCGTTGGAGAACCGCAAGGCCGGGTCGCGGGTGGTGGTGAAGCTGAAAAGGCGGTCGGTCCAATGGTGAACCGACAGCACGCGTTCTTCAAGAAAAGCGCTCATGGTGTATTGGCAGGGATGTTGGAAACAGGTGCGCGCAGCGCGTCGCGGCGGAATGGAACCAGAGGCGACGCGCGATGCGGGTATTCCCCGTATTGTCCCGCAAAGCGCCGCACCGGTTCTGGCGGGGATCAAACCGGGGTGATTTCTGTGCTTGTGTGCGTGCCCCAGGACCGTGGAATCAACGGTACTGCGCCAGATAGCGCCGCTCGAACCCGCGCTTGGCCCAGTGCATCAGGCGCAGGGGCGGCAGCAGCAGATTGCGCCGCTCGGTGCGCCAGACCAGGGTGCCGGTGCCCAGCGCGTCGATGATGCAGGCCAGCTCGACCTTGAAACCCGTGGTTTGCGGCCGTCCGGCCAGGCCGTCGATCAGGTTCTGTGCAGCGGCGGCAGCCTGCAGGTCGGCCATGTGGGCTTGCTTGGGCATCCAGTCGGGGCCAGGAAAGCTGCCCGAGTCACCGACCACATAGACACGCTCCAGGCCGGGTACCCGGCACTGGGCGTCGGCCTGCAGCAGGCCGCCGGGCGAGCGCGGCAGGGTGGTTTGGTCGAACCAGGCGTTGCCGGTCATGCCGGGCATGAACAGGATCAGGTCGGCGGCAAATTCACCGCCTTCGGTCACCACCTTGTCGGCCTCGAAGCGCAGCATCTTGTGGCCCAGGTGCGTGGTGATGTTGCGGCGTTCCATCTCGGCCAGCAGGTGGGCCACGGCCTTGGCGCCCAGGCGGGCGCCGGGTTCCTTGGAAGGGTTGAAGAACACCAGCTCGAACTTGTCGCGCCGTCCCTCGCGGCGCAGCTGCGCGTCGATGCCGAACAGAAACTCGAACATCGGCCCGCCGCGCACCGCTGTCGGTTCGTTGGGGTTGCCGGCAAAGCCTACGGCAATGGTGCCGCCTTGCAGGGCCCGCAGCCGGTCGCGGATCTGCTCGGCTGCCGCAATGCCTTCGCAGGGCGTGATGGCGTGCCCGATGCCGGGCAGTTTCTTGATGAAGCGCCCGCCGGTGGCGATCACCAGCGCGTCGTTGGCCACTTCGCCCGCCGTGGTCTGCACGCTGCGGGCGTCGGGCGTGAGGCCGGTGACCTCGGCGGCCAGGTGCTGCACGTCCATCCGTGCAAAGAATGGCGCCAGCGGCATGATGAGCTGCTCGCGCGTGCGCAGGCCGCTGGGAATCCAGATGATGCCGGGCAGGTAGTGCAGTTCGCTGCGCGGGGAGATAAGGGTGATGGCGTCTTTGCAGCCGCGTGCGCGCAGTTCGCGCACGGCCGATAGCGCGCCAAAGCCGCTGCCCAGGATGGTGATGTGCTGGCCCGCCATGTCAGTGGCCCTGGCCGCCCAGGGCCGTCACGACCCGCAGCAGGGCGGTGCGTGCGCCTTCCAGCGCCTCGCGCACGGCGGGGTTCTGGCTGGCGCTGGCTGCCAGGATCACGCGCGGGTCCTGCAGCAGCACGCGCGTCTGGCCGGGGGTGGCCTCGTGCGCGCTGGCGCCGCAGGGCAGCAGTGCGGCGATGTCGGGCTCTGCCGTGACCAGCGCGTGCGCCACCTTGGGCGAGCACACGCCGAGCAGGCGCTGGGGTGCGCTGTCGATGCCCAGCTTGGCTTTCAGTGTGGCCTGCATGTCCACCTCGCTGACGATGCCCATCTGCTCGGCGGCCAGGGCTGCCCGCAGGGTGTCGATGGCGGCGGACAGGGGCTGCGCAAGGGTGATGGCAAAGGCATAGGAGGGGGACATGGCCGGTCTTTCCGAAATATGAATAAAAACTGCCTCTGGCACTTGATGGTCAAGCGCCATTAGCTATCAACTAAATAGCAAACTGGTTACTTCTCCAGCCGCTCGATGCCCAGCGCCTTGAGCACATGCTTTTCATACAGGGGCTCGGAGGTGCCGTTCTTCATCTTGTACATGAAGTACTTTTCAAACGCCACCTTGGCCAGGTGCACCCACTTGCCCTTCTTGAACCAGTTGACGTTGCGCGGCGGAATCTGTGGCAGCGCCACAAAGGCGGCGCCGGTGTCGCCCATGTCGGCCAGGCAGATGGCGTTCCAGGTGCCTTTGGCATCGGCCGGCTTGCCTTCGAGTTCGGCGGCAATGTTGTGCACGATGGCCGTGATCATGCTTTCGATCATGTAGCCGGTCTTGGGCGCGCCGGTGGGCACAGGCGTTACTTCCACGGGTGGGATGGCCACACACACGCCGGCCGAGAAGATGTTGCGGTACTTCTTGCTGCGCTGGAACTCGTCGATCAGCACAAAGCCACGCGGGTTGCACAGGCCTTCGACCTGGGCCACGGCGTCCACGCCCTTGAAGGCGGGCAGCATCATGCTGAACTTGAAGGGCAGCTCGTGCTCCTTCTTGACCTGGCCGTCCTCGCCCAGCTCGGTGACGAACATCTTGCCAGGCTCCACCTTGGTGACCTTGGCGTTGCAGATCCACTTGATGTCGTTGTTGCGCAGGTCGCTCTCGAGCATGCCCTTGGAGTCGCCCACGCCGCCCAGGCCCATGTGGCCGATGTAGGGCTCGGCGGTGATGAAGGTCAGCGGCACCTTGTTGCGCAGTTTGCGGCGCTGCAGGTCCTTGTTGAAGATGAAGGCGAACTCGTAGGCCGGGCCAAAGCACGAGGCTGCGGGCATGGCACCGATGATGGCCGGGCCGGGGTCCTTGATGAACTCCTGGTAGTCGGCCCAGGTCTTTTCGGCGTGGTCGATGGTGCAGATGGAGTGCGTGGAGCCGTCGGGGCCGGCACCGGGGATTTCGTCAAACGCCAGCTTGGGGCCGGTGGTGATGATGAGGTAGTCGTAGGTCACTTGCGCGCCGTCGGCCAGCACCAGCTGGTTGCCCTCGGCGTCGATGCGGTCCACGCGCTGGGCGATGAAGTCGATGCCCTTTTTTTCGAGGTAGGGGCGGATCGGAATGGTGGTGTCCCCGCGTTCTCGCCAGCCCACGGCCACCCAGGGGTTGGACGGCACGAACTGGAAGTAGTCGACCGCGTTCACCACGGTGATCTGGTGCGATTTGTCGAGTTTGGCGCGCAGCTCATAGGCTGCCGGCATGCCGCCGGTGCCTGCGCCGAGAATCACGATATGGGCCATGCTTGTCTCCTGGGTTGGTGCCGGTGGTTCCGGCGGGGGCTGAAAACGGGGGGGCTTTCTGCTTTTTACGGTGCGCGCGTCAGTGTCTGGTTGGCGCTGCGCAGCGTGTCTTCATCGAGCTGTCCGGCCAGCGCGGCCAGGCGCAGGTGGTCGAGCAGCAAACCGGTGCGCGCCTGTGCCAGGGCCAGGCGTGCGGCGGCGGCATCGTTTTCGGCGCTCAGCACGTCGAGCAGGGTGCGGTGGCCCACCTCGTGGCCGAGCCGGGTGGCGTCCAGGCGCGCTTCGCTGGCGGTCAGCGCCTCGCCCAGGGCCTGCACCCGGCTGGCGCCGACCGACAGTCCCAGCCAGGCGCCATGCACCTGCTGCGCCACCTGCTCGCGCGTGCTTTGCACCTGCGCCTCGGCCTTGGCCTGCAGCGCCAGGGCTTCGTCCTGTTTGGCACTGCGCCAGCCGCCGGTGTAGAGCGGCACATTGATTTGCACGCCCACCATGGCGTTCACGCTCTTGTTGCGGGCGCTGCCGAAATCACCGCTGCCGTGCAGGCGGTCCTGCCCCGCCTGGGCCACCAAATCCACGGTGGTGGCGGCGCGCAGGCTGTGCTTGTGGGCCTCGGCCCTGGCAATGTCCAGCGCCAGGGCCTGCATGCGCAGGGACGGGTTGCTGGCTTCGGCATCGCTTTGCCAGGCCGTCAGGTCGCGGGGCGCTGTGGCCAGTACATTGCCCGGCAGTTGCACGGCCAGGCTGCTGGCGGGCAGGCCGGTGCTGTCGGCCAGCAGGCGGCGTTTCACGTCGAGGTCGGTTTGGGCGGCCAGGCGCTGCGCGCGCAGGCCCGCCAGGCGTGCGCGGGCTTCGTGGGTGTCGGTGATGGGCAGGCTGCCCAGTTCGTAGCGGTCCTGGGCCTCGGTGCTGGCCTTTTGCACGGCTTCCAGCTGGCGGTCGAGCACCTGCAAGGTCTCCTGCGCGACGGCCACGTCGAAATAGCGCTGTGCGGTGCGCAGCATGGTGGCTTGGCTTGCAGCCTGCCATTGCAGGTCGGTCATGTCGGCCTGCAGGCCCAGTTGCTGTTGCTGTGCGCTGCGCACCGGGTTGATGAGGGGCTGGCTGGCCTGCAATGCCCAGCGGGTGGCCGTGCCGCCCGTGACCGAGGTGGCAAAGTTCACCCCGTTCGAGGTTCCCAGGCCCGGTGCCGAGAACTGCGCACCGCGCATCTCGTTTTCGTTGGTCGCCAGGCCCGCCGATGCGGTCAACGCGACGCCGGGGCGCCACAGCGCAGCAGCCTGGTCGCGCTGCGGCTGCGCCGTGCCGTGTGCGGCACGGGCCACGGCCAGCTCGCGGTCGTTCTGCTGCGCGGCCTGCCAGGCCTGCAGCAGGTCGGTGGCCCAGGCGGCGGGTGTGGCGCAGGCGGCGGCGAGGAGGAGAGGGCGAATGTAGTGGTGCATGGTGTTATCTCCCACGGGTCAGCAGGGATTGCAGCCAGCGCACAAAATTTGCGCCGTGCCGCGCCCAGCAAGGACACGTCATGCCGTGGCCTTTACGGCCAGGGTGCTGAATTCTTCAAAGGCGGCCGATGCCTTGGCGGCGTACATCAGCGACGGCCCGCCCCCCATGTAGACCGCCATGCCCAGCGTTTCTGCGACTTCTTCGCGGGTGGCGCCGAACTTGACGAGCGCCTGGGCGTGGTAGCCCACGCAGGGGTCGCAGCGCGCGCCCACCGAGAGGGCGAGGGCAATCAGTTCCTTGGTTTTCTTGTCGAGCACGCCGTCCTTGCCGGCCGCCTGGGCCATGGCGGAGAAGCCGCGCAGGGTGTCGGGGATGTCCGCACGCAGCTGTGCGAGCTGGGCCGAGGTTTCTTGCGTCAGGGTGAGGTAGCTGGTGGTCATGGTTTTCTAAGTAAAAATGGCTTCCAGCGCTTATGGAGCAAGCGCTGATAGCTATGAAGTTGATAGTTCTTCATCCCGTGTCAGTGCGCCCAGGCGCTTGCGGTAGGCCGCGTAGTACAGGGTGGGGATGACCACCAGCGTGAGCACGGTGGAGACGGCGATGCCAAAGATCAGCGAGATCGCCAGCCCGTTGAAGATCGGGTCGTCCAGGATGAAGAAGGCGCCCAGCATGGCGGCCAGCCCGGTCAGCACGATGGGCTGCGCGCGCGTGATGGCCGAGTTGACGATGGCCTGCTTGAAATCCATGCCGCTGCGCACCTGCAGGTTGATGAAGTCCACCAGCAGGATGGAGTTGCGCACGATGATGCCGGCCAGCGCAATCATGCCGATCATGCTGGTGGCGGTGTACTGCGCGCCCAGCAGCGCGTGGCCGGGCATCACGCCGATGATGGTCAGCGGAATCGGCGCCATGATGATGAGCGGCGTGAGGTAGCTGCCAAACTGCGCCACCACCAGCAGGTAGATCAGGACCAGGCCCACGGCATAGGCGGCGCCCATGTCGCGGAAGGTCTCGTAGGTGATCTGCCACTCGCCGTCCCACTTGAGGGCGTAGCCGCGCCAGGCGTCCTGCGGCTGGTGGATGAAGTATTCGTCCAGCGTGCCGCCGTCCGGCATGGGTAACTGGGCGATGTCGCCGCGCATGGCAAACATGCCGTAGAGCGGGCTGTCGATCTTGCCTGCCATGTCGGCGACCACGTAGTTCACGGGCAGCAGGTCCTTGTGGTACACGGGCTGCTCGCGCAGCGTGTCGCTCACGGTGACCAGTTCACGGATAGGCACCAGCGCCCCCGAGGCCGAGCGCACCGTGAGCTGCAGCAGCGCGGCCAGGTTGCCCTGCTGCTCCGGCGGCAGCTGCAGCATGGCGGCGGCGGGGTATTTGCTTTGGTCGTGCACATAGGCCGTGGCTTCGCCGGCCAGCCCGGCGCGCAACGTGGTCACGATGGCCTGCTGCGGCACGCCCAGCATGGCGGCCTTGCGCCGGTCGACCAGCAGCACGGTGCGCGGGGCGTCGGCAATGCTGCTGTCGTCCACATCCACCAGGCCTGCGGCCTTGTCGAACACGCCGCGCACCGCCTTGGCCACCTGGCGGCGGCCTTCGGCCTCAGGTCCATAGATTTCGGCCACGATGGGCGAGAGCACGGGCGGGCCGGGCGGCACTTCCACCACCTTCACGTTGCCGCCAAAGCGTTTGGCAATTTCCTGCAGCGGCGCTCGCACGCGCGTGGCAATGGCGTGGCTCTGGTCGGCTCGTGCGTGCTTGTCCACCAGGTTGACCTGGATGTCGCCCACCTCGCCCCCGGCGCGCAGGTAGTACTGGCGCACCAGGCCGTTGAAGTTGATGGGTGCAGCCGTACCCGCGTAGGCTTGGTAGTCGGTCACTTCGGGCACCGTCACCAAATAGGCGCCCAGCTCGTGCATCAGCGCTGCAGTGCGCTCCACGGGCGTGCCCGCGGGCATGTCCACCACCACCTGGAATTCGGACTTGTTGTCAAAGGGCAGCATCTTGAGCAGCACCAGCCCGGTGGCTGGCAGTGCCACAGAGAGGGCGATCAGCAGCGCCACGCCCAGGCCCAGCAGGCCCCGGTTGCGTCCGCCGCGCTTTTCATCGAGCAGGGGCGTGAAGATGCGCGTGAACAGCGGCGTGATGCGCCGCGCCATGCCCGAGGGTTGGGCGTGGCCTTCTTCGGTGCCGCCGTGGTGCGCCTTCATCCACAGGCGCGCCAGCCAGGGCGTCACGACAAAGGCAATCGCCAGCGACAGCAGCATGCCCATGCTGGCGTTGATCGGGATGGGGCTCATGTACGGGCCCATCAGCCCCGAGACAAAGGCCATGGGCAGCAGTGCGGCGATCACGGTGAGGGTGGCGAGGATGGTGGGGCCACCCACCTCATCGACTGCGCCGGGAATGAGTTGCGCCAGCGTCTTGTCGGGCTCTAGCTTCTGGTGGCGGTGGATGTTCTCGACCACCACGATGGCGTCATCCACCAGGATGCCGATGGAGAAGATGAGTGCAAACAGCGACACCCGGTTGAGCGTGAAGCCCCAGGCCCAGGACGCAAACAGCGTGGCGGTGAGGGTGAGTACCACGGCCGTGCCGACGATGGCCGCCTCGCGCCGCCCCAGTGCGATGAACACCAGCGCCACGACCGAAGCGGTGGCGAACAGCAGCTTCTGGATCAGTTTTTGCGCCTTGTCGTTGGCTGTTGCGCCGTAGTTGCGCGTTTCGGCCACCTGCACTGCCGCGGGAATCACGGTGTTCTTCAGGGTCTCGACCCGTGCCATGACTGCGTTGGCGACGTCGATGGCGTTTTCGCCCGGCTTCTTGGTGATGGCGATGGTGACGGCCGGGTACTCTGCCGCCTTTTCGCCCGCCGTGCCATGCCACACATAGCGGCTGGCGGGCGGCGCACCATCGCGCACCTGGGCGACTTCGCGCAGGAACACCGGTTTGCCACTGCGTACGCCCACCACCAGATCGGCCACATCCTGGGCGCCCTGCAGGAAGGGGCCGGACTCGATGGCCACGGAGCGGTTGCCACCCAGCAGCTCGCCCACGGGCAGGCCCAGGTTGGCCGATTGCAGCGCCATGCGCAGGTCGGCCACGGTGACGCCCATGCCCGCCATGCGGGCAGGGTCCAGTTCCACCATCACGGCGCGGCCGGGGCCGCCGATGGTGGTGACTTCGCGCGTGCCGGGCACGCGCTTCAGATCGGCTTCCACGCTGTGCGCCACGCGCTCGAGGTCAAAAGCGCCGGTGTCCGGCTGGTCGCTGAACAGGGTGAGCGAGACGATGGGCACATCGTCAATACCCTTGGGCTTGATGATCGGGTCCAGCACGCCCAGGCCCTGGGGCAGCCAGTCGGCGTTGGAGTTGACCGTGTCGTACAGGCGTACCAGCGCCTCGGTGCGCGGCACGCCCACCTTGAACTGCACCGTGAGAATGGCCACGCCAGGGCGCGAGAGCGACATCACATGCTCGGCGCCGGTGATCTGCGAGAGCACCTGCTCGGCCGGAATGGTCACCATCTGTTCCACGTCGCGCACGCTGGCGCCGGGGAATGGAATCAGCACGTTGGCCATGGTGACGTTGATCTGCGGCTCTTCCTCGCGCGGCGTCACCAGCACGGCAAACGCGCCGAGCAAAAAGGCCACCAGCGCCAGCAGCGGGGTGATCTGTGCCCCCTGGAAAAACGCCGCAATGCGCCCCGAAATGCCCATGCCCTTGTGTTTCTGTTCTTGCATGGCGGGCCTTTCAGCGTGCGCGGGTGGCAGACAGCGGATCGAGCACCACGGCATCTCCGGGGGCTACGCCACTGAGCACCTCGACGCGATCACCTTCCACCCGGCCCAGGCGGACCTGGCGCAGCAGCGGCTTGCCGCTCCCGTCCTGCACATACAGACCGGTCATTTCGGCACGGCGCACGATGGCGGAAACCGGCACCGTCACCCGCTGGCCCTGGTCCGCAGCCCCTGCGGTCGGCAGCCACAGGCGGGCAAACATGCCGGGCACCACTCCCTGCACGCTGGCGGGCAGCTCGGCGCGTACCTGCACGGTGTGTGTCGCGGCGTCGACGGTGGGCAGCACCTGCACGCGCGCGGCCTGCGGCCATTGCTGCGCGGCGGGCAGGCCGGGCAACTCCACGCGCACGGCATCCGCCTGCACGCGTGGCGCCAGCGACTGCGGCACGGCGGCCGTTACGCGCAGGCTGCCGGGGTCGTAGAGCGAGAGCAAGGTGCGGCCCGGCATGGCCATGTCGCCCAGTTGTACCGGTACCTCGGCCACGATGCCGGCATAGGGTGCACGCACGATGTTGAGCGCGGCCCCGGTGCGGGCTGCACCGGCCTGCGCTGCCTGGGCCGCGACCTGGGCGCGGGCCGCCTTGAAGTGGGATTCGGCCTGGTCCAGTGCGGCCTGGCTGATGTATTTCTTCTGGAAAAGCTGCTTCTGGCGCTCGAATTCGCGCGTGGCCGCGTCCAGCGCGGCGCGGGCGGCCAGTACCTGGGCGTCGCTGGCGGCGGCGCTCTGGTCGGCGGCGCGGGCATCAATGCGCAACAGCAGTTGCCCGGCCTTGACATGGTCTCCCGCCTTCACGTTCAGCTCGACCACGGCGCCGGGCGTCTGGGCGGCCACCACGGTCTGGCGCACGGCCTCGACCACACCGTCAAAGCCGGTGCGGCCCTGCAGGGCCGCCGCCTGTGCGGGAGCGGTTTGCAGATCCGCCGCCTGGGCTGTGCCGGTCAAGGCCAGCGCGACCGCCAGTGCTTTCATGAAGGGGTGAATTTTCAGCATGGTTTTTTCTTTCGCGCTCCCTGCATTGCAAGGCAGGGGCTGGTCAATCAGAAGGTGTTGGGCTATTATTTGCGCAAACAACTAAATAGTCAATAAGTTGATTATTGCCTTGGCACCCTTACGATGAAGCCCATTCCAGCACCCGTCCACTGCGATCGCCTGGACCAGTTGCCTGATGCTGCGCTGGGCCAGGTGGCTGCGTACTTTCGCGCGCTGGGCGAGCCCATGCGCCTGCAATTGCTGCAGTGGCTGGGCGAGGGCGAGCACACGGTCGGGGAACTGGCGGCGTTGTGTGGCTGCAGCATGGCCAACGTCTCGCGCCACCTCGCGTTGCTCACGCGCCATGGCCTGCTGCAGCGGGAGATGCGTGGTCACAACGTCTGGTACCGTCGCGCCGATGCCTCGGTGGATGTGCTGTGCGACGGTGTCTGTGGCCACATCAGCCGCCATTTCGAGCGGTTGAGCACCGAGCGCAGCTTTCCCCCAGCGGACGTTACATAGCGCTGCGCCAGCCCGCGCCCACGGCCTGAAACAAGGCCGCGCTGTCGGCCAGTCGCTGCGCCTGTGCCGCCACCAGGCTGCTGCGCAGTTGCAGGGCCTGCTGCTGGACGACCAGCCATTGCAGATCACTGGCGGCGCCGAGCTTGAGCTGTTGCTGCGTGGACTGCAGGCCGGCCTGTGCGGCGGTGTCGGCCCGCTCCAGCGTGGCGAGCACCTGCGCATCGGCCTCGATGGCGCGCAGGGCATCGGCCACGCTGCGCAGGGCGTCGAGCACCACCATCTGGTATTGCGCGGCAGCGGCGTCCAGCGCGGCCAGTGCGGCGCGTTGCTGCGCGGGCAAGGCCGGGTCGAACAAGGGCTGGGTGAGCTGGGCAATCAGGCCCCACACGGCTGAGCCGCCACCAAACAGGGCACCCGTGGTCAGCGCCTGGCTGCCCAGATTCGCGCTGAGCCGGATTTGCGGGTACATGCGCGCCACGGCCACGCCATGCTCGGCGCTGGCCACGCGCACCAGCGCTTCGGCGGCCTGGATGTCGGGGCGTTGGCGCACCAGTTCAGAGGGCAGCACCTGCGGCAGCTCGGCGGGCAGTGTGAAATCTTCCAGGCTGAACGCGGGCAGCGGCTCGGCGCCCGGTGCGCGCCCGGCCAACACGGCCAGCAAGTGCGCGCTTTGCTGCGCCTGCTTGCGCAGCAGCAGCGCGGAGGCGCGGGTCTGCTCCAGCGCCGCCTGCAGGGCCTGCACATCGGCCGGCATGGCCTGGCCCAGGCGCAGGCGTTCCTGGGCGATGTCGGTTTGCGCCGCCTGGTTGCGGGCGATCGCCTCCAGGGCTTCGGCCTGGCCCGCAATGCGGGCCTGGGTGATGGCCGTGCTGGCGATGCGTGCGGCCAGGTCGAGGCGGGCCCCGGCGAGCTGGTAGCGGCGGTAGTCGGTGCGTGCCGCCAGGGCCTGCAGCGCCCGGCGGTTGCCGCCCGACACGTCGAGCTGGTACTGCACGCTGACGCTGGCGCTGTGCAGGCTGAAGGTGCGCCCGTCGCCGGGCAAGCCCTGTGCGCTGGGCGAGCTGTGCTGGCGCGCGCTGCCCACGCCCAGGTCGGCGCGCGGCCATTGGGTGGCGCGCTCCTGCGCCCCCTGCAGTTCCTCAGCCTGGCGCAGTTGTGCCTGCGCGGCCGCCAGCGTCGGGCTGGCCTGCAGGGCTTGGTCGATCAGCGCGTCCAGGCTGGGGGAACCGAGCTGCTGCCACCAGGGCGCTTCGAGGTCGATGTCGGCGCGCCACGCCTGCGCCGCGCCAAAGGCGCTGCTGCTGCCCGGTGCGGTGTTTGCCGGTCGTGGCAGGGCGTTGTCCGCCAGCGGCGCAGGGGCTTGGTAATCCGGGCCCGCCGCGCAGCCAGCGAGCAGGGCGGTGAGCACCAGGGGCAAGGCGGCGCGCCCGCTGGGCAGCGCGTGGAACAAAACATTTTTCATGGCGTGGTTTCCTGTCGGGCTGCGCGGCCGGGCCGCAGACGCAAGGCCAGGGTGCCAATGCCCAACCACACCACAGTGCGTAATGCCATGGCGCCGACGGTGCGCGCCTCAAAGGCGCCGCCCGTCAGCACATGGAGGCCGAAGGCCGCAAACACGAGTGCCGTGGCCAGGCCGATGCCGAGCGCCAGCCAGGCCGCCCAGCCCAGGCGCCGCCACAGCGCCACGCCCGCCGCCACGTAGGCAAAACCGGCGAGAAAGTTGAACCAGAGCACCCATGGCACATAGGCTCCGGCCGCGCTGCGTGCGGCGTCGTTGCCGAACAGCACCGTGCCGCCCTCCTTCAGGGTGAGCAGGCCAAAGAGCACAGCGAACACGCTGGCGCCGCGCAGCCAGCGATTGCGTTGCAGCAAGGGATTCATGGAGTGGCTTCCTCTGGAATCTGTGGCGCCCAGGGCGTCTGCCCTTCACCCACTTCTTCGTGCGTGATGCCGTCGCGGATGTGGTAAATCCGTTTGAAGGTGGGAATGATCTTTTCGTCGTGCGTGACCACGATCACGGCGGTTTCAAAGCGCTGCGCCATGTCGTTCAGGATGCGGATCACGGCCAGCGCGCGTTCGCTGTCGAGCGGCGCCGTGGGTTCGTCGGCCAGCACCACCGGCGGGCGGTTCACCAGCCCGCGCGCAATCGCCACGCGCTGCTGCTCGCCGCCCGAGAGAGCCGAGGGCATGGCGCGGGCGCGGTGGCCCACGTCCAGCGCTTCCAGCAAATCGCGCGCCCGCTTGCGCGCCTCAGCGTTCGGCACCCCGGCCAGCATGGGCAGCAGGGCGACGTTGTCGGTCACGTCCAGAAAAGGAATCAGGTAAGGCGCCTGGAACACGAAACCAATGCGGTCGCGCCGCAGCGCGCGCAGGTCGCGAATTTTCCAGCCGTTGTCGTAGATGACCTCGTCGCCCAGCGTCATGCGCCCGGCGCTGGGTTCGATCACGGCGCCCAGGCATTTGAGCAGCGTGCTCTTGCCAGAGCCGGACGGCCCGATCAGCCCCACCACCTCACCCGGCGCCACCACCATGTTGACGTCCTTGAGCGCGTCCACGGCGGTGTCGCCCTGTCCGTAGCGCTTGCGCACGCCTTCGATGCGTATTCCGTTGCCTGCCATGTCAGCCTCCCACCGCTTCGGCGGGATCGACGCGCAACGCGGCGCGAATCGCGACGCCGCTGGCCAGCACGCAGATGGCCAGGATGGCGGCCAGGCCCATCGCCGTATCTTGCGGCACCAGCAGCACGTATTTGGGGAAGGCCGGCGCCATCAGCGTGGCCGAGATCTTGCCCACCACGAAGCCAATGACTCCCAGGCCCAGCGCCTGCTGCACGATCATGCCTGCGATGGTGCGGTTCTTGGTGCCGATGAGCTTGAGCACCGCGATCTCGCGGATCTTGCCCAGCGTCAGCGTGTAGATGATGAAGGCCACGATGGCCGCGCTGACCAGCGCCAGAATGGCCAGGAACATGCCGATCTGCCGGGCCGATGTGGCGATGAGCTTGCCGATCAGAATGCCCTCCATCTGCGCGCGCGTAGTGGCCGTGAGACGCTGCCAGCGCTGGATCGACGCGGCCACTTCCTCGGCGTCGTGTCCTGGCCGAACGCGCACCAGCACGGCGTTGACCGAAGGGTTGCTGCTTTGCGAAGCAACCACGGCGTCCAGCAGGCCGGGCACGCCAGGGCGGTTGAAAGCGGGGTTGGCGGCGGTGCGGCGGCGGCTTTGCCAGAGCGCATCGTTGTCGCGCAGAAACTGTGCTGCCTGGGCATCCTTGAGCGGGATGAACACCATGGGGTCACCGCCCGAGGACACCATGCGCCGCGTGAGCCCGACCACGGTGTACACATTGCGCCGGATCTGGATGCGCTCGCCCAGCGCCAGGCCGCTGGCGATGTCGGCCACCGCCTCGTAGTGGCTGCGCGTGAGCTGCCGCCCGGCCACCAGATAGGGCGGCCAGCCGGGCGTGCCGCTGCCGCCGGGCGCGATGCCGACCACCATGGCGCGCACGTCGCTGGCGGCACGGGCCGTGCCTGCCGCGCCAGCATTGCCTGCCAGGCGCTGCACCTGCATCGTCAGGTAGGTGACGTTGGCAGCGTCCTGCACGCCGGGCAGCGCCCGCAGGCTGCGCCAGGTGCTGTCGTTCAGGCTCGATGGCTCGGCGTACGGGCCCAGCGTGCCCTGCTGCACCACCCAGATGTCGGCGCCGCTGTTGTCCAGCAGGGCGCGCCCGTCGTCCACCATGCCGCGGTACACGCCTGCCATGGTGAGCGTGACGCCGATCAGCAGCCCCAGGCCAATGCCCGTGAAGACAAACTTGCCCCAGGCATGGAGGATGTCGCGGCCCGCCAGGCTGATCACGGCGCCCCCTTGACGATGCGGTCCACCACATGGGTGTTGCTGCGTGCGGTCAGTTCCTTCTCGCTGTAGACAACGATGCGCGCGCCTTCTGCAAGGCCGCTGTGCACCTGCACCTGGCCGTCCAGGTCGGCCCGACCCAGTACCAGGGGGGCAAAGCGCAGGCCGTCGGCGCCCAACTCCCACACGCCCATCTTTCCGTCCACGCGCCGCAGGGCGGCATTGGGGATGGTGGGTGCAGCGGCGAGTTCGGGCAGGTGAATGGTGACTTCCGCCAGGGTGCCCAGCGGCGGCAAGGGTGTGGGCAGGGAGGCCAGCACCACCTTCGCCAGGGTTTCTTCGGTCACGGCATCGGCCAGGGGTTCGACACGCAGCACGCGCGCGGCCAGTGGCGCTCCAACGTCCGAGCGCAGCAGCACCTGCGCGGACAAACCGGCGGCGAGGCCGGCCGCACTGGTCTGGTCAAAGCGCACATTGACCCACAGGCTGTTCGGGTCCACCAGGTCCACTACCGCCTGTCCGGGCACCACGGTGCTGCCGGGCTCGGCCAGGCGCGCTGTCACCAGCGCGTCGGCCGGGGCGCGCAGGCGCAGCTGGCCGCGCTGCGTGCGCAGGGCTTCCTGCTCCGCGCGCAGGCGTGCCACTTCGGCCTGGCTGCCCGCCAGAGCAGCGTTGGCGCTGGCCAAGTCCTGCTGGCGCGCGGTGGCAATTTCTTCGCTGGTGGCACGCACGGCCAGCAACTCGGCGTAGCGCGTAGCCTGGGTCTGTGCCTGCTGCTGGCGGGCCTGTGCGTCCTTCAGGGCGGCCTGGGCCCGCTGTACGGCGGCAGCCTGGGCGCGCAGGCGCTCGTCAAAGTCCACGGCATCCATTTCGCCCAGCACCTGCCCGGCCGTGACGCGGTCGCCTACTTGGACCGACAGGCGCAGCACGCGGCCCGCCACCGTGGGGCCAACGTGGTAGGTGGTGCGCGCCTCCACCGTGCCGATACCGAACAGGGCGGGGGTGATGGAGCGCTGCTCGGCCGTGGCCACGGTGACGGCCACCGGAGCGAGCGGCCCGGAGCGCAGCACCACATAGACGAACAAGGCCAGCAGGGGCAGCACGACGGCCAGCAGGGCCAGGGTACGGCGTTGCAGGGGAAGACGGCTCATGGTGTGCTCCGGATACCGCGCTGATAGATGGCAAACACCCGCGGCGCATCGCGGCGGATGCGCTCCACGTCGCCCGACAGCATGGACTGCATGACCAGGCCCTGGATGGTGCCGATGAACAGCGTGGCGGCGGCCTCGGTGTCCAGCGTGGGATCGATTTCGCCCTCGGCCTTGCCCTGTGCGAACAATTGCTGCAGACGCTCGCCGTAGCGCCCCAGCAGCGTGCGCACCATGCGCCGTGGCAGGCTGTCGCCGGTGCGCTGGAGTTCGCCAAACATCATGCGCGGCACGCCGGGGTGCTCGGCGATGAACCCGGTGTGTGCCAGGAACATGGCTTCAAGCGCGGCCAGGGGCGTGGCAGCATCCTGCGCTGCACGCTCCACCCGGGCCAGCAACTGCTCGGCCACCCATTCCATCACGGCCTGCAGGATGGCGTCCTTCGTGGGGAAGTGCCGGAACAGTGCGCCTTGTGTCAGATGCATGTGGCTGGCGATGGCGCTGGTGGTGATGTCGCTGGGGTTCTGCGTGGCGGCCAGTTGCACCACCGCCTCCACGGTGGCGGCGCGGCGCTCGTCGGCTGGCAGAGGCTTGGCACGGGTGGTCACGAGGACAGTCTCCATAAGTGAGTAATCAATTACTATCTTATGGGGTGAGCGATTTTTGTGCAAGACATGCGGCAAGTCCCCGTGCGGACCAGGGGCGTGTGCGTGGGGTCATGACGACGACGGCAGGCGTTGCCGTGCGCAGAGACGGCCTTCAGCGCACAGGGCGCCTCGGCAGTGCACGAAATATATGGGAAAAATGCCTCGAACGCCCGTCCATCAAGCGCTTGCAGCTATCATAAAAATAGCATTCAGCGAATGCGCGGCGTGGCCTGCATCTGCTCAGGGGTGGTGAACCATGCAGCGCTGGTCCCCATCCGGCCCCGCGCCTGGGCGATCTCATGGCGGGCCACGCTGCGCAAATGCACCTCGTCCGGTCCGTCCATCAGATGCAGTGCCCGTCCCCAGCTCCAGAACTGGGCCAAAGGGGTGTCCGGCGAGAGGCCCATGGCACCAAACACCTGCATGGCACGGTCGACCACGCGGCTTTGCAGGCGGGCTGCCACGACCTTGATGGCCGCCACCTGGGCGCGTGTGGTGGCGATATCGACAGCCTCCCCCTGGTCAAGCAGCCAGGCCGTGTGCAATACCAGCAGGCGTGCCTGGTCGATCTCGATACGGGACTCGGCCAGCCAGTCCTGCACGTTGGAGAACTCCGATTCGTAGCGCCCGAACATCTGGCGCTCCAGCGTGCGCTCGGCCGCCAGCTGCAAGGCCAGCTCGCACTGCCCAATGGTGCGCATGCAGTGGTGCACGCGGCCGGGTCCGAGCCGGGCTTGCGCCATCGCAAACCCCGCACCCCATGCGCCCAGCAACGATGTCTGCGGCACGCGCACGTTCTGCAGCAGGATCTCGCAATGGCCTTCGGGCGCATGGTGGTGCAGCACCGGAATGTTGCGCAGCACCTGCACGCCGGGTGTGTCCAGCGGCACCAGCACCATGCTGTGGCGCCGGTGGGCATCGTCGGCACTGCCGTCCTCCGCCGCGGCATTGCGGCACATCACGATCAACAGCCTGCAGTGGGGGTGCGCCGCCCCCGTGATGAACCATTTGCGGCCACTCACCACCAAGGCGTCACCCTCGCGGCGCACGGTGGTCTGCAGGTTGGTGGGGTCGGAGGACGCGACGTCGGGCTCGCTCATTGCAAACGCCGAACGGATCTCTCCGTGAAGCAGGGGCTGCAGCCATTGGGCCCGCTGCGCATCGTTGGCAAAGCGGTGGAGCAATTCCATGTTGCCGGTGTCGGGTGCGCTGCAGTTGAACACTTCCGATGCCCACGGCAGGCGGCCCATGCTTTGCGCCAGTGGTGCGTAATCCAGGTTGGACAAGCAGGTGCCGGGTTCGTCAGGCTGCAGACCCGGCAGGAAGAGATTCCACAGCCCTTCCTCGCGGGCCAGGACTTTCAGGTCGTCGAGAAAAGGGGGAGGGAAAACGCCGTCCTGCACGGCGCGGTGCCAGGCGGCGTTGTGGGGCAGGAGGTAGCGCAGCATGAAGGCGTCCAGGCGCAGCTGAAGGTCCCGCGCGCGCGGGGAGAGAGCGAAGTCCATGCAGCATTGTGGGCGGCCATGCCGCCGCCGTCACAACGCAGGCGACAGCCGGGGGGAACGCACCAGAACGGGAATACCCAGCAGCACCGCCAGCAGCAGCGCCGCTGCCATGTTGTGGGCGAGAGCCGCCGCCAGTGGCAGGCCCAGCGTGACCAGTGCCACCCCCAGCCCGATCTGCGCTGCCAGCAAAGCCAAAAGCAAGAGTGCGGCAACGCGCAGCCCACCGCGCCAGGCGAAAGCGGCCAGCGGCAGCAGGACGGCCACCACCACCAGTCCGCCGACGCGGTGCAGTACATGCACCCACGCGCCGGCCGGGTGGTTCGGCAGCGCGGCGTTGGTCTGAGGCTCCGCCCAGGGATTGAAGGCGTCCCAGGAGCCAGCGCTCAGGTCGCAGCCCGTCAGTCCGGTGCAGCTCAGGCCGGCCTGTCCCGCGCTGACCAGCCCACCCAGCGCCACCTGCGCCAGCAAGAGCGCGGCGCCCAGCCAGGCCCAGCGGGCCAGGCGCGGTGGTGGACCACCGGGGATGGAATCCAGGCGGCCGGTCAGCGCCATCCGCACGCTCACCGCGAACATGACAAAGCCCCCCAGCAGGTTGCCCAGGGTGACGGCGGGAATGCGGGCATGGGCCGTCCAGCGCCCGAGCACCGCCAGAAAAAGCGCCAGCCCGAGCAAGCCCAGGGCCAGCCGCCCCTGGGGCCACAACACCGGCCGGGACGCCACCGCCGCCATCACCATGACCAGCACCAGCAAAAGCGCCGACGAGGCGATCACCCGGTGCGCCAGCCGCGCACCGGCGGTAGCGGCATCGGCTTGCAGGGGCGGCTCGCCCTGCTGTTGAGCGCGCCACTGCTGCCCGTAGCACTGGGGCCAGGGCTCGCAGCCCAGGCCTGCCTTGGACAGGCGGATATAGGCGCTCAGGCTGGTGATGGCCAGCACCAGCACGGCGCAGATCCAGGCCATGCGCCGCAGCAAAAGCACCCGCCGCTGGACCGGGTCCGCCGGAGAGGAAAGAAGAGAGGGAGGCATGGCAGGGAGGTTCATGGCGGCGCGAAAAAAGAGCGAAGAAATGCGGCGGCAGCGGAACGCGGCACGGGCGCGCGAAGGGAATTTTCCCCATCACCCCCCAAATCCTGGAGAAAGTGTCTCTTTCTCCGGAAACTAGGCGTTTACCCTGATTTCAGGGTCCTTAACTGTTGATCGAAATCATGTTTAACTCTCAGTAGTCGATCAAAAATGTCAGGTACTGTCCGCTTTACCAAGGAGAAGACATGAGCCAGCACGACGACGAGAACGAAAAAGTTCCGCTTATGCAGCAGTTATTGGACAACCCGTTCCTCCTGCTGTTTTTGGGGGTGATGATTCCCATGATCGTATATTCGCTCTGGGGCGTTATCGACATTCTGACCATTCCGGTGGCGAAATAAGGGGTAACGCACATGAGCGCCATTCTTCCCCCCTCAGAGCGGTTGTGGTGGAAACACCCGCTGGACCGTCTCGAAGCCGTCTGGATTGTCATCGCCTTCATCTGGTGCATGGTCATGTTCTTCATGATGGTTTTCTGGCATGTCTACGGCAAGCAGAACCTTGCGACCGAGACCTACAAGACCACACCCGACAAGTTCACCGCCGCCACCCAGGCCATGGTGGACAAGTACACCGTCCGCACGGAAACCGACCAGAACATTCCGGTGGTGCGTCCGCCCGAGGGCAGCGACATCTACCTGATTGGCCGCCTGTGGAACTGGTGGCCGATTCTGGAACTGGAAAAAAACAAATCCTACAAGTTGCACCTGACCTCGATGGACTACAACCACGGTTTCTCGCTTCAGCCCACCAACATCAACATCCAGGTGGTGCCAGGATATGAGCACGTGATCAAGGTCACGCCCAACGAGTCCGGCACTTTTTCCATCATCTGCAACGAATTTTGCGGAATCAACCACCACACCATGGTGGGCCGCATGTACGTGAAGTAGCAGGAGCACCGACATGACTGCAACCACTTACCGTACCTGCCCGCGCTCGGGCCTGCAATTCGAATCCCAGGCGGAAAAGCTGATGATCGCCAATGCCGTCGCCGCCGTCGTGGCGCTGCTGGTCGGCGGTCTCCTGGCCATTGGTGTCGTGCTGACCCGCTGGCCCGCCGTGCACTGGCTGGCGGCCGACACTTTCTACATGGTGCTCACGGCACACGGCATCGACATGCTGATCTTCTGGATCATCTTCTTCGAAGTCGCAGTGCTGTATTTCGCCTCGTCGACACTCTTGCGGTGCCGCATTGCCACACCCAAGATCGCCTGGGCGGCCTTCGCACTGATGCTGATCGGCGCGGTGATGAACAACCTGACGGTGTTCCAGGGCGGCTCCAGCGTCATGATGACCTCGTACGTGCCCATGATGGCGTCGTCGTGGTTCTACCTGGGCCTCATCCTGTTCGCCGTCGGCGCCCTGATTGCGTGTTTTGTGTTTTTCGGCACGCTGGTGGTCGCCAAGCGCGAAAAAACCTACGAAGGCTCGGTGCCCCTGGTGACGTTTGGCGCCATCACGGCCGCCATCATCGCGGTGTTCACCATTGCCTCCGGCGCGATCATCCTGATCCCCACCTACATGATGGCCATTGGCCTCATCAGTGAAGTCGATCCGTTGATCTACCGCACCATCTGGTGGGCTTTCGGGCACTCGTCGCAGCAAATCAACGTGGCAGCGCACATCTCGATCTGGTATGCCGTGGCGGCCATCGCCTTCGGTGCCAAGCCCATGTCCGAGCGCGTCAGCCGTGGCGCCTTCCTGCTGTACATCCTGTTCCTGCAGCTTGCCAGTGCCCACCACCTGTTGGCCGACCCCGGCATCAGCACCGAGTGGAAAGTGGTGAACACCAGCTACTTCATGTACTTCGCCGTGCTGGCTTCGATGATCCATGCGCTGTCCATTCCGGGCGCCATGGAGGTGGCCCAGCGTGCCAAGGGCTACAACAAGGGCCTGTTTGAATGGCTGCGCAAGGCGCCCTGGGGCAACCCTGCTTTTTCGGGCGTGTTCATCTCGCTCGTGGGCTTCGGCTTCCTCGGTGGCATCTCCGGCGTGATGATGGGTACCGAACAGCTCAACCTGCTGATCCACAACACCATCTACGTGCCGGGCCACTTCCACGCCACCGTGGTGATTGGTACCACGCTGACCTTCATGGCCCTGACGTACTTCCTGATTCCTGTGCTGTTCCGGCGCGAGATGATCTCGCCCGGTCTGGCCAAGATCCAGCCGTACCTCTTCGGCTTCTCGATGTACTTCTTCTGCCTGGTGATGATGGGCGCCGGTACGCTGGGCGTTTCCCGTCGGCACTGGGACATGGCCTTCAGTGGCGCGGCCCTGGCCTATGAATGGCCCGGCGCGGCGTATCTGATGATGGGTCTGGTCGGTATCGGGGGGATTGCCGCCATCGTGGGTGGCGGCATCTACATCTACGTCACGGTGGGCTCCATCTTGTGGGGCAAGAAGCTCGATACCGGCGTCGTGAGCCCCAAGTTCACCCCGGTGGGACGGGCTGCACCCACAGCCGCCGCACAGACCTATGGCTCTGCAGGGTTCGTGGCTCCTGGCACCTTCGTGCTGGCCATGTTCTTCCTGGTGTCCTTCGTGCTGTACTACTTCATCAACTGGAAGTACCTGGGCCAGCTCTGGGGCCTGAGCTAAGCAGGACACGGCGCCATGCACACCACCACGATCCATCCCGCCGGGCGCAGTGCGGCACAGTGGACGCGCGACGTCATCTCGCTGTTCAAGCTGCGCATCGGTGTGCTGATCATGATTACGGCGCTCGTGGGCATGGCGGTCTCGCCAGGCCCGGCGCCCAGTCTGGTGCAGGTGCTCGTGCTTGCGCTGTCGGTGCTGATCGCGTCCGCCAGCGCAGGTGCGTTCAACCAGTATGTCGAGCACGAGAGCGATCGCCTGATGGCACGCACGCGCAAGCGGGCCTTTGCCACCGGGGCGCTGCCCCACCATCCCGCCTGGCTGGCCCTGATGGCCGTGCTGCTGGCGGGGGCGGTGGCATCGGCCTGGCTGGTGCTCAACGCAGCGGCTGCGCTGTATGTGTTTCTGGGCGCCTTTTTCTACGGAGTGGTCTACACCCTGTGGCTCAAGCGGCGCACGGCGCTCAACATCGTGATCGGGGGGTTGGCAGGCAGCTTTGCCGTGCTGGCCGGGGCTGCCGCCATTGACCCGACTCTGGGCCCACTGCCCGTGCTGCTGGCCTTGGTGTTGTTCCTGTGGACGCCACCGCATTTCTGGAGCCTGGCAATCGCCAACAAGGCCGACTATGCGCAGGCGGGCGTGCCCATGCTGCCGGTCGTCGTGGGCACCGAGCGCGCTGCGCACATCGTTCTGGGCAGCACGGTGGCATTGTTCGTGGCTTCGCTGCTGCCGCTGGGATTTGGCGCCGGCCCGGTGTACGCCGTGGGCGCCCTGGTGGGGGGGCTGCACTTTGTGCACAAGTCGTGGCTTCTGGTAGCCCAGCCCAGCCGCGCCACCGCCATGGGTTCGTTCTTCGCTTCGCTGATCCAGCTCAGTTTGTTGCTGGTGGCGGCGTGCATCGACGCTTTCATGCGCTAGGGCCGGGAAGCCGGATTTTTATGCACGCCACAGAACGTATTTCAGCACTGTCTGGGGCCGTGCTGTGTCTGTTCCTTGTTCTGTTGGCGCCAGCTGTCGTGCAGGCCTCGTCCCACGGGTCTGATCTGGGGTTGGACCGGGAGCAGGCACTGCGCACCAGCCAAGCTGCGTTGGGCCGCAAGATCGCTGACCATACCCTGCTGGACCGTGAAGGTCGACCGGTCCGGCTTTCTTCCTACCGGGGCAAACCGCTGCTGGTCAGTTTCATCTACACCGGGTGCTTCCAGGTGTGCCCGACCACCACGCGGTCGTTGCAGGAAACGGTCGAGGGCTTGCAAAAGACCTTTGGCACCAACCAGTTCAACGTGGTGAGCATCGGTTTCAACCAGCCCGATGATTCGCCCCAGGCGCTCAAGGCGTTTGCCGCCCAATACCGCATCCATCAGCCCAGCTGGGAATTCTTGAGCCCCTCCATGGCTACCGTGGGGCCGCTGGCCCGTGATTTTGGGTTTGTCTACGAAGCCACTCCGGCGGGCTTCGACCATGTGCTGCAGGTGTCGCTGGTCGATGCGCAGGGGCGCATCGTGCGGCAGGTCTACGGGGAGAGCATTCGACCGGGCGATATCGGCGAACCCCTGAAACTGCTGCTCAACGGCACGCCGGTTGAGCCTTCCCTGGCGTTGGAAAGTCTGATGGACCGTGTGCGCATCCTGTGCACGGTGTACGACCCCAAGACGGGCCAGTACCGGGTGGACTACACCCTGCCTATCCAGATTGCTGGGGGCATCACCTTTCTGATCGCCATGCTGGTGTTCTTTCTCAACGAGTGGCGCTCTGTACGGCGCAGTGCCCGCAACAAGGAGGCGCGCCGCGCCTGACGCCCGCCCGTTTTCATGCCCTTGCCTGGTTCAGCCTTTGTTTCCAAAGGATCTCCTGTTTCGCTGACGCTTCCGCCGGTTCCCCGCAGTGCGGCCCTCTACCGGGCCGTGGAACATTCCTTTGACGTACCGTTCGGGGCGGCGCTGAACCCGCTCAAACATCTGGGGGCCCTCGGTTTCCTGTTTTTCTGGCTGCTGGTCGTCACGGGGGTGGTGCTCTACATCGTGCTCGACACCTCGGTCGGGGGCGCGTACCAATCCATCAACGATCTGGCCCAGGTGCCCTGGATGCTGGGCGTCATGCTGCGCGGCGTGCACCGCTACGCCGCCGATGGCTTTGTGATCGTCATGTTCGCCCATCTCCTGCGGGAATGGATGCTGGGCCGGTTCAAGGGTTTTCGCCGTGTTCCCTGGCTGACAGGTGTGCCCCTGGTTGCCCTGGCCTTTGTCAGTGCGATTGGAGGCTTCTGGCTCAACTGGGACCGCCTGGGCCAGTTTTCGGCTGTGTCCACGGCCGAGTGGCTCGATACCTTGCCGTTCCTGGCGTCGCCCCTGGCGCGCAATTTTCTGGGCGGCGTCAGTCTGAATGCGCGGCTGTTCACCCTGTTCGTTTTCGTGCATCTGGGTGTGCCGCTGCTGATGGTGTTTGCCCTGTGGTTTCATATCCAGCGCATCAGCCTCGCACGGGTTTTTCCGCCGCGTGCCTTGGCCTGGGGCACGCTGGCCATGCTGCTGTTGCTTTCACTGGTCCTTCCGGTGCGCAGCCAGGGGCCGGCCGACCTGATGTCGGTGCCCGTTTCCTTGTCACTGGACTGGTTCTTGTTGTTCATCCACCCCTTGATCGACGCTACTTCGGCGCAAGCGGTGTGGGCGCTCGTGGCCATGGTTTTCGCCGGATTGATACTGTTGCCGTTCACCCCCGTGCGCGCCGAACCCGTGGCCGTGGTGAACCCCGACCATTGCAGCGGCTGCAGCCGCTGTTTTGCCGACTGTCCCTATTCCGCCATTACGATGGTGCCCCACCCCAACGGGCGGCGGGGCATGCAACTGGCCGAAGTGCGTGCCGACCTGTGCGCCAGCTGTGGCATCTGTGTCGGCTCCTGCCCGTCTTCCACGCCGTTTCGCAGTACCGAGGTACTGCACACCGGCATCGACATGCCGCAGTGGCCCATCGACGACTTGCGCGCCCGTTTGTTGCAGGGCCTGGCTGCCATGCCGGGGCCGCGCAGGCTGGTGGTTTTTGGCTGCGATCAGGGCCAGCGCAGCCGCATGGGCGCGCCGGATGTCCTGCATCTGGGCATGGTGTGTGCAGGCATGCTGCCGCCTTCCTTTGTCGAGTACGCATTGCGCGGAGGTGCCGACGGCGTGCTCATCAACGGCTGCCGCGAGGGGGGCTGTGAATTCCGCCTGGGCCAACGCTGGACACAGCAGCGCCTGAACGGTGAGCGCGAGCCGCATCTGCGCACCTCCGTGCCGGCCGAACGCTGGCGTGTCGTCTGGACCGACCCGGGCGATGAAAGCCAGCTGGTATCCGCCCTTGAAGACATGCGCACGCATTGCGCACCCGGCGCACCTCACCCATTTTTGGAGAACACCCCATGAACCGAGCCCTCAACTGGACAGGGCAAGCCCTGCTCTATGGCAGTTTTGCCCTGGTAGTCGGCGTCTTCTCGCGCTGGCCCAGCTACCATCCTCTGGCGCCGAACGAGGCGCAGATCAAGGTCAGCTTCATTCACCATGGTGCGCGGATTGCCGAATGCCGCCCCTACACGGCCGAGGAACTGTCCAAACTGGCGCCGAACATGCGCGCGCCCATGAAATGCGAACGAGAGCGCTCGCCGGTGCGCATCGAGGTCGAGGTCGATGGCGTGTCCGTCTATGCCCACACGGCCACGCCCTCGGGCTTCTCGCGCGACGGTGCCTCCACGGTGTACCAGCGACTCAATGTTCCCTCGGGTGAACATCGCATCACTGTGCGCATGAAAGACAACATGAAGTCGCCCGACTTCCCGTATGTGCACGACTCCACCGTCACACTGCAACCCGCGCAGGTCATGGTGATCGACTTCAACCCGGACAAAGGGGAGATCGTTCTGCTATGAGTGCACTGCCCTCTCACATGCTTGGCGTGCATGCCGCCGCAGGCCGCCCGTTGCCCGCAGCGATGCCGGGGCTGGACTATGAGCTCACGGTGCCGCAGGACGCCCGGCAGGCCCTGGCGCGTGGATGGCTCTGGCTGGGTCTTTTGGCGCTGGTGGGTTCGGGACTGTTTTCCATCCTGCTGGTGCTCTCGCGCACGCCGTACGTCAACCAGTGGTTGCCTGCGGCCAATTTTTTCCAGGTCTCGCTGGTGCTGCATGTCGATTTGTCGGTGCTGGTGTGGTTCGTGGCCCAAGGGGGCATGCTCTGGAGCATTCACGGCACCCGGCGCGGCACGCACTGGGGCTGGCTGGCGCTGGCGGTGGCCGCAGTCGGCACATTGGCCATGGCCTTGGCGCCGTTTCTGAACCGGGGCGATCCCGTCATGGCCAACTACATCCCGGTGCTGGATTCGCCGCTGTTTCTGGGCGGCCTGGTCGTGTTCGGCGCGGGCACGGCTCTGCTGGTACTGCGCAGCCTGCTGGTCGCGCCCCGGCTGGGACTGGAGTACGACGGCCGCGGTGCGCTGGATTTTGGTCTGAGCAGCGCAGCCATTGCCACGGCCGTCGGTCTGCTGGCCTTTGCATGGTCCTATGCCGTGCTGCCGACCGCGCTGCATGGCAAGGCCTACTACGAAATCCTGTTCTGGGGCGGTGGCCACGCCTTGCAGTTCACCTGGACCTTGCTCATGCTGGTGGGCTGGCTCTGGCTGGCCAGCGCCTGTGGTGCGCGCGTGCCCCTGAGCCCGCGCGTGGTGGTGCTCATGTTCGCGCTGGCCCTGGTGGGCGTCTTCATCACGCCCTATGCCTACCTGGCGCATGACATCACCTCGGTGGAGCACCGCAATCTGCTGACCTGGGCCATGCGGGCCGGTGGTGGACCGGCCATCGTGCCGGTGGGCCTGGCCGTGGTCTATGCCATCGCCACCACGCGGCTGGACAGCGACACCCTGCGCCCGCTGCGTGCCGCGCTGCTGGCATCGGTGCTGTTGTTTGCCGCTGGCGGGGTGATCGGCATCTTTATCCAGGGGAGCAATGTGCGCATTCCCGCGCACTACCATGGCTGCATTGTCGGGGTCACGCTGGCGCTCATGGGCGTGGTCTACAAGACCTTGCCGGCGCTGGGCTACCGTGCGCCCCAGGGGCGCCTGGCCACCTACCAGCCCTGGCTGTACGGTGCGGGTCAACTCATGCACATCATCGGGCTGGTCTGGTCGGGTGGCTACGGTGTGCAGCGCAAGGTGGCCGGTGCCGAGCAGGTGCTGCGCAGCACGGCCGAGGTGGCCGGCATGGGCCTGATGGGCCTGGGCGGGCTGATCGCCATCATCGGCGGACTGCTGTTCGTGGTGGTGGTGGTCCAGGCCATGCGACATACGCCCGCTGCGGCGGGCTCCAACGGGACGACACGATGATCAAACGATTCCAGGCCCTGCTGCAGTGGGTTTTCTTGCGTGTCGAGGGCTTGTTCAATGCGGCCTTTGGCGACCGCATCAATCCTTTCTACCACCTGGGGGCCATCACCTTCTTCCTGTTCTGGGTGGTTGGCGCCAGTGGCCTGTACCTGTACATCTTTTTCGAAACCGGTCTGTCTGTTGCGTATTCCTCGGTGGTGGCACTGACCGAAAACCAGTGGTTCGCTGGCGGCATCATGCGCAGCGTGCACCGCTACGCGTCCGACGCCATGGTGCTGACCATGGTGCTGCACATGCTGCGCTACTTTGCCTTCAATCTGTACCACGGCTTTCGCTGGTTCTCATGGATCACCGGGGTGATGCTGATCTGGATGGTGTATGCCACAGGGATCAACGGCTACATGCTGCCCTGGGACCAACTGGCGCAGTTCGTCACCGTGACCAGTTTCGAGTGGCTTGACTGGCTGCCCAGTTTTGGCGGCACCTTGATGCGCAACTTCATCTACTCCTCGGCCGTGGGCGATCGCTTCTTCACCCTGCTGTCGTTCATGCACCTGGGCCTGCCCCTGGTGGTGCTGATGGTGATGTGGATCCACGTGCAGCGCGTTCCCAAGGCACGCACCACGCCGCCGCGTCCCATCGTCATCGGCCTGCTGCTGACCATGCTGGTGCTGTCACTGGTCCTGCCGGTGCACAGCCAGGGGGGTATTAGCAACCTGGCACAGGCCGTGACGAATGTCGAACTCGACTGGTTCTACCTGGCCATCTTCCCACTGCTGACCGAATGGCCGCTGGGCCGGGTCTGGGCGCTGGTGGTGGGCGGCTCGCTGGTGCTGGCGCTGCTGCCCTGGTGGCCCCCGCGCTTTCGCCGGGGAGCACACACCAGCCACCAGGTGGTGGTGCGCGGCGTGGATGGCGCGAGCGCGGAATTCAGCGTGCGCGAGGACGAAACCATTCTGGATGCCGGTCTGCGCGAAGGCCTGGCCTTGCCGTATGAATGCCGCAATGGGGGGTGCGGCCTGTGTCTGTGCAGCGTGGAGCACGGCAACATCGACCACCGGCCCTACCAGCGCAGTGCGTTGCCCGATGCGCAGAAGGCCCAGGGCAAGGCGCTGATGTGCTGCGCTGTGCCGCGTGGCGACGTCGTGATCGACGTGGAGGGTTTTACCGGTGCCGCCGCCCAGGCCGCCGAGGTGCACACTGCCACCGTGGCGCAACTGGAACGCCTGGCTGACGATGTCATGCGTGTGCTGCTGCAACTGCCCGAGGGCAAGACGCTGGACTTTGCTGCAGGCCAGTACATCGACATCCTGCTGGACGACGGCCAGCGCCGTGCGTTCTCGTTTGCCAACCGGCCCCATGCCAGCAGCCAGATCGAGCTGCACATTCGCCTCGTGCCCGG
The DNA here is from genome assembly GCA_026647025.1 of Giesbergeria sp. GTDB lineage: Bacteria > Pseudomonadota > Gammaproteobacteria > Burkholderiales > Burkholderiaceae_C > Simplicispira. The sequence goes on from JAPKHH010000004.1 coordinate 51,281, forward strand.
CGGGCGCTTTACGACCCATGTGTTCGAGGCGATGCGGGTGGGCGACGTCCTGCGTTTCGAAGGCCCGCGCGGCAGCTTCACGCTGCGCGAAAGCACGCACCCCATTTTGTTCGTGGCCGGTGCCACCGGTTTTGCACCGATCAAGAGCATTGTGGAAGATGCCTTCGAGCGGGGCGTGCAGCGCCCCATGCGCCTGTACTGGGGTGTGCGCCAGCGCAAGGACCTGTACCTGCTGGCGCTGTGCGAGCAATGGGCGCGGGACCACACCAACTTCACCGTGGTGCCGGTCGTGTCAGAGCCCGCCGAGGGCGACGGCTGGACGGGCCGCACGGGACTGGTGCACGAGGCCATGCTGGCCGACTTTCCTGATCTCAGCGGCAACGAGGTTTACCTGTGCGGCTCTGTGAAGATGGTGGAAACTGCCGTCCCGGCCTTCATTGCCCAGGGCCTGGGTGAGGATGCCTGCTTCTCGGACGCATTCCTGATGGCAGCGCCAGCACAGACACAACAGTAGAACCCTGGCTCTTGGACGAAAACGGCCATGCATCAATTGCAGCGGCCGCTTCGCATCTTTCATCTGAACTCTTCGATGTCACATGTCTGGATGGGTTTCCGTGCTCTGAATGCGCCTACCTCGCGGTGACTCGCCCGCGAAACGCCGAAACACGCGCCGAAACGCTGCTGGATCGGCATAGCCAACACGAGCCGCAATTTCGTCGACTGAGACATTGCTGGTTTCCAGCATATGCGTCGCATGCGAGACGCGCAACCGTTGGACAAGTTCGTTGGGTGTCATGCCAAGGCCGGCATGCACACGCCGAGCCAGGGTTCTGGATGAAATAGCGGCAGCGTTGGCCAGTTCCGCCAGCGTAATCTGCCGGTCCAGGTTGTTGATGATGAAACGCTCAACCTTTTGAAGGGCCGGATCGGACACGCGCAGATGCTCCATCACCATGTAACGTGACTGTGAGGGTCGGTTGTCAAGTACGAGGTAGCGTGCCACCCACTGCGCTAGCGACGGACCAGCGATGCGGGCGATGACCGCCAGCATCAGATCCGCATGGGCAAAGGCAGAACCTGCTGTGAGCGCGCCAGGCGCTTCGACCACCATTCGGTCCGCTGCAAGTGAGACGGCAGGAAAGCGTCTCGCGAATGCAGCGGCAAGCCACCAAGTCGTGGTCGCCTGCTGACCATCCAACGCACCCGTTGAAGCCAACAAAAATGTCGCCGAGCAGGACGCAGCGAGCATGGTTCCTTTGGTTGCCGCAGATCGCAAAGCCACAGCTCCACGTTGGGTCTCGTCACGGGACAGCAGCTGCTCGATCGAGACTTCGGTGGCGGAGAACCAGCCGGGCACAACAAGGACATCCGACGCCCCCATGCCACGCAAGCCGAACGCACCATCGACAGCAATGGTGCGGCCAGCCCCGGATCGCACTGGCTGGCCATCAACTGAAACTACACGCTGACGCAGCAGCTTGGCAGCATGCGGCACATCAACCACTCCATTGGCAGCCAAACGCGTTGCCGCACCTACGATGTCGATCCCGACGCCCAGGGAGCTTTCCGCAACACCGTCGAATATCAGATGCGTAATCATTTTGGCAATTATGGACCGTAAATGGTCATTTGTGCCACTGCCAAGAATGTGGCCTACAGCCTAAGCTTGGGGCCATGACGACCTTTGATGCAAATGTGCGCCTTGCGAGAATCCATGAGGCTTCCACCCCCGGAGCGCTGATGGACCTGGACTCATCGTGGTGGGGGTTTGGTGGGCTCCATGGCGGATTGGCATTGAGCTTGTTGACAGCCGCCATGCGCAACAGATCACCGGGACGCGTCTTGCGGCAAGTCACTGGTCGATTCCAACGCGCCCTGCGGGAGCCGTTCACATTGGACGTATCGGACCCTTCGGCGGGAAGGAATGTGTCCTGGCTGGACGCCTGCGCAGCCGAAGGAAATCGCGTGGCCATATCGGCCAACGCGCTGTTCACTATGCCAAGCCAAGGGAGCGGGACGGGCTTCGCACCACAGATGCCGGTTGTGCCGCCGCCATCGCAGTGCCCGGTTTTCAGCATACCCGCCGCATTCGTGCCGTTCGCCCGGCATACCGAGATTCGGCCCGTAGGCAAAGTCCGACCGTTCAGCAACGCTGTCGAACCGGAACTCATCGCCTGGGTGCGCCTGGTCGATGACGACCTCCCGCCCGACGATGCCCGGCTGGTCCTGCTGATGGACGCACTCGCGCCGTCCTATTCGGCGGTCCTGGGCGCACCGGTTCCTATGCCCACCGTCACGTACACGGTGACGCCGGGCAGCGGCCTGGCCCAGGCGTCGTCGCCCTGGGTGCTGCTGTACGCACGCACCGATGCCTGCCGAAGTGACGGTTGGATACGGGAACGCCTGGAAGCATGGGCGCCCGATGGCACGCATCTCGGCTCGGCCGAGCAATTGCGCGTCGTTATGGACAGGACATGAATCTTTTGAGCCACTGAAGGAGGCAACCTATGGACAGCTACATCATCGGCGCGGCACGCACGCCGCGCGGCAAGGGAAAGATCGGCAAGGGCGCACTGACGAGCGTTCACCCGCAAGAACTGCTGGCGACAGTCCTTAGGGCGCTCCCCGGCAGGGCCGGCTTCGACGTACGAGACGTAGACGACGCAGTGGTTGGCACCGTTTCACAAATCGGCGCGCAGGGCGCAAACATTGCGCGCAACACGGTCCTGGCTGCCGGGTGGCCCCAGGATATCGGCGGCGTCTCGCTGAACCGATTCTGCGGTTCGGGCCTGCAAGCCATCCACTTCGCGGCCATGGGCGTCGCCTCTGGTGCGCAACGACTGGTGGTGGCGGGCGGCGTCGAGAGCATGTCGCAGTTTGGTCTGGGTGCCGACGGCGGTGGCCAGGACGGGGGCAACCCCAAGCTTCGAGAGCGTGTATTCCAGGTGCCGCAGGGCATCAGCGCCGACTTGATCGCGACCCTTGAGGGCTTCGGTCGGGAGGAGCTCGACGCTTGGGCGTTGCGCTCGCAGCGCCGCGCGGCACTCGCCATCGAGGAAGCCCGCTTCACGTCCTCACTCGTTCCTGTACATGACCCGCTGACCGGGGACCTGCTACTTGCCAGCGATGAGTTTCCGCGCCCGGACAGCACGGCGCAGGGGTTGGCGGCGCTGCCGGCTTCCTTTGTGGCACTGGGCGGTGCGACCGCAGGCGCGAATGGTGAAACCTTCGACCAGATTGCCCTGGCCGCCTACCCGCAGGCGGGAGTGATCCGGCACATCCACACGGCGGGCAATTCCAGCGGTATCGTCGATGGGGCGGCCGCCGTCGCCGTGGCATCGGGTGACTACGTAAAGGCCCACGGCCTGCGACCGCGTGCCCGCATCCGCGCCATCGCATCGATCGGCAGCGAGCCGCTGATCATGCTGACCGCTCCTGCGGCGGCGAGCGAGAAGGCCCTGAAGGCGGCCGGTCTCGCGGCTGGCGACATCGACCTGTGGGAGATCAACGAAGCCTTCGCTGCCGTCGTGTTGCAGACGGTACGCCGACTGGGTATCGACCCGGAACGCGTGAACGTCAATGGCGGCAGCATCGCCCTGGGGCACCCGCTGGGAGCCACAGGCGCCATCCTGCTCGGCACGGTGCTCGATGAATTGGAGCGCCGTGATGCATCAACCGCCGTCATCACCATGTGCATCGGCGGCGGTCAGGGGGTCGCCACGGTCATCGAGCGCGTGTAGTTCAAGCAGGCACGCCATGACACCGCAAGCCCATCCATCGAAGAACACCGCCCTCGGAGTTCTGGCCTGCCTTGCTGCACTGACCACGCTGGCGACCAACATCATCCTGCCCGCCTTTCCGGACATCGGACGCACACTGGCCGTATCCCCCCAGAGCCTGGCCGTCACGCTCAGCGCATTTTTCATCCCCTTCGCGCTGGGGCAGCTGGTGATTGGTCCGGTTTCTGATCGCCGGGGCCGCAAGGGCCTGATGTTAAGCGGCCTGGCGGTGCTCGCGATCGGAAGCATGGTCTGCGCGCTGGCCACACAGCTGGAGTGGCTGATCGTGGGCCGTGCCATCCAGGGGCTGGGGGCCTGCGCACCTTCGGTGCTGGCGCGTTCGATCATCCGCGACCTTTTCGAGGGTGTGACACTATCACGTGCCCTATCGTTCGTCATGGTCGCGATGGCTGCAGCACCCGGGTTTTCGCCCTTGGTGGGCGGTCTGTTGAGCCACATGGCCGGCTGGCGCAGCACATTCTGGCTGGTCGCGGCACTGACCCTTCTGCTCGGACTTCTCTACTCCACGCGCATCGGCGAGACACACCTTCCCACCGCACGGAGGGACGCTTTCATCGCGGCGACCTTCACCAGCTACGTCCAGCTGCTCGGTGACCGCCGCTTCATGGCACCCGCGATGGGAGTCGGCTTGGCAGTCGGCGGCCTCCTGGCATTCTTCGCGGCCACCCCTGCCATTCTGATGGGCGGTTTGGGCCTGACCTCGATCGAACTGGGCTACTTCTTCGCGGTTACAGTGTTGGTCGTGTTCGGCGCTGGAATCATGGCGCCGAGGCTGGCGACCCGCTGGAGTGCACCGGTCGTCGCGATGGTCGGCTGCACCATCGCGCTGGCCGGAAGCATCGCGTTGCTCGCTGGTTCGGCGGGGCTACTGCATTTCAGCGTTTCCATGAGCATTTTCCTATTCGGCATCGGATTGCTCAATCCACTGGGAACGGCAATGGCGCTGCAGCCATTCGGCGCTCGCGCCGGTGCCGCATCCGCCCTGCTGGGCTTCCTCCAGATGGGCGCCGCTTCCCTCGCCATCACCGCAATGGCTGCTGCCGAAGGCCCAGCCAACCGCTTGCTGGGGGCGGTGCTCGTTGCGTGCATGGGGGTTTCGCTGATCTTCCTGCTGTTGCCCCAAAACAAGGTGCAGGCGCCCGCCACTCCCGTATGAGTGCTCTGGCGCGTGGCCGCGCGGACATTCGCCAACATGTGCTGGAGGCTTCGTTGATGACCGAAACATCTTCAGCCATCACGCCCACCGCTTGATACGCCCAAATTTCCGGACGGGATGGCGCACCGCCGCATCAATGATTGTTATTGGATGGATGTTTTATGAAGCGAATTGTTGTGACGGGCATGGGTGTTGTTTCGCCGTTGGGATGCAATGTGGAGCATGTTTGGTCGAGACTTCTCTCCGGCCAGAGCGGAATCATTGAACTCCCACAGGCCATCGTTGATGGCATCGCCGCCAAGGTGGCGGGTGTAGTACCCGACTATTCCCCACAGAATCCGGAAGGCTTCGACCCCAATAGAGCAACGGAGCCGAAAGAACAGCGAAAGATGGATCGCTTCATTCTGTTTGCTCTGGAAGCGGCGCAGCAGGCGCTGGAACAAGCGAACTGGAGACCAAGGAGTGATGATGAGCGGTTTCGAACGGCCACAGTGATTGCTTCCGGTGTTGGCGGATTCGGTGCGATCGCCGATGCAGTCCGCACCACGGAAACTCGCGGGCCTCGCCGCCTGTCCCCATTCACGATTCCGAGTTTTCTTGCCAACATGGCGGCGGGTGCCGTTTCAATCCAGCATGGGTTCGGAGGGGCGCTTGGAGCGCCTGTGACGGCTTGTGCTGCTGGCGTGCAGGCTATCGGTGATGCCGCAAGACTGATTCGAAGTGGCGAAGCAGATATTGCGTTGTGTGGCGGTGTCGAAGCCTGTATCGATCGCGTCAGCATCGGGGCGTTTGCAGCGGCGCGGGCTCTCTCAACGGACTTCGCTGAGATGCCACACCAAGCATCACGCCCCTTTGATCAGGCACGTGACGGATTCGTCATGGCCGAAGGAGCAGGCTTGCTGGTGATCGAGAGCCTCGAACATGCTCTGCGGCGTGGAGCCACACCGATCGTCGAACTGGTCGGCTATGGCACCAGCGCTGATGCCCACCACATGACTTCCACGCCTGATGACGGTTCCGGCGCTCGCCGCGCAATGGAACTCGCACTCAATCAAGCTGGAATCTCAGCGGGCGAGGTGCAGCACTTGAATGCGCATGCAACATCCACCCCAATGGGTGACCGCAGCGAGCTTCGTGCGATCAAGTCCGTCTTTGGCGGCGTTCAAGGACCGGCAGTTTCGGCAACAAAATCGTCCACCGGCCATCTGCTTGGTGCAGCGGGCGGTATCGAAGCGATCTTCACTGCTTTGGCCGTTCGCGACCAAATTGCTCCCGCAACGTTGAATCTTGAGAACCCGGATACGGAGTCAGTAGGCGTGAACATCGTTTCTGTCAAGCCACTCTCTTTGGAGATTGACTATGCAATGTCGAATGGCTTTGGTTTCGGCGGAGTAAATGCCAGCCTCCTGTTCAGAAAATTTCAGTAGCGCTCGGGTGCTTCTGGATGGCAGCATCCGCGAAACCCGGCTGGCAGTCGCGTATGCCGCTGGCAGATGCCGTACCACGGCATTTCCTCGTCAAGCCAGATCGTCAGCGACCTTCGTGTCTTGAGTGCGCTGTTCTACGCAGCACAGTGGTGGTCTTGCCGCAGGACGGGCGCTTCCATCTCAGTGTCAGAGGTCGAGCGATGTGTACAGTGCGTCCATGCGCGCCGTCACCTCGGCATCCATGGCCATGGTGCGGCCCCATTCGCGCTGGGTCTCGCCGGGCCATTTGTTTGTGGCGTCCATGCCCATCTTGCTGCCCAGGCCGCTGACCGGGGAGGCGAAGTCGAGGTAGTCGATGGGGGTGTGCTCGATGAGCATCGTGTCGCGTGCCGGATCCATGCGCGTGGTCATGGCCCAGACGACTTCCTTCCAATCGCGCACGTCCACATCGTCGTCCACCACCACGATGAACTTGGTGTACATGAACTGGCGCAGATGGCTCCACACACCCATCATCACGCGCCGCGCGTGGCCGGGGTAGGCTTTCTTGATGCGCACCAGCGCCATGCGATAGCTGCAGCCCTCGGGCGGCAGATAGAAGTCGATGATCTCCGGGAACTGGCGTTGCAGGAGCGGAATGAACAACTCGTTGAGCGCCACGCCCAGCACAGCCGGTTCATCGGGCGGTTTGCCGGTGTAGGTGGAGTGGTAGATCGCATCCTTGCGCAGCGTGATGCGGTCCACCGTGAACACCGGGAACTCGGCGCATTCGTTGTAGTAGCCGGTGTGGTCGCCGTACGGCCCTTCGAGCGCGTGCTGCCAGCCGCTGGGGTGTGCGGCATCGGCGTAGATATGGCCTTCGAGCACGATTTCGGCGTGTGCCGGGACGGAGAGCGGCACGCCCAGCGCGGGTGCCACCTCGGTGCGCGCACCGCGCAGCAGGCCGGCAAACTGGTATTCGGAGAGGCTGTCGGGCACGGGTGTGACGGCGCCCAGGATGGTCGCCGGGTCGGCGCCAATGGCGACGGCCACCGGGTAAGGCTCGCCGGGGTGCAGGCGGCAGTGCTCGGCAAAATCGAGCGCCCCGCCGCGGTGTGCCAGCCAGCGCATGATGAGCTGGTTGCGGCCCAGCACTTGCTGGCGGTAGATGCCCAGGTTCTGCCGCGCCTTGTGCGGCCCGCGCGTGATGACCAGCCCCCAGGTGACGAGCGGCGCCACATCGCCCGGCCAGCAGTGCTGGATGGGCAGGCGCGCCAGGTCCACGTCCTGGCCTTCCCACACCAGTTCCTGGCAGGGTGGGCTGCTGCGCTCCTTGGGCGCCATGTTCCACAGGGTCTTGAGCAGGCTGCTCATGCCCACCATTTCCTTGAAGCCCTTGGGTGCCTCGGGCTCCTTGAGCGAGGCCAGCAGTTCGCCAAAGGGGCGCAGCCCGGCAATGCTGTCCACCCCCATGGCGCGGGCCACGCGCTCGGGCGTGCCGAACAGGTTGGCCAGTACGGGCATGGTGTGGCCTGTGGGGTTGTCAAACAGCAGCGCCGGGCCACCGGCGCGCAGCACGCGGTCTGCCAGCGCGGTCATCTCCAGGTGGGGCGAGACGGGCTCGGCAATGCGGCGCAGGTCGCCGGTGTGTTCAAGCTGGGCAAGAAAGCTGCGGAGGTCGTGCGTAGGCATGGGGGGATTTTCAGGCGAAATAAGGCTTTTGCGCTGGTGTGGATTGCGGCGCCAGCTACTCTTTTTGATTCATCGCAGAGTAACCCGATGAAGGGGCCGTCCGACCACGGTTGTCATAATCAACGGCTTTTGCCCGGCGCGGTTGGGCAGGCCGTGGGACAGACAAACCCCTGTGGCCATTGTTGAAGGAGCATAGTGACCGAACGTTTGAGAGCCGACACGGCGGTGGGTCCCCTGTTGTGGCGATTGTCCACGCTGCTGCTGGGCGCAGGGATGCTGGTGCTGGGTTTGGGCCTGCTGTTTTCCGTGCTGGGCCTGCGCGCAGGGATGGAGCAATTCTCCAGCATCACTCTGGGGCTGGTGACCTCGGCCTATTTTGTGGGCTTTGTGGTGGGCACGTTTGCCTGCCCGGTGGTCATCCGCAAGGTGGGGCATATCCGGGCGTTTGCCGCCATGGCTTCGCTGGCTTCCACGATGCCGATCCTGCACGCCTTCTGGATCGACCCCTGGTTCTGGGGTTTGCTGCGCCTGGTCACCGGGATGTGCATGGTCGGCCTGTTCATCGCGATCGAGAGCTGGCTCAACACCCTCGCGCCCAACGCGCTGCGCGGGCGGCTGTTTGCCGTGTACATGGCCATCAACTTTGTGGCCATGGCGCTGGGCCAGTGGCTGGTGCTGGTCGGTGGGGGCCTGGGGTTCGTGCCGTTTGCCCTGGTGTCGGTGATGTTTTCGTTTGCATTGCTGCCCATCACCATGACCGAGGTGGATGAGCCGGAGCCTGTGGAGGCGCCCCGCTTCAGCCTGCGCAGCCTGTACGAAGCCTCGCCCATGGGCATGGCGGCCGCGCTGGCCTCGGGGCTGCTGACGGGTGCGTTCTACGGCATGAGCGCGGTGTTCGGAAAATCCGTGGGTTTCTCCGATGCCGGGGTGGCCAGCTTCATGGCCACCGCCATTCTGGGCGGCGCGGCACTGCAGTGGCCCGTGGGCCACTTCTCGGACAGCCACGACCGGCGCGTGGTGCTGCTCTGGGTGTGCGTTCTGGGTGCGCTCGTGAGCGCCGTGGGGTACCTTCTGGCCGAAAACGCGGTGGACGCGTTGCTGCCGCTGGCACTGCTGTTTGGCGGGTTGATCTTCTCCATCTACGGCCTGTGCGTGGCGCACGTGAACGATGTGATCGATTCGTCGCGGCTGGTCGAATTTACCGGTGGTCTGCTGCTGATCCACGGCGTGGGGGCGGCCGTCGGGCCGATTCTGGCAGGCGCGGTGATGGATGTGGCCGGGCCGTCGAGTCTGATGCTGTTCTATGCCGCCGTGCTGGCCGCGCTGGCGCTCTATTCGTTCCAGCGCCTCAAGGCTGCGCCGCCGGTGCCGACCGCGCAGAAGGCGGACTTTGTGGCCATGGGCGCTGGCTCGCAGGCCGTGCTGCAGATGGATCCCCGGGGCCCGGCTGAAGACGGTGGTGCAGGCCCGGAGTCCGAAGCACGGCCCCCGAGCGGCCCCTGATCCAGGCCCCTGGTCAGGCGGCAGGAGTGGACAGGCCTTCCCAGCGTTTGCTCAAAGGGTGGTCTACGCCCAGCAAATCCAGCACACGCGCCACGCTGGCATCCACGATGTCGGCCACGGTTTGCGGGTGCATATAGAACGCGGGTACGGGTGGGCAGACGATGGCGCCCATCTCGGTCACGCTGACCATGTTGCGCAGGTGGCCCAGGTGCAGCGGCGTCTCGCGCGCCATCAGCACCAGGCGGCGGCGCTCCTTGAGCACCACGTCGGCGGCGCGGGTGAGCAGGTTGTCCGACAGACTGTGCGCCACCGAGGCCAGTGTGCGCATGGAGCACGGCGCCACCACCATGCCCGCGCACTGGAACGAGCCGCTGGCAATGCTGGCCCCCACGTTGCGGGCGTCGTGCGCCTGGTGCGCCAGCGCCTCGACGGCGGGGCGCTCCAGGCCCAGCTCATGGCGCAGGGTGCGCCAGCCGGCGTCGGACACCACCAGGTGGGATTCGGTGCCCGGGCATTCGCGCAGCACCTGCAGCAGGCGCACCCCATAGATGGCGCCGCTGGCGCCCGAGATGCCGACGATGATGCGCTGGGGCACCACGGCGGGGGCGGCGGTCGTGCTCATGCAACGCGCAAGGCAGAAGCGTCGGTAGCAGGGAGGCCTGCCGGGCCGCCGAGCGGATGCGCCAGCAGATCGGCCTTCACCTGCTCCAGCACGGTGCTGGCCTGTGCGGGGTCAAAGTCTTCATGGCGGCGTTTTTTGACGCCGTATTGCTGCAATTGGTAGTGCCGGTCGGCCGTGATGCCATGGCGCGAGAGGCAGCCCTGCACGCAGTTGAGCGGGCAGCCGTCCAGCGCGATGATGGGGCGGCCCGAGCGTGCGGTGCGCACCAGGCTGGGCACGTCCCCGCCGACACCGGCAATGCACGACATCTCGGCCACACCCGCGCGGTCCAGGCGCAGGGCGACGTGGTTGGCCAGCTGCGCGGCGCTCGAACACCCGGAGCAGGAATACACCAGGGGACGGGGGTCGGTGGCGCTGCTCATGGCCGGGCACCGGGATAGAGTGGGTCGGCAGCGCGCGCGCCGGGGCGCAGCTTTGCCAGGCGCGCGAGCACCTGGCGCGGTGCCCACTGCTGCAGGTCGAGCACCGGCAGTTCCAGCGCGTCGAGCGTGTTCTTCACCACCAGGCCGAGTTCGGTGTCGCCTTCCATGACCAGGCGGCGGTTGAAGAACAGCGTGTCCGGGTCTTGCTGGCGCTGGGCCAGCAGCAGAAAGTCGTGCGCTGAGGCCGCAATGCACAGGTCGGTTTCCACATGGCGCGCGCGGGGCGCAAAGGCGGCGCCGGTCCAGGTGAAGTCGAACGTCACGCGGGCGTCCCGCACCTCGATGCGCAGGCGCTTGCCGCGCAGCAGGTCGCCCACATCGCGTGGCAGCTGGCGCGCCACACCCACGTTGAGTGCGGTGACCAGCAAGAGCGAGCCCGGGTACGCCGGCAGCCGCCCGGTAAGCGCCGCCAGCGGTGCGGGCAGGGTGAAGGGGGTGGGGGCGTTCATGGTGTTCCTTTGCTGGGGATGTGTTTCATCACATTTGATAGCTGCTTGCGCTTGATCAGTAAGCGTTAGAGGCTGTTTTTGCTTGTATTTTCAACGGATTCAAAAAACTTCAGTTTGCAACCAGTGCCTCGGCGTCGACCAGGTCCAGGCCCGGCTGGCCGTGCCAGTAGCCGTTGCAGCTCTGGTCGGGCACCAGGGGCTGGAGTTGCGCGCGGGCATCGTGCGGCGCCAGGGTGCCCCGGCGCACGGCGTCGAACAGGGCAAGGATTTCGTGCGTGTGCTGCGCCTGTGGGCTGATGCGCGCCACGGCCACGCCCATGCTCTGCATGCGCGGCAGTTCGTCGATCAGGTTGTGCACACGCGCCGATTGCGTCTGGATGCCGTTGAGCACCAGAAAATCTTCGCTCTCGCGCGTCTTGAGCATCAGGCCGTCGGGGTGGTCCATGCAGCTGAACTGGCAGTCGTCCTTGGGGAGGTTGCGCTGGCGCGCAGTAAAGCACCGCGCCGAGAAGGCCAGCGGCATGCGGCCATAGGCAAACACTTCGGTCTGCAGGTTCTGCGGGCCGTCCTGGATGAGGGCGGAAAGGTCCTGGTGCTTCATCTCCAGCGGTGCCACCCAGCGCGTGGCGCCGAGGGACGCCAGCCAGGTGAGCGAGGGCTGGTTGTAGATGTTCAGGTGCAGGCCGCCCACGAAGGGGCGCTGGCCCGCCAGGCGCTGCACCGCGCCCATGTCGTTGGCCTCAATGAGGTAGTCGGGGTTGGCGGTGACCTTGTGCATGGCACTCACCTCGACGCCCGATTCGAGCAGCACCTGCGTGGACAGCACGGCCTCCTTGCCCGCGTCGCGCATCAGGTCGGCAATGTCGATCCAGTCGGAAAAGCGCAGTTCGTGGCGCCGCGAGCACACGGTTTCGCCCAGGTAGACGATGTCCACCGGCGAGGCGGCGATGGCCTCGTAAAAGTCAAAAATGGTCTGGCGCGGCCAGTAGTACTGCAGCGCACCGAGGGAGAGCTTCATTGTCGGTTCATCCATGGCTTGATTCGTCGTTCGCGGCTGTCTTGCGCAAAGCCGAGCATGTGCGCCGCTCGTGGGCGTCGAGACGGGCGCGACCCCACCAGGGCAGCCGCGCAAGGGCCGCCCCGCCGCGCTGGCTGCGTCCCCCTGCCCGCAGGCTGCAGGCCTGCGAGAGCGGGGGGAAGCGCCGCAGGCGCTCAGGGGGGTGTTCCCTCATTTCCAGGGGCGGTGGTAGGCGCCCAGGGTGTGCTGCTGGCCCTCGGCGACCTGGTCCAGGCTGGCCATCCAGGTGGTCTTGGGGGCATAGCGCAGCGGGTCGGCCAGGCAGTTGTCGATGGCTTCGCGCCAGACTTTGGTGACCTGGGCGGCGTAGGCGGGGCTGCGCTGGCGGCCTTCGATCTTGACGGCGCGCACACCGATCTTCATCAGTTCTGGCAGCAGTTCCAGCGTGTTCAGGCTGGTCGGCTCTTCGATGGCGTAGTAGTTGGTGTCTTCAGCCACGTCGAAGCGCCCCTTGCACAACGTGGGGTAACCGGCGTTCTCGCCGGGCGCGTAGCGGTCGATCAGCACGCCGTTCAGGCGCGACTCAAGCCCCTTGGGCGTTTCCTGCCAGCGCACGGCCTTGGGCGGCGAGCACACGCCGTGCGTGTTGGGCGACTCGCCTGTCACATACGACGACAGCGCGCAGCGCCCTTCGACCATGACGCACAGGCTGCCAAAACCGAAGACTTCGATCTCGACCGGCGTGCGGTCGATCACGCGCCGAACCTGCTCCATCGACAGCACGCGCGGCAGCACGGCGCGCACGACGCCGAACTGCTCGCGGTAGAAGTTGATCGCATCTGCGCTGGTGGCCGAGCCCTGCACCGACAGGTGCAGGCGCAGTTGGGGGTGGTGCTGCGCGGCGTACTGCATCAGGCCCGGGTCGGCCAGGATGACCGCGTCCACACCCAGGTCCACCGCCTTGTCCACGGCCGCACGCCAGGGCGCGGGGTTGGCCGCCTGCGGGTAGGTGTTGAGCGCCATGAACACCTTGCAGCCCCGGCTGTGGGCGTAGGCAATGCCGCTGGCGATGGCGGCCTCGTCAAAGTTCAGTCCGGCGAAGTTGCGCGCATTGGTGGCGTCGCGCAGGCCCAGGTAGACGCAGCTGGCACCGTTGTCGACGGCGGCCTTGAGCGCGGGCAGGCTGCCTGCGGGGCAGACCAGTTCAAAGGGTGCCGCTGCAGGATCACTGCCGGTGGCGAGGGGGGAGGGGGTCAGGGTTTGCATGCGGTCGGGGGTTCGGACGCGGGCGCACGGACAGGCGCCATCGCACAGCGCGCAACGATACGCCGCGACAAATACCCATGTCCTGACATTTGTCAAGGTCACCGGCAATGCCGGGCGGCGCTGTCGGGCATGCTGGCCTGCACGGCGGTGCTGGTGGTTCGTGGTGAAGTGGCGGACAATATGTGCACACACCATGAACAAGAATCTGTGGCTGCTTGCCCTGTGCCAGGGGCTTTTCCTGACCAACAACGTGGTCTTCATCGCCATCAATGGCCTGGTGGGGCTGCAGCTGGCGCCTTTTGGCTGGATGGCCACGCTGCCCGTCATGGGCTATGTCGTGGGCGGTGCGCTCTCCACCCCTCTGGTGGCGCGCAGCCAGGCCTTGTGGGGGCGGCGCGTGTCGTTCCAGCTCGGGCTGGTGGTGGCGTTCCTGTCGGCCGCGCTGTGCGCCTGGGCGGCATTCAGTGCCAATTTCTGGCTGCTGTGTGCGGCCACGGTGGTGGCAGGGTACTACAGCGCCAACGGCCAGCTCTATCGCTTTGCAGCCGCCGAGCTGGCGGCACCGACGTTCCGTGAGAAGGCGGTGTCGCTGGTCCTTGCGGGCGGGCTGCTGGGTGCGGTGGCGGGCCCCAACCTGGCCAGCGGCACGCGCACGCTGTTTGCCGTGCCGTTTGCCGGTGCCTACATCGCGCTGATGCTGGTGGCCTTGTTGTCCATGGCCTGCATGGCGGCCGTGCGTTTTGAATCCAAGGCGCCCCCTGCGCCGGGTAGCGCGGCGCCGCCTGCGGGACGCTCCCTGGGGGAACTGCTGCGCCAGCCCGCTTTTGCCGTGGCGGTGCTCGGTGCGGCCCTCGGCTATGGGGTGATGAACCTGCTGATGGCTGCCACGCCGCTGGCCATGCAGGTGTGCGGATTCAGTTTCGACTCGGCCGCGCTGGTGCTCGAATGGCATGTGATCGGCATGTTCGCCCCCGGCTTCTTCACCGGCCACCTGATCAAGCGCCTGGGCACCTTGCCGGTGATGCTGGTCGGGGTGGTGCTCAACCTGGTGTGCGTGGGCATTGCGCTGTCGGGCCAGGAGATCATGCATTTCACCGCTGCCCTGTTCCTGCTGGGTGTGGGTTGGAACTTTCTGTTCACGGGCAGCACCACGCTGGCCATCACCGCCTACCGGCCCGAGGAAAAAGACCGTGCGCAGGGCGCCATCAACTTCTTCGTGTTCGCCACCATGGCGGTCACCTCGCTGGCCTCGGGCGCGCTGGTCACCACCAGCGGCTGGTCGTGGCTGAACCTGGCTTCGCTGCCGCCGCTGCTGCTTACCGGGGCTGCCCTGCTGTGGCTCATGGCTCGCCAGCGCCGCGCGGTGGCGGCCTGAGCGCTGCCCGCCACCGGTTTGAGTCGCGGCGATGGGCCGATGGATGTTTTGCCGGATCTATCTAAAATGATAGCTATCAGCGCTTGTCCATCAAGCGATTGAAGCCTATTTGTTCACTATTTTTGGCGGGAAATGCCCAGCCAGCCACTGGTGCAGCGCAGCGAACACCGGCGCGGCGTCCCGCTCGTTGAACAACTCGTGCCAGAGCGCCTCGAAGCACTGCGACTGCACTACGCCGGGTGGCGCTGCGGCAGCGAAGGCGGCGCTGCCTGCGGGCTGCACCAGGCGGTCGTCACCCGCCCACATGAGCAGCGTGGGCACGCTCCAGTGCGCCGCGCGCGCCACGGTGGCCGGGCCACCGTCGGCGATGAAGCGGGCCAGGCGCGCACTGATGCGGTCGTGGCACAGCGGGTCGGCCTGGTAGGCTGCGACCACGGCCGGATCGTGCGAGAGGTACTGGGCGTCGAGCCCGTTGTGGATGCGCAGGTTGGGTGCGATGCCCGGCAGCGTGGCCAGCAGGGCTTTTTGCACAGCGTTGAGCCCTGGGTCGAGTGCGGGCGAGGACAGCACCAGGGCATCGACCGGCCGCAGGTGCATGGCCACAAAACGCGCCGCCACCAGCCCGCCCATGCTGTGGCCCAGCAGCACCAGCGGCAGGCCTTCGGGGGTGCGCGCGCGGGTGGCGTCCACCATGTCGGCCAGGTCGTCGAGCAGGCGCATGTCGTGGTTCAGTCCGCCACGCGGCCCGCCCGACTGGCCGTGGCCATACTGGTCGTAGGCGCGTACCGCAAAGCCCCAGGCATTGAGGTGCTGCGCCACGGCGTGGTAGCGCCCTGCATGTTCGCCCAGGCCATGCACCAGGAGCACGGTGCCGCGCTGGGCGCTGCCCTCGGCCAGGGGCCAGTCGTATACGGCCAGGTTTTCGCCGTCGTTGGCGGTGTAGGCGGTCAGGGTGAAGTCGGCGGTGTCGAACATGGCATGCGCGGCAGGGTTGTGGACAGAGGGAGGCAGGCAGCGGACATGATAGGCGGTTGCGGCCCGGTGTGTCGTCCGCGCCGCCTGCAGCGCGGGTCAGGGCCCCGGGCCGCCCGGGTCCGGCGCGGGCGGCCCTTGCCGGGCCAGCCAGCGCGTGAGGGGCGGGCCGGTGACCAGCACCATCAGAAAGCGTGCCAGCTGCATGGCCATCACAAAGCTGGTTTCCACCGCGCTGGTGGCAGCAATGACGGCCATGGAATCGGCGCCGCCAGGAGAAGTGGCCAGGTAGGCGCTCAGCGGGTCCAGCCCGGCGGCCCCGACCAGCACCGCCCCCAGGGCCATGCCCGCGCCCATCAGCAGGCCAATGGCTGCCAGCACCTGGGGCAGGGCACGCCAGGCGTGCAGCAGAACCGCCCGCGTGAACCGCAGTCCCACGCTCCAGCCAATGGCAGCATAGGCCAGCGCCATCAGGGCGGGCGGCAGGCCCGGCGTCAGGCCCCAGCCCACCTGCACCGCCACGGCCGCCACCAGGGGCAGCACCATGGCACCTCCGGGAAGGGTCCAGCGCCGCGCCAGCCAGGCACCGCCCAGCACCAGGGCCGCAGTGACCAGCAGGTCCGCCGGTGCGCCCATTGCCAGCCATTGCACCGCAGCCGGCTCCATGGGCTGGTGGCCGCCTGCAGCGCGCGCCACCAGGGCCGCGACCAGGGTCACCACCACGACGCGGGTGTACTGCATGAAGGCCACCAGGCGCACATCGGCACCACACTGATCGGCCATCACCACCATGGCCGACGCCGCGCCCGGTGCCATGCCCCAGAGGGCGGTGGTGTCGGGCATGACCTGGCGGCGCATCAGCCACCAGCCCAGGGCGCTGCTGGCTGCGATCAGCAGCACGGTGCCAGCCAGAAAGAGGGGCCACTGCCGCAGCACCGGGCCCAGCTGTGCGGGGTGCAGGCTCTGCGCCATCAGGCAGCCCAGCAAGCCCTGCCCCCAGCCAAACGCGATGTGGGGAACCGCCAGTTGCACGCCCCGGGTCGAAAACACCAGGGCGCCCAGCATGCAGCCCAGCAAGACGGCGGCCGGAACATGCAGCGCCAGCAGCGCGGCCGACAGCGCGGCGCTGACCAGGCCCAGTGCCAGCCAGCGCATGGCCGAACCCGGCCTCTCAGGCGGCTGCCGCACCGCCGCGCGACCAGCGCCGGTACAGCGGGGGCAGCAGCAGCATGGCGGCCACACCGACCCACAGTCCCACGGTGATGGGACTGCCCCACAGGATGGACAGGTCCCCGTTGGTGATGGACAGTGCACGGCGCAGGTTTTGCTCCATCAGGTCGCCCAGCACAAAACCCAGGATCAACGGGGCCATCGGCACCCCGGCCTTGCGCAACAGGTAGCCTGCAATGCCAAAGCCCCCCATGAGCAGCAGGTCGAACGTGGTGGCATGGATGGAATACACGCCCACGGCGCTGATGGCCAGAATGCCCGGCACCAGCAGCCAGTTGGGCACCAGCAGCAGCCGCGTGAACACCCCCACCAGCGGAATATTGATGAGCAGCAGCAACGCATTGGCAACGAACATGGAGGCGATCAGCCCCCACACCAGGGCGGGTTGCTGCGTGAACAGGGCAGGGCCTGGCGTGATGTTGTAGAGCGACAGCGCCCCGACCATGACGGCCGTGGTGCCCGAGCCCGGCACACCCAGTGTGAGCATCGGAATGAACGAGCCGTTGGCCGAGGCGTTGTTGGCCGCCTCGGGTGCACTCACGCCGCGGATATCGCCCTGGCCAAAACTGCCGTCCTTGTCGTTCAGGCGCTTCTCCACCGAGTAGGCCATGGCGCTGGCGATGGTGGCGCCGGCGCCGGGCAGCACGCCAACCACAAATCCCAGCAGCGACGACCGCACGATGGTCCAGCCGGTCAGCGCCAGCTCCCGGGCATTGAAGATCGTCCGCCCCACCGTGCGAATCAGGCCGCTGGTACTGGCCTGGTGCTCCAGCATGAGCAGGATCTCGCTGACCGAGAACAGACCGATCACCACCACGATGAACTGGATGCCGTCGGACAGGTGTACGTTGTCACCCGTGAAGCGGTACACGCCCGAATTGCTGTCCAGCCCCACCGTGGACAGCGACAGGCCCAGCGCCGCGCCCAGCACTGCCTTGATGGGCTGGTTGCCCATCAGCCCGGTGATGCAGGCAAAGGCAAAGCACATCAGCGCAAAGTATTCGGCCGGACCAAAGGCCAGCGCCCAGCGCGCCAGCAGCGGCGCAAACAGCACGATGCCGGCGGTGGCAATGGTCGAGCCCACGAACGAGGCCCAGGCCGAGATCGACAGCGCCACGCCCCCCTGGCCCTTGCGTGCCATGGGATGGCCGTCGATGGCGGTCATGATGGCGCCCGCATCCCCCGGCACGTTCAGCAGGATGGAAGAAATGCGGCCGCCAAACTCGCAGCCGATGTAGACGGCAGTGAGCAGGATCAGCGCCGTCTCGGGCGGCAGCTTGAGCGCAAAGGCCAGCGGCATCAGCAAAGCCACGCCGTTGATCGGCCCCAGGCCCGGGAGCATGCCCACGATGGTGCCGATCAGTGCGCCCAGGGCGGCCACCATCAGGTTGACGGGCAGCAGGGCGACGCCAAAACCCTGGGCCAGGTGTTGCAGGGTATCCATCTCAGCGCCCTCCCAGCACAAAGGCCAGCACGCCCGTGGGCAGGATCACGTCCAGCAGCTTGTCAAACAAAAAGAACAGGCCCAGGCCCAGGCCCAGGCCACCGACCAGACTGGCCCGCAGCGTGCCGCCAAAGGCCCTGCCCACCGGCAGGGCCATCAGCGTGGTGGCCAGCACAAAGCCGAGCCACTGGAACACCGCGCCATACACCAGCACACTGCCCGCGCACAACAGCACGGCGACCCCGTCGAGCCGCGAGGTGGGGGCCAGCACGGGCGTGCCACCGGCGGGCGCTGCGCGGCCGGGCGCGACCACCAGCCAGGTGCCCACCAGCGCCAGTACGGCCGCCAGCAGCAGGGGAAAGGCGCGGGGCCCTACCGGTTCGTAGGAAATTTCAGCGGCGTAGCCGCGTGCGGCCCAGGCCATTGCTGCGCCCAGGGCGAGGCACAGCGCCCCAAGAATGCGATCAACCATGGTGTGCTCTCAAAAAAAGGCAGGCAGGGACAAAGAGAAACTGCAGGCGCAGCAGGCGCAGCACGCGCAGCGCTGCACCCGTGCGGCCTACTGGGCGACCTTCAGGTGAAAGTCGGCGGCCAGCTGGCGGTACGCCGCCATGCGCTCCTTGATGAACACGTCGAGCTCCTTGCCCGTCAGCGCAAACTTGAACAGGCCGCGCTCGGCCCGCAGCTTGTCGTACTGGGGGGTGGCCATCATCTTGGCAAAAGTGTCGCTCCACACCTTGAAATCGGCGTCGCTCACCTTGGGCCCCATGTAGAAGCCGCGGATGATGGGCCACTGCACATCGAAGCCCAGCTCCTTCATGGTGGGCACGCTGCCCATCGAACCTTCGAGGCGCTTGTCGGCCAGCACGGCCAGCACGCGGATCTTGGCGCCGGCCTTGATCTGCTCCTCGGCCTCGGAGGCGTCGCCCGAGTACACCTGCACATGGCCGCCCTGCAGCGCCGTAATGGCTTCGCCGCCGCCTTCAAACGCCACAAAGCGCATGCTCTTGGGGTCGAGGCCTGCGGCACGGGCTGTGAGTGCGGCCTTCATCCAGTCCTGGCTGCCGACGCTGCCACCGGCGCCAAACACCACCTTGCCGGGGTCGGCCTTGATGGCGGCGATCAGATCCTTGATGGATTTGAGGGGGGAGCTCTCGGCCACGATCACGGCACCGTAATCTGCGCCGATGGCAGCCAGCCAGCGCACATCGTTCTCGTTGTAGCGGCCGAATTTGCCCTGGGCCAGGTTCAGCAGGGAACCGCCGGAATAGGCCACGATGGTGTTGGCTTCGGCAGGGCGCTGGGCCACCACGGCGTTGTAGGCCACCGCACCAATGCCGCCGGGCATGTAGCTGATGCGCATGGGGTCGCTGAGGAATTTGCCCTCCTGCAGCGCGCCCTGCGCCAGCTTGCAGGTCAGGTCAAAGCCGCCGCCGGGCTTGGCCGGGGCAATGCACTCGGTCTTGTCCAGCGGCCCGGCCTGGGCCATGGAAGCGAGCAAGGCTGCAGCAGCGCCGAGCGCAGCAAAGGAAGTACGCAGTGTCATGGAGGTCTCCTGTCATTGAATGGGACGCCCCCACTGCGGCGGCAGCGCGCACTGGGGAGTGAGCGCACTGTAGAAAAAAGCGGCTTTCGGGCGGCTTTCAGAAATGGCAGGGAAATTTGGGGGTTTACCCTGGGTTTGAAGGGTGCCACAGGGCACGGTGGCACAGCTTGCGGGGGCGGAGGGCGAGTGGCCTTGGCGCGCGAATGGAGGGGCCAGTGGCAGGTGCCGACCCTGGCGTGGCGCAGGGGTTGCGCTAGCCCATGGCGGGTGGGCAGCGGAAGCGGTCATTCATTGCACCAATCTACGGAGTGCATCCAACGGGCTGGTGCGAACGACAACGCCAGTCGGCCCAGGCGTTCATGGCGCGCGTGGCCAAGATGGATGTGGATGTGTGTCCGTGCTGTAAGGTGGGGCATTTGCCGGTGATGGCTGTGCTGCTGGGGCGGGTGCGTTTGCTATCCCCGGCGCACCCCAGCGCACCGCTCAATCGGGGGCCGCCATGAAGGTGTGCGGATCTTGTCCGTACCGGTTTGCATTGCACAAGCAGCTTGTGGGGGTGTGGCTGTGCCACTTGCCCGCCAAGGAATGCACGGTGTGCAAGGCGTCACGCGGCAGCAACAGATTTGCGCCCCATTTACGAATCGGCGGCATTGATGCACGCCTGGCGCGGCGGTTCAGCCGTTCATAATTGCATTACACGGGGGTGCGAAGCTTTCAATCCCCTATTGCCACCGGCAGCGTCGGCGGTTCAGTCCAACAAGGTTTATCTGCCGCGGGAGGCGCCATGGATCGTTTCAGCATCGCAGCGCGGCAGATAAACGCTATTCGTTAGTTGCACGCATGTCGGCCGCACCGCACTTCTTGTCCGTCCTTGGGCCGATCATTGCCGCTTGCATCGCGGCAGTGGTTTCGTTTCTTGCCCTCGTCATCTCGAAAGAGAACAAGACGTCTGAATTCCGACAGGCATGGATTGACGGTCTCCGGCAAGACCTTTCGCAGTTTGCGGCGAACCTTCGGAGGCTAGAGGCACAGCCCACCTATGTGGATTGGAAGGCGCTGACCAGCAGCACTATGAAGGAGACTCTCGACGCTGCGAATGAGCGCGCGCTCAGGCCTGACTTCTTTGCCGAGAACCGCCTCAGGCTACTTCAGTCACGGTATGCGATCCGCCTTCGCCTGAACCCAGGTGAGGCCAACGGAATGGCGCTGTTGGCCCAGGTTGATAAAGCCCTGGAGGCCTACTACTCTTCTGCGGATGTCGAAGCAGAGCTCGAAAGCCTCATGAACTTGGCGCAACCCTTCTTGAAGCAAGAGTGGGTACGAGTGAAAAAGGGAGAGCCAGTTTTTCGTGCGTCCGTCGTCGTAGCAAAGTGGCTGGCCGCAGTCCTTGCCGCGCTGGTGCTCGTTGGTGCCTATTTGGTATGGAAGGCCGCGAGCGCAACTTAACATGTCCGTCAACCCGGACGCCTTGCGGCGTCCCGGCGCTGCGCGCCTTCCTGCCGCAAGTCGCCGGTTACGTCTAAGTTAATCGACCGCTTCTCCTCGCACCCACCGGCCGCTCCCGGCCGAGTCCCGCCCCTAGCTTGCACCCGTGAACACCCCCCGTGCAGCCCAGGAACACGGACGTTCATGAGTGCCGCACAGCTTCCTGCACGAGCCCTCCCGCCCAGCCGCGCCTGACTACACCGGCCACTGCACCCCCACCCGCAGGCCCGGCGCGGCCTGCCCCGGGCGGGCTTCTTCCAGCCGCAGGCGCCCGCCGTGGCGCTGGGCGATGGCGTGGGCAATGGCCAGGCCCAGGCCCAGGCCGCTGCCGCGCGCTTCCTGCGGCGCCGCCGGGTCCGCCACGCGCAGGAAGCGCTCGCCCACGCGGGCGCGGTCGGCGGCGGGCATGCCAGGGCCGTTATCGGCCACGCACAGCAGGGCCTGGCCGTCCTGCACGCCGGCCTGCACCGTCACCTGACCGCCGGGGGGCGTGTGGACGAGCGCGTTGTGCAGCAGGTTGGCCAGGGCTTCTTCGAGCAGTGCCCCATGGCCCCGGGCCTGCGTGGGCTCGGCGCCCAGTGGTTCCAGCCCCAGGTCGACGCCTTGCTGGCGCGCCAGCGGCCACAGGCGGCGGGTGACGCGCTCGGCCAGGGCGTGCAGGTCCAGGGGTTCGACCTGCATTTCCAGCGCATCGGCGCGGGCCAGGGCGAGCATCTGGTTGGTCTGGCGGATGGCGTCGTCCACCTGGGTCTTGATGGCCTGCAGGGCCAGTTCGCGGTGCGCCGGGTCGGTTTCGCGCAGCGCAAAGCTGATCTGCGTGGCCAGCGTGGTCAGCGGGGTGCGCAGCTGGTGCGAGGCGTCGTCGATGAACTGGCGCCGGTCGTGCAAGGCCTGCTGGTAGCGCTGGGTGTGCTGGTTGATGGCGTCCACCAGCGGCTGCACTTCCTGCGGCACCTGGTCCGCGCGGATGGGGGTGAGGTCGTCGCTGCGGCGCTGGGCCACGTCGGTGCGCAGGCGCTGCAAGGGGCGCAGGCCGGCATGCACGGCCAGCACCACCAGCGCCAGCGCGGCCGCCAGCAAGAGAAGATCACGGGCCACCGCTTCGAGTACCAGGCGGCGGGTGAAATCCTGGCGGCTTTCCAGCGTTTCGGCCACCTGGATGATGACGCGGCTGGAGTGCGATCCTTGCGACAGCGGGCGGTCCAGCTGGCGCGCGTAGGTGCCCACGCGCACGGGGATGCCGAAGTAGTCGGCGTCGTGGAACTGGGGCGCGGCGTCTTCCAGGGGCCGGGGGGGCGCGGGCAGCAGGGCGTCGCCGATTTCCACCAGGCCGTCGCCGCTGGCCACGCGGTAGAACACCTGGCCGCTGGCGGTGAGTTCAAAGAACTCCAGCATGCGGTAGGGCAGCTCTACCGACAGGCCGCCGCTGGCGGTGGAAATGTTGGCGTCCATGGCCTTGATGGCGCCCAGCAGCGAGCGATCGAACGCCGCGTTGGCGGCGGCCAGCGCATTGCGCCAGCTCACCACGATCTCCAGCCCCATGACCGCCAGCAGGCCCGGCAGCAGCACCACCAGCAGGGTGCGGCGCAGGCTCCAGTGGGCCCAGCGCGTCATGGCGCGGGCGGCGGTGTGGCGCTGTCGGGCTCCAGCACATAGCCCAGGCCGCGCAGGGTGCTGATGCGCACGCCGCTGCCTTCCAGGCGTTTGCGCAGCCGGTGCACCAGCACTTCCATGGCTTCGGGTTGCACGTCGATCTCGTCGGCAAACACGCGCTCGAGCAGGTCGCGCTTGGACAGGGGCTCACCGCTGTGCTGCACCAGGGTGCGCAGCAGCGCATGTTCGCGCGGGGTGAGCTTGAGCGGCTGGTGGCGCAGCAGCAGTTGCTGGCCCACGGGGTCGTACACCAGGGTGCCGCAGGCAAAGCGCGGGTGCTCGCCGCCGCGCGCACGGCGCACCAGGGCCAGCAGGCGGGCTTCGAGTTCGGCCAGCTCGAAGGGCTTGGCCAGAAAGTCGTCGGCCCCGGCCTTGAGGGTGTGCACGCGCTCCATGAGCGAGTCGCGCGCGGTGAGGATCAGCACCGGCAGGCCGTGCCCGGCATCGCGCAGGCCGTCGAGCACGTCGTGGCCGTCGCGCCCGGGCAGCCCCAGGTCGAGGATCAGCGCGTCGTAGCGCGAGGCCTTGAGGCTGGAGGCCACCAGCCGCCCGTCGTTGACCCAGTCCACCTGAAAATCCGACTGGCGCAGCGCCTGCACCAGCCAGTTGGCCAGGGCGGGTTCGTCTTCGGCGAGCAGAATGCGCATGATGTTGCTATTTGTTTAATAGCTGCTAACGCCCGATGTATAAGCGCTGGAGGCCAAAAAGGCTTGAAATTGATCAGGGGAAGCTTGCGATCACCTGCGCCACCGCTGCGGTGAGTTTCTTGGCGTAGGGCACATGCAGAAACTCGTTGGGGCCGTGCGCGTTGCTCTTGGGGCCGAGGACGCCGCACACCATCATCTGCGCCTGCGGAAAGCCCTGGCTGAGCATGCCCATGAGCGGGATGGTGCCGCCCTGGCCGATGAAGCCGCAGGGCGCGCCGAAATGCGCCTGGCTGGCGGCGTGCAGCGCGCTTTCAAACCACGGCGCCGTCGCGGGGGCGTTCCAGCCATTGGCGCCGCTGGCGCTTTCCCAGGTCACCTTGGCCTGGTAGGGGGCGTTGTCTTCGAGCAGGGTTTTCATCTCCTGCACGCACTGCGCGGCGTCCACCAGCGGCGGCAGGCGCAGGGACAGCTTGAACGCGGTGTAGGGGCGCAGCACGTTGCCGGCGTCCTGCAGGGCCGGAAAACCGTCGGCCCCGGTCACGCTGAGCGTGGGCTCCCAGGTGCGCTTGAGCAGTGCCTGCACGGGGTCTTGCGTGGTGGGCAGCGCAAACGCCGTGGAGCCGCCGCAGTCGTAATGCGCCCAGGGAAAGCGCCGGTACACCTCTTCGCCCAGGATGGCTGCGGTGGCGCGGGCCTGTGCCAGGCGCTCGGCCGGTACCTCGCAGTGAAAGCGGGCGGGCAGCAGGCGGCCCGTGGCGCTGTCTTCGAGCCGGTCGAGCACCTGGCGCATGATGCGAAACGACGAGGGCACCAGGCCCGAGGCGTCGCCCGAGTGGATGCCCTCGGTCAGGATCTCCACCTTGAGCGTGCCGCTGGCCATGCCGCGCAGGCTGGTGGTGAGCCAGAGCTGGTCGTAGTTGCCCGCGCCCGAATCGAGGCACACCACCAGCGCCACGTCGCCCAGTCGGGTTTTCAAGGCATCGATGTAGGGCAGCAGGTCGCGCGAGCCGCTTTCCTCGCTGGTTTCGATCAAACCGACGATGCGCGGGTGCGGCACGCCCTGGCGCTTGAGTTCCTGCACGGCGGCAATGCTGGCGTATACCGCGTAGCCGTCGTCGGCGCCCCCGCGTCCGTAGAGCTTGCCGTCCTCGTACTGGGGCGTCCAGGGACCGAGGTCGCTGCGCCAGCCGGAGAATTCGGGCTGCTTGTCCAGGTGGCCATACATCAGCACGGTCTGCGGGCTGGCGGCGCGCGTGGCTGCGATCTCGAAGAACAGCACCGGCGTGCGCCCCGGCAGGCGCACCACTTCCAGCGTGAGGCCGGCCACCTTCTGGTCTTCGATCCAGGCGGCGGCATTGCGCACCACGGTGTCGAGCAAGCCCTGCTGCTCCCAGTCGGGGGCAAACAGGGGCGATTTGGCGGGGATGCGGATGTAGTCGGTGAGCTGCGGCAGGATGCTCTCGTCCCACACGTGGCCAATGCGTTCCAGCGCGGGGGCCGGTTGCAGGGTGTGGGCAGGGATTCGGGCGTTCATTGCAAGGCTCCTCGGAGTTCACAGAACCCTGATTCCAACACAAGCGCCAGCGGCTGTCTTAAACCAGCGAGGATGGGCAGGTCTCTGGCGTGCTGTCGGCCACGCCCTGGCGGGTCACGCGACCCAGGGCTTCCACCGTCTCCACCCGGTTGCGGCCTTCCTGCTTGGCGCGGTAGAGCGCCATGTCGGCCGCATGGATGAGCTGGTCCCAGCTGTCGCCTGGCTCCAGGCGCCCGCCGAAAACGCCCACGCTGACGGTCACGGCAATGCTTTCGCCGCTGTAGGCGCAGTGCGTGGCCTGCACAGCGGCGCGCAGTTGTTCGGCCAGTTGCCGGGCGCCCTGGGCACTGGTGTCGGCCAGCACCACGAGGAACTCTTCGCCGCCGTAGCGGCCCACGATGTCCTGTGCGCGAATGCGGTGCTGGATCACGTCCACCACGCAGCGCAGCACCTGGTCGCCCGCCAGGTGGCCGTAGGTGTCGTTCACGCGCTTGAAATGGTCGATGTCCACCATCATCACGGCCATCGACTCGTGGGTGCGGATGGCGCGCCCCACGTCCCGGTCGAGGGCTGCGATGATGGAGCGGCGGTTGGCCACGCCCGTCAGTTCGTCCAGGGCCGCCAGGCGGCGATTGGCCTCGTCGGCGCGCTCCTTGGTCATGAAGACAAAGCCCAGCGAGGCCACCAGCGATACCGCAAACGTGGTGACAAAAGTCAGCCCCTGCAGGGCGCTGCCTTGCAGAAATGATTCGGCGTTCAAGGTGCCGGTGAAGCCCGCGAAGGTGCGCAGCAGCATCACCAGCACCGCCATGCCCATGCCCGCCATGACCAGCAGCACGCCGCGCCCGATGGTGCTGCGGCGCCGGGTGTAGAGCGCGACCAGGATGGCGGCCGACTGCCCTGCCAGCACCAGGCTGGCAACGACCACGCGCAACTGAAAGTGCTCCAGCAGGAGCAGCAGGGCCACGGACAGGAGCAGCGCCGGCAGCCACAGCAGGGGCCAGTGCAAGGCGCGCCCGTGGAAGCGCAGCACGGCTGCCAGCATATAGCTCAGGGCAATCGACGTGAGGCCGTTGCCCAGGACGATGGAGAGCGGCTCGCTGATGGCGCCGCGCAGGCCGAAGAACACATAGGCCAGTGCGTTGATGCCCAGCCCGGCAGCCCAGAACTGCAGCCCCTCGTGGCGTTCCCCCCAGGCTACCGTCACCATGGCCAGCGCCATCAGCCCCGAGGCCAGGACGATCATCAGCAGCAGGGTGGGAACGTTGAAGGTCATGGGCCCCGATTGTTACCGCAGCGCGCGGTATCCGGCGTTGCAGCCTGTCAACAACCCTGCGTGTCGGGCGCCCCCCCTGCCCGGGGCGGTGTCTTACCGGCCTGCCTGGAGTTCGGTGCGCAGCCGCACGATGGCGGCCCCGACCTCGCTGGAGGCGCGCGAGAAGGGGGTGTTGCCCGACAGCGCTTCCTCGGCTTCGGCGTAGGCGCCGCGGTTGATGTGCCCGGCAATCTGGCCGGCAATGGCGTGGAATGCGCGGTGCCTGTCGAGCAGTGCCACGAAGCTGGGCCGGTTGCCGTATTGCGCCCCTGCGCTGCCATGCAGCCAGCGGCCCAGGTCGCAGCAGTCGTCCCGGGCGATGGTGTCCGCGTCCAGCGTGTCCTGGTTCTGTGCAGCCGTGCGCAGGCGGCTGCGCCATTCGGCGTGGGCCTGGATGGCCTGGTCCAGGTCGATTCCGTCGCCTTGCGGCGCTGCAATGGCGGCGTGTTGTGGCGCACCGATGGCCGGTGTGGCGCCGTGGCCGGGAGCCCCCAGCTTGAAGACCTG
This sequence comes from Giesbergeria sp., assembly GCA_026647025.1. Lineage (GTDB taxonomy): Bacteria > Pseudomonadota > Gammaproteobacteria > Burkholderiales > Burkholderiaceae_C > Simplicispira. The sequence goes on from JAPKHH010000004.1 coordinate 78,383, forward strand.
CACCGCGCCGGACAGGCGTTGC
>JAPKHH010000040.1:0-25334 GCA_026647025.1 Giesbergeria sp.
GCTGCAAAAAGTGGCTGACCTGGATGTAACGACTTTCAGCAACGCCACTAATGCACTGAAGACCGTGGACTCGGCTCTGGCCTTCATCAACGGTGAGCGTGCCAAGCTCGGTGCTCTGCAATCGCGCTTTGAAACGTCGATCAGCAACCTGCAAGTGACGTCGGAAAACCTTTCTTCCTCGCGTTCGCGTATTCTGGATGCCGACTTCGCCGCAGAAACGGCCAACCTGTCGCGTGCCCAGATCCTGCAACAGGCCGGTACGGCAATGGTGGCCCAGGCCAACCAGCTGCCGCAGGGTGTTCTGGCTCTGCTGCGCTGATCAATCGGTGCAATGCGAGGCGCAGTGCGCCTCGCTCAGAAGCCAGGCGGCGGCAGTCACACTGTCGCCGCCATTTGGCTTTCTGGCGTTGATGTGCCAGGGCCGCAGGAACTGGCGGGTTTCCTGGTGTGAATACGGCGGTTCACATGGCGCATTTGGCGACATAATTTCCGCTGCATCTGAAAGGGGCTTGGTATGGCAACGATTTCATCTCCCGGTATCGGCAGTGGTCTGGACGTCAAGTCGATCGTCAAGCAGCTTGTGGATATCGAAAGGCAGCCGCTCGAAAAGCTCAAACTGCAGGCCGCCACGGTGCAGACCAAGATTTCGGCTTTTGGCCAGATCAAATCCCTGGTGTCCACCCTGGCGGATGCCGCCGGCAAGCTGACCAGCGTGACCGGCTGGAATGCTGTGTCCGCCACGTCGTCCAACAATGCTGCCGTTTCGGCCAGCGCGGTGGGGGGTACCCTGCCCACCACTTTCAGCGTGGAGGTGCAGGGTTTGGCCAAGGCGCAGGCCACGGCTTCGGCCAGTCTGCTCCCGGTGGGCGGAGCCTTGGGGGCGGGCACCTTGCGGCTGGAGCTAGGACAGTGGAGCGTATCCCCAGCTTCTTTCACGCCGGGTGCCGGTATGCCGGTGGACATCGACATTACGGCCACAGACACGGTGATGGATGTGGCCAGCAAGATCAACGGGGCCAATGCCGGCGTGACGGCCACGGTGCTCAGTGATGCGTCGGGTCAGCGCTTGCTGCTGCGCAGCAAGAACACCGGTGAAGAAGCCGGGTTTCGCCTGAGCGTGACCGACACCGATGGCGTGAATGACGATGTTAGCGGGCTCTCGCGCCTGGTCGCGGGCAGCACGGTCACCCAGGCGGGGCTGAATGCGCGCGCCACAGTCAATGGTCTGCCCGTGACATCGGCCACCAATACCTTTGCCAATACCGTGTCGGGGGTGACCTTCAAGGCGGAGGCGGAAACTACGGCGGCGGTGGATATCACCGTGGCCAAGGACAATAGCGCGTTGACCAAGAATATTGATGACTTTGTGGCTGCGTACAACGCCATCAACGAGCTGCTCAGCGATGCCACCAAGTATGACGGTACGACGAAGAAGGCCGGGCTGTTTCAGGGGGATTCGACAGCCATTGGCCTGCAAAATGCCTTGCGCAGCGCTGTGCAGTCCATTTCCACGGCTTCTTCGGCCTTCCAGCGGCTCGCTGATGTGGGGATTACGCAGCAACTTGGCGGTAATCTGGCTGTCGATTCGTCCAAGTTGGCCAAGGCGCTAGAAAAACCCGATGAAGTCAAGAACATGTTCCGCAGCACCGAGTCGGGTTCGGCCCAGGGGATTGCGGTCAAGATCAAGGCGTTGACGACCAGCCTGTTGTCCACCGATGGTTTCTTCAAGGCCAAGGATGCCACCCTGCAGCTCAGCCTGGACCGCAACGCCAAGGATCAAGGCCGTGTCGCCGAGCGTGCGCAGGCCGTTGAGGTGCAGTTGAACCGGCGCTATAGCGCGCTCGATACCCAGCTCGCTAGCCTCAATGCGCTCAATGCTTACATTGGTCAGCAGGTGACGGCCTGGAACAAGTCGAAGGAATGAGGGAAGGGCGCTACAGTTTTGTTCTGAAGCGCCGATAAATCACTTATCTCTCTGCAAGGAAGCCCAGCATGTTCAGCGCCCACTCTCCCCGTGCAGCCAATGCGTACCAGCGCATCAATGTTGAAACCAGCATGCACACCATCGACCAGCACCAGCTCGTCAGTCTGTTGTTGCAGGGCACTATCAGTGCCATTGCCACAGCACGCGGCGCACTGGCACGGGGCGATGTTTTGCTCAAGTGCAATTCGGTCGCCAAGGCAATTCGCATTATTGATGAGGGGTTGAACACTGCGCTCGATCGCGATGAGGGCGGTGAACTGGCGGTCAATCTTGGCAATCTGTATGACTACTGCATGCGTCGTTTGATTTTGGCCAATGCGCGCAATGACGATGCCATGTTGCTCGAAGTGCAGCGCCTGATCGAGCCCGTAGCCCAGGGGTGGAGTGAAATCCGCAAGCCGACGGGCAGTACCGACGAGGTGGCCAATTCGGCGCGCGCTGCGCTGCAGGAGGCTTGACCCATGTCCACCCTGATCGATTATTACAAAGCCATCGAAGACAGCAGCTGCAAGATGCTGGAAGCCGCCCAAGCCCGGGATTGGGATGGTGTGGTGCGCTACGAAGGGGCCTGTGCCGTGCTGATCGAAGAGCTGCGCTACAAGGCCCAAGAGCATGAGTTGCTGCCCGAGCAGCGCAAGGAAAAAACGGTGATCATGCAGCGCATCCTGCGCAACGATGCGCAGATTCGCTGCCTGGCCGAGCCGTGGCTGGCGCAATTCGAACACATGTTTGAAGGCCAGCCGCAGATGATGCATTGAGGGCTGTCCCTCAACAACAAAGCCCCGCAGTGCGGGGCTTTGTTGTTGTTGCTATTGTTTTATGAGCTGCTGGCGCTTGATTTAATTGGGTTTTGGATATTTTTGTTCTTGAGTTGCCCGTCCAGTAAGCGCAAAATGCTCTTCAATTGATAGCATCTGCGCCACTCATACCTGCATGTTCATGATGTCGGTGTAGGCCTGCACCATGCGGTTGCGCACATGCAGCGTGGCCTGAAAGCCGATTTGCGCTTTCTGGATGGCCACCATGGTCTCTTCCAGGCTGACTGCGGGGTTCTCCAGTTGTACCTCCTGCTGCAGGTGGGTGGCATTGTTCTGTGCAGCGCTGACCGATTGCAGTGCGCCCTTGAGCGCGCCGGAGAAGCCGGCGTCCTTGGTTTCCATGGCGGGCGCCGCGGCACGGCGCGCCAGGCCGGCGCCCGCCAGCGGGGCGGGAGAGCTTGAAATGCGAAGGTCCATGGCAGTGTCCGGTGGGAATGGGGGATGACGCAATCCTAGTGGGGATGGGCGCGGCCATCCGCAGGAATTGATGGTCAAATGCGCGGCTTATCCAGCGAACGTCGCAGAGTGCACGCCCGAATAATCGACCCTACGCCAGGATCCTCGCCAGGCCTGCCATACTGGAAAGCAAGATGTCCGCAGTTGTCGAAGCTCCCTTGACCCCCCCCGCCAGCCCCACATGGCTGCAGCGGCTGTCCGCCATGGACCGCGCGCAGCGTATGCGCCTGGGTGTGGGCGTGGCGCTGCTGGTGGCGGCCGCCATTGCCGCAGTGGTATTGGGCCGCCAGCCGGACTACCGGGTGTTGTTCTCGAATTTGTCGGACAAGGATGGCGGCGCCATCGTGGCACAGCTGTCGCAGATGAATGTGCCCTACAAGCACGCCGATGGCGGGGGAGCGATTCTGGTTCCCTCCGACCGGGTGCACGACGTGCGTCTGCGCCTGGCATCGCAAGGCTTGCCCAAGGGCTCGGTGTCGGGTTTCGAGCTGATGGAGGCCAACCGCTTCGGCATGACGCAGTTCCAGGAGCGGCTCAATTTCCAGCGGGGGCTCGAAGGGGAGCTGACGCGGTCCATCCAGGCCCTGTCGTCGGTGCAAAGTGCGCGCGTGCACTTGGCGCTGCCCAACCAGAACGGGTTTTTCCGGGAGCAGCAAAAACCCTCGGCCTCCATCCTGGTCAGCCTCTACCCCGGCCGTTTTCTGGACCGCGCCCAACTGGCGGGCATCGTGCACCTGGTGGCGTCCAGCGTGCCTGAGTTGGCACCCTCGGCCGTGAGTGTGCTCGATGACACGGGCAAGCTGCTGTCGCAATCACCCGATGGTGGCGCCGGTAACGGTGTGGATGCACAGCAGTTGCAGTATGTGCAGCAGATCGAGCAGCAGTACACCCGCCGGATCATGGATATTCTGGAGCCCGTGGTGGGACGGGACAACGTCAAGGCGCAGGTAACGGCGGAGCTGGATTTCAGCCAGACGGAGTCCACCTCGGAGCAATATCGCCCCAATCAGACGCCGGAGGCCGCCGCAATCCGCAGCCAGCAGGTACTTGAAAACAACGAGACTGCCAGTTCGCAGACAGCGGGGGTGGCGGGGGCGGTGGCCAACCAGCCGCCAGCACCATCGGCCGCCCCCATCAACGGAGCCAATCCGGCGCCCACGGCGGCAGGCCAGCAGGGCAGCGAGAAGGGCGCCACCAAACGCGAATCCACCACCAACTACGAGGTGGACAAGACGGTGCGTGTGGTGCGGGGCAACAACTGGGCCGTCAAGCGCCTGAGCGCAGCCGTGGTGGTCAACTACCAGTCGTCCGAGGAGAAGGGAAAGACGGTGACCAAGGCGCTCACGCCCGAGCAGGTCGAGCAAATGACGGCACTGGTGCGCGAGACCATTGGTTTCAACAAGGACCGGGGCGATTCGGTCAACCTGATGAATGCGCAGTTCCGCATGGACACGCCGCCTGTGGACAATACGCCGCTGTGGAAGCAGCCCGAGACGATCGAGCTGGCACGCAGCTTTGCCTGGCCTGTGGGCATGTCCCTGTTTGCCGCGTTGGTTCTGCTGGGCCTGGTGCGACCGGCCCTCAAGACACTGGGCAAACCGCGCGCCATTCCGATGGCGGGCGCCCAGCTCGACGCGCTGGAGGCCGAGACACCGCAGCGCCCGGCGCTGCCGGCACCTTCCAAGGATGGCGAGCCCGACCAGGTAACGCCGGAACAGCAGCGGTTGGAGGATGCGCGTGCGCTGGTGCGCCAGAATCCGATGGCCGTGGCCAATATTGTGAAAAACTGGGTCAGCGGCGATATTGGCGGCTGACCCGCAGATTGAACGGCAAGAAGCACCATGGACGAGCAGGGTCTCAACGACGCCGCGATTTTTCTGATGTCTCTTGGCGAGGAGGAAGCCGCCGAGGTCTTCAAGCATCTGTCGCCCAAAGAGGTGCAGAAGCTGGGGGAAACCATTGCCCACATGCGCAGCGTTTCGCGCGAAAAGGTGGACGAGGTGGTCACCAAGTTCTCGAACGCGGCAGCCGCGCAGAGCCTGCTGGTGTCCGACACCGGCAACTATGTGCGTGCGGTGCTCAAGCGGGCCCTGGGGGACGACAAGGCGGGCTTGTTGATCGACCGCATTTTGCAAGGTGGCGATGTCTCGGGCATCGAAAGCCTGAAATGGATGGACCCGCTCTCCGTGGCGGAACTGTTGCGCAACGAGCACCCGCAGATCGTGGCGGCCATTCTGGTGCACCTGGACCATGAACAGTCGGCCGCCGTGCTCATGCAATTCACCGACCGCCAGCGCAGCGAAGTCTTGCTGCGCGTGGCCACGCTGGAGGGCATTCAGCCCACGGCGCTCAAGGACCTCAACGAAGTGCTCTTCAAGGTGCTGGCGGGCGGCGACAAGATTCGCAAGGCGTCGCTCGGTGGCGTCAAGACAGCGGCCGAGATCATCAACCTGCTGGGCTCGAACGTCGATACCGTGGTGCTCGAATCGATTCGCAGCCACGACCCCGACCTGGCGCAGAAGATCATGGACAAGATGTTCGTGTTCGACGACGTGGCCAAGCTCGACGACCGCGCCATCCAGACCGTGCTCAAGGAAATTGCATCGGAGACGCTCATCGTGGCCCTCAAGGGTGCTGTGCCAGAGCTGCGCGAGCGCTTCCTGTCGAACATGTCGTCGCGTGCTGCCGAAGCCCTGCGTGAAGACCTGGAGTCGCGTGGCCCGATGCGGCTGTCCGAGGTGGAGGCGCAGCAGAAGGAAATTCTCAAAACGGTGCGCCGTCTGTCGGACGAAGGCCAGATCGTGATCGGAGGCGGTGGTGACGACGCATTCGTCTAAAAGCCGTCTCTATGCACGCTTCATTCCGAGCGAGGAAGTGGGCGATGTGACCCAGTGGCAGTTCGGCTCCGTCGATGGCTCCGATGCCGTTGTGGAAGTACCCGAGGAGGAGGCGCCCGCCGAGGTGGAACTCGATGAGGCCGCCCGGCAAGCGTTGCTGGAACAGGCCTGTGCAGAAGCTTTTGCCCAGGGCCAGGAACAAGGTACCGCCCAGGCCGCGTTGCAATGGCAGCAGCGCCTGGACGACTACATCGCAGGACAAGGCCAGGAAGCCGCCCAGAGGCTGGATGCGCTGGTGCAGAACTTGGAAATGCGCTTGCAGGACCTGCAACAGAATATGGCGCAGGAGGTGCTGGACTTGTCCTGCGAGATTGCCCGGCAAGTGGTACGGCAGGAGTTGCGCAGCAACCCCCACGCCCTCTCCGCAGTGGTGCAGGAAGCGCTGGGCATGCTGGTGGAAGATGGGCGGCCTGCGACCGTGCGGCTCCATCCACAGGATCATGCGTTGCTGGCCGACGCCCTGGGACAGCAGATGGCGCCTGCATCCGTGCGCTGGGTGGCTGATGCTGCAGTTCCCCCGGGCGGATGCCTGGCCGAACAGGCGGGGACGGTGGTGGACGGCACACTTGAAAAGCGTTGGCAGCGCGCCATTGCGCCTTTGGGATTGGCCTCCGGCTGGGAGGAGACTCCACATGAAGACGACCGCTGACACCCCTTCGCCTTGGTCGCGCTATCTGGCCAATGCGCGGCGCAGCGTTGCAGAGCCGCATGCTCTGGAGACGCGTGGCACGTTGACGCGGCTGACCGGCCTGGTGCTGGAGGCGGTGGGTATTCGTGTTCCAGTGGGTTCGCAGTGTCTGGTGCAACAGCATGGCCATGATCCGGTGCTGTCCGAAGTGGTGGGTTTTTCCGGAGACCGTGCGTTTCTGATGCCGGCAGGCGATATCCATGGGCTCTCTAGCGGGGCCAGCGTGGTCCCCGCGATGCCGTACGTTCCAGTGCCAGTCCTGGACGAAACGGGCGCGCGGCGTGCGTTTGGCCGCGTGGGTAGCTTGCGCGTGCCGATGGGCGATGGCCTGTTGGGGCGCGTGGTGGATGCCCAGGGGGTGCCGCTCGACCATGCCGGCCCCTTGCAGGATGTGGTGGCCGAGGCCATGGACCGGCGGCTGATCAATGCCATGGACCGTGATCCGGTGCGTGAACCCATGGATACCGGTGTGCGTGCCATCAATGCGTTGTTGACCGTGGGACGCGGACAGCGGCTGGGCCTTTTTGCGGGATCGGGCGTGGGCAAGAGCGTGTTGCTGGGCATGATGGCGCGCTACACCCAGGCGGACGTGATCGTGGTGGGCCTGATTGGCGAACGGGGCCGCGAAGTCAAGGAGTTTGTCGAGGATATTCTGGGCGCCCAGGACCGTGGCCGCGCCGTGGTGGTGGCGGCGCCTGCCGATGCGCCGCCCCTGCTGCGCATGCAGGGCGCCGCGTATGCCACCGCCGTGGCCGAGCATTTTCGTGACAAGGGCCAGCATGTGCTTTTGCTGATGGATTCCCTGACCCGGTATGCCATGGCGCAGCGCGAAATTGCCTTGGCCATTGGCGAACCGCCAGCCACCAAGGGTTATCCGCCCTCGTGCTTTGCCAAATTGCCCCAACTGGTGGAGCGCAGTGGCAATGGCCTGCATGGCGTGGGTTCCATCACGGCCTTTTATACGGTGCTGTCCGAAGGCGACGACCAGCAAGACCCCATCGCCGACGCTGCGCGGGCCATTCTGGACGGGCACATCGTGTTGTCCAGGGCCTTGGCCGAGACGGGGCATTTCCCGGCGATTGACATCGAGCAATCAGCGTCACGGGTGATGCACAACGTGGTGTCGCAAGAACATTTTGAACTGGCGCGGCAGTTCCGCGCCATTTATTCGCGTTATCAAAAAAGCCGTGATCTGGTGCAAGTGGGCGCCTATATGAGTGGATCTGACCCCTTGCTCGACGAGGCGATCCGTCTGCAGCCGGCCATGGCTGCGTTTTTGCAGCAAGGCATGTTTGAAGCGGCGTCGCTGCAAGAGAGCTGCAACGCCATGGCCGATGTGCTGAATTGAAGGCTAGGGAGGCTGCGCCATGTCCACTTCCAATGCGCTGTCGGTTGCGGTCGAAATGGCAACTCGCCAGCGGGACGAAGCCCGTCGGGTCTTGCAGGATACGCGCAGCGCTCGTCAGGCGGCGCAAGACCAGTTGAGTCAACTCGAAGGCTATGCGAAGGAAACGCAAAACCGGTGGGGTATGCGTCCGAACGCCACCGTAATGCCGGAAGTAATGCACCACCACTACCACTTCATGAACCGGCTGGAGCATGCGGCGGGGCTGCAGACCACCGTGGTGGGGGAGCATGCAGACCGTGTAGGTATGGCAGAGCGGGCGCTGTTGGCCACCGAGTTGCGTCTGGCCAGTCTTCAGAAACTGATGGAAAAGCGCCACCGCGAAGCATTGCAGGCGCAGGCGCGGCGTGAGCAAAAACAAACCGACGAGCGCGCTGCGATGCAGCTGCGCAAGGCGTTCAATGGCTCATGATGAGCCGGGAGCAAAGCACCATGGAACAGGCACGTATCACCAGTCAACCACCCAGCCAGACTCAGCACGCTGTGCGAGGCAAGCAGCCGGGTTCGACGCGCGATGCAGCGGGACCGGACCAGGACAGTGGAGGCGGGGGATTTCTTTCGCTGCTGGCAGCTTTGGGCGACAGTGTCTCTCCGGAAGGGACGCTGCCCCAGGATGCCGGTTTGGCGCTGGATGAAAACAAGCCTGTGGTTGGGGATGGAGCCGCAGAGGAAAGACCCTTGTCCTGGACTTGGATGACCGCGCTATCTGATCATCCTTTGCCCGCACCGACCGTCGATTCCAGTGCAATGCATGGTTTCATGGCCATGCAAATGGCCGGGCCATTGGTAGGGCAATCTGCAAACCCACCAACAAAGTCAGTGGATGAATCGGTGGGAATCTATTCCACAGGACCATTGGCAACACCGTCGGAAACACAGGCAGTGAGTTTGAGGGGATGGGGCGATGCACACGGCATGCGAGGGACATTGATCAACTTGGAAGCGTTGCCAGAAAATGGTCTTGTAGCCCAGACAGCCGTTCAGGACTTCGCAGTGCCGTTGCGCCAAGGGACGATTGAGAATGCAAATATGGAGGAGTCGCTGGCTGCGACACCTGGAGGTGTGCGTCGTTTGCCAGCTCGCGTGAATGGCGGCTTGGTGGTGTCAGGCGGTTTGCGAATCATGGCTGACACCCAAGGTGCACGGACACTGAAGAACCAGGTCGAAGGGAAGGACCTGAGTGCAGTGCGGACAGCACAAACGGTCGCTGGGCAGAACCCGGTGACTGAGCACTCCAGTGCCGTCGCGCTGGTCCGCGAAGGAGTGAGACTCGCAGGGCAAGACCAGATGCATTTGCAGGGATCGTTGGCACCGCTGGTGTCAGGTTTCTCGGAAGGGGTCGGGCGCTTTTCTGCCCCACGCAGCGGTGACCAGGGTAGTTCTGCTGAAACGGGGTTTGGTGCTTATGGAGGCAATGCAGAGATCCAGGGTATGGCATCGGTGGAAAACGGCGCTGCGGTCTTTGATTCCGGCATGGTCCTTACCGAGGATGGTGTGGCCGAACAGGTGGCGTTCTGGGTGCGCCAGAATATACAGAACGCAGAAATGACGATCCAGCACGAAGGCCAGGCTGTGGAGGTGAGCGTTTCGTTGACCGGTAACGAAGCCCATGTGGCTTTCGGAAGCGACCAGGCAGAGACGCGCAGCCTGCTTGACGGCAGCGTGGCCCAGTTGCGTGAAATGCTGCGGCAGGAGGGGCTGTCACTGTCCGGGGTGACCGTGGGAGAGTCCGGTCAGCGACAGGGGTCCGAACAGTCGGGACGCAGCCATGAACAGGGTGCATCGAGAAAGGCTGTCGTGGAAGTGCCTGCGCCATCGCAAGGGCGGGCCCGTATTGGCGCAGTCCAGCAGACAGATCGTTCCGTCGACATCTTTGTCTGAACCAGGTTTTGCCCAAGATGGCGGCAGTGTCCGCCGGGCAACCCATGGGAATGCCATGGTTTTGCTCTTTTATTCTGGCTATTATGGGCCGGTATGCGCCCAATAATGGGCCATGTGCACGGGGCTGTTCTGGATATCCGACCTGTGCTGACCGTACCTGACGCTAGGAAATCTCAACGTGTCCTCAAACGCTGCCGCAGACGACTCTGCAAAGAAGCCTGGCAAAAGCAAGAAATTGATCGTCATCATCGCTGCGGTGGTGTTGCTGTTGGCTGTGGCCGGTGGCGGTGCCGCATGGTTTCTGTCAAAGCGCCATGCCGTTGATGAAGAAGGAGATGCTGCCCCCGCCAAATCGCATGAGCCAGCCGCGGCGCCGACCTTCCTGCCGATTGACACCCTGGTCGTGAATCTGGCCGACAACGGCGGCGAACGGTTTGCGCAGATTGGCATCACTCTTGAATTGGCCGATACCAAGACATCGGACTTGGTCAAGCAGCATATGCCCAGTATTCGCAACGGCATCATCTTGCTGGCATCCCAGCGTACCTCGGATGAATTGCTGACACGGGAAGGCAAGGAAAAACTCGCGGCAGACATTTTGCGCGAGGTGTCAAAGCCTTTGGGTTTTGATGTGCCGACGCCCAGGAAGCGCTCCAATCGCAACGATGACGAGGAAGAGGATGCACAACCGCGAAGCCGCAAGGCTGCTGCCAATCCTGTTCGGCGTGTACTTTTCTCCGGTTTTATCGTTCAGTAGGCGTCGAAAGGCATTGCCATGAGCGAATCATTTTTGTCCCAGGAAGAAGTCGACGCCCTTTTGGAGGGCGTGACAGGCGAGAGCCAGAAGACAGAAGAGGAAATCCACGACAAGGGGGAGGTACGCAACTACGATATCTCCAGCCAGGAGCGTATCGTCCGGGGCCGGATGCCGACGATGGAAATCGTCAATGAAAGGTTCGCTCGCAACTTTCGTATTGGGCTGTTCAATTTCATTCGCCGCAGTCCTGAAATTTCGGTAGGAACGGTTTCAGTGCAGCGTTACAGCGCCTTTCTGCGGGAACTGGCAGTACCGACCAATTTCAATATTGTGGCGATCAGGCCACTGCGTGGCAGCGGCCTGATCGTGTGTGAGCCATCACTGGTTTTTGGCATCATCGACACCCTTTTTGGTGGTGTTGGCAAATTTCAGACGCGGATTGAAGGCCGCGACTTCTCGCCGACCGAGCAGCGCATCATCAACCGGTTGGTGGATGTGATTTGTGCTGAATACAAGAAAGCATGGCAAGGCATCTATCCACTCGAACTGGGGTACCAGCGGTCGGAAATGCAGCCGCAGTTTGCCAATATCGCAACACCGAGCGAGATCGTGGTGTCGACGGCATTCCAGCTTGAGATTGGGGACCTGTCGGGAGCCATCCATGTCTGCATGCCTTATGCAACGCTGGAGCCGATCCGCGATGTGCTTTACTCCTCTACCCAAGGGGATTCGATCGAGGTGGATCGGCGCTGGGTGCAGGTGTTGACACGTGAAATTCAGGCAGCAGAAGTCACGCTCGTGGCAGAGCTGGCACGCGCAGACGCTACGGTGGAGCAATTGCTCGCCATGAAACCGGGCGATTTCATCGAGCTCGATCGTGAGCCGCGCATACGTGCGTCGATCGGTGGAGTTCCGATCTTTGAGTGCCAATACGGGACACATAACTCCAAATATGCGATTCGTATTGAGGAGTGCCTGCGTACTGCAGACATGAACTGGATGGGAGAGAAAAATGTCGGCTGAAGACAATCCGGACAACAAAGAAGGCGCAGAAGCTGCAGACGACCCTTTTGCGGGATGGGCTGAAGCACTGGAAGAGCAGAAAAGCGCGGATGCGCCGCCGGGCGATGCCGAGCAGGGTGGGCCTCTTAGCGGGGAGCCGGTTCGCCCGTTTACAGCCAGTGGTAGTGATGGCACGACCAACGACATCAATATGGTCCTGGACATCCCGGTTCAGCTGTCCGTGGAACTGGGGCGGACCAAGGTACCCATCAAATACATTCTCCAGCTGGCACAGGGCTCCGTCGTGGAACTGGATGCACTGGCAGGAGAGCCCATGGATGTGCTGGTCAACGGTTATTTGATCGCACAGGGCGAGGTGGTGGTGGTGAATGACAAGTTTGGTATCCGTTTGACGGACGTGGTGACCCCCTCGGAGCGCTTGCGCCGGGTGAGTCGTGGGTAGTTCGGATATGTCACAGACCTTGTGGGTCGTCGTGCTGTTCGTTGCCGCCATGGCCTCGTTGCCCTGGCTGGTGCGGCGCATCCAGCAGCGACACACCGGTGGAGGGCTGACTGCAGGCGCGACGGCCCGGGTTTTGTCGGCCGTGGCTGTCGGCCCACAGCAACGGGTGGTGACCGTGGAGGTGGGCCCCGAGCATGCCCGCATTCAGCTGGTGCTCGGGGTGACTGCGCAGCACATTCAATGCCTGCATGTGCTGCAGGATTCCGGCGCTTCGCTCAAGCGACCAGATTTTTCCGAGGAAATGCAACGACACGAAGCCGCTCTTGCGACCAGCGCACGAGAGAATGCGGGGAGCTTGCCCTCATGAAAACGGGTGCACTCACACGCCGTTGTGGTGCTCGTGCCTGGGCTCTTGGGTTTTTTGCGCTCAGCTTTTGCTTGCTCGCATTGCCGTCCTCCGCTCTGGCCCAGGCGGCCGGCTCCTTGCCGGTGCTGGTGGGGTCCGGGAGCAATGGCACCAGTTTTTCGGTGCCCATCCAGACCTTGCTGTTTTTTACAGCATTGTCGTTTTTGCCCGCCATTTTGTTGATGATGACGGGATTTACGCGCATCGTGATTGTGCTTTCCCTGTTGCGGCAGGCGATTGGCACGCAGTCGGCACCTCCCAATCAGGTCATCATCGGGTTGTCACTCTTTCTCACCCTGTTTGTCATGGGACCGACCCTGGACAAGGTCTACCAGGATGCCTACCTGCCTTACACCACCAATGCCATCGGCTTTGAGCAGGCGGTGGAGAAGGCCGAAGCCCCGATGCGGCAGTTCATGCTCAAGCAGACGCGACAGTCTGACTTCGCATTGTTTGCGCGGCTGGCGCGGCTGGATGCATCGGTGACGGCGGAATCGGCCCCATTGCGGGTGCTTGTGCCTGCCTTTGTCACCAGCGAACTCAAGTCGGCGTTCCAGATCGGGTTCATGATTTTTATCCCCTTTCTGGTGATTGACATGGTGGTGTCCAGCATTTTGATGTCGCTGGGCATGATGATGTTGTCACCTGTGCTGGTGGCACTGCCTTTCAAATTGATGCTGTTCGTGCTGGCCGACGGATGGAATTTGCTGATCGGGTCTCTGGCCGCGAGCTTTGTGACATGAAGGAGTCACCATGACCGCACAAATGGTTCTGACCATTGGGAGCGAGGCACTGACGCTGTTGCTGATGATCGCAATGCCTGTTCTTGGCGTAGTGATGGCCGTGGGTCTGCTGGTCAGCATTTTTCAGGCGGTGACGCAAATCCATGAGGCAACGTTGGCTTTCGTACCCAAACTGATTGCTGCCATGGTGGTCTTTGCGCTGGCCGGCCCCTGGATGGTGAGCACCCTGGTGGACTATATCCGACGCACCATTGAGTCGATTCCCTCGGTGATTGGCTAATTTCCGGCAATGCTGTGATCACGTTTTCTGAATCACAGTTGGTGGCGTGGCTGTCGCCCATTCTGTGGCCCTTTTTGCGCATCCTCGCCGTGTTTTCGGTCGCGCCCGTGTTCTCCTTGCGCGCCATTCCCATGCGAGCCAAGATCGGGCTCGCGTTTTTTGTGGCGTTGTGCGCACAGGCGGTGCTGGTCGATCAGCCCGTGATCTCCCTCAATGGCCCAGAGGCTTTGGGTGCCGTGGTCCAACAGGTGGCCGTCGGTCTGGCCATCGGCTTTGCGGTGCGCCTGGTGTTTGCCGCCGTCGAACTTGCCGGTGAAATCATCGGCTTGCAGATGGGCCTGAACTTTGCGTCCTTTTTCGATCCGACGAGCAATGCACAGGTCAGCGCCGTTGCGCGGTTCTTTGGAAATATCGCCACGCTTTTGTTTGTGGTGATCAATGGTCATTTGATGGTGCTGATGGCCGTGGTGAACAGCTTTGACCGCTTTCCCGTCAGCGGCAATGCGTTGCATGGGCTGGCGCAGATGCGCTTGCATGAGATGGGGGGGGCGTTGTTTTCCAGCGCGCTGTGGATTGCACTGCCCATGATCGCCTTGCTGCTTTTTGTCAACTTGACTCTGGGCATCATTTCGCGGGTGGCCCCGCAAATGAACATCTATGCGGTGGGTTTCCCTGTGACGCTGACAGTCGGGTTATTGGGTATTGCTGCCACGTTGCCCATGCTCGAGCAGCCGGTCTTGACGCTGATGCAGCAGGCCATCGATCTTTTCGCCCCGCAGCGCTGAGAAGGTGAATGTGCGATATCCGCTCGGAAACGACGGAATCATTCGCCTTTCCATGGTATTTCAGACGAGTTGATTGCGGATGGCGTAGACCGTCAGTTCAGCGTTGTTGTTCAGCTTGAGCTTTTCCAGCACCCGGGCCCGGTACACGCTGACAGTTTTGGGGCTCAGCATCAATTCATCGGCAATCTCGGAGAGACGCTTTCCCGAGGCGATTTTGAGCAGGGTTTGTAGCTCTCTTTCCGAAAGGGCCGAATGGGGGGCTTCCTGTTCGGGCTGTGAAACGCTGTCGGCCAGCATCTGTGCCACGTCGGGGGTGAGGTATTTTCGTCCCTGCGCCAGGGTGCGCACCGCATCAATGAGTGCCACCGGATCACTGGCCTTGCTGGCGTAGCCTTGAGCACCGGCGCGTAGGCAGCGTACCGCATACTGGTCTTCCGGATTCATCGAGACCACCAGTACCTTGATAGATGATTCTGTCTCACGCAGGCTGGCCAGCACTTCAAGACCATTGCGACCGGGCATATTCAGGTCCAGAAGCAGTACGTCACATTCGGCGTTGCGCAGAACATCGCGCAATTCTGGATAGCTCCCGGCTTCGCCGGTGATGGCGATGTCCGGTGCTTCGGTCAGTGTGTCCCGTATGCCCCGGCGTACTACGGCATGGTCGTCGCACAGTACCACCCTGATCATGGCGTGTTTTCCTCTTCTGACGAATGGTGCAGAGGCACCGACAGGATGATGGAGGTCCCTTCCCCGGCGCGGCTGCTGACATCCAGCCAGCCATCGACGGTTTTGGCGCGTTCCCGCAAACCTCTCAGGCCAAAGGACTTGGCTTTTTTCGGTGCGCCGTCTTCCATGCCGCATCCGTCGTCACTGATCTCCAGTGTAAAAACTCCCCCTGTGTCCGCGATGTCGATCTGAATGGCTTGGGCGTAGGCATGTTTGGCGGCGTTGGTGAGTGCTTCTTGTGCAGTACGGTAGGCTACCAGTTGAATGTCGGCGGAAAGCACAATGGTGGCAGCGCTGCTGCGCACCTGTGTTGTCACGCCGCTACGTTGTTCAAAACCGTTGGCCAGCCATTGCACTGCCGCCACGATTCCCTGGTCCAGGATGGGGGGGCGCAGATTCATCATGATCCTCTGGCTCGCCTCCAGGGCGTGCTGCAGCATGCTGGTGGCAGCCTGGGCATGGCGGCAGACTTCCGCTTGCTGCGCGTGGCGGCCAATCCATGCAAGATCAAACAAAATGGCCGTAAGCGATCCGCCAATGTCGTCATGAATTTCCCGGGAAATGGCGGCACGCTCCTGTTCGATGGAGCTTTGCAGATGTTCCGTCAATTCCGCCAGCCGTTGCTGCGAATGGGCGAGATCCCGAACGGCCTGCTCTCGGGCCATGCGGGCTTCGTGGACTTCTCGCGCCCGCTCAATCACATGGGGTAGCCGTGCCATCTCATCCTTGAGAACATAGTCGGCAATGCCCAGGCGCATGGCGTCCACCGCAGCGGCCTCGCCAATGGCGCCCGACAAAAGAATGAAAGGAGGATGCCCTGTCTCGCCCGAGACGAGCGCCCAGGCGTCCATTGCTGTGAACCCTGGCAAGTTGTAGTCCGCCAGAATGACATCGAACGCCCCAGGGCAGAGGGCACTCCGGAATGCGTCGAGCGTGTCGACCTGATGCACGGTATGCGCCATGCCTGCGCGGCGCAAGGTCATGCAGGTCAACTCGTGATCCGCAACTGAATCCTCAAGATGCAGGATGCGCAATGGCATACGGGTGGTGTGCAATGCCATGGGAGCGGCTATCATAGGATACAAATTGGAACAATCAAGGGGGCTTGTCCTGTAGGCTGATTTCTTGTTCTGCGGTCGAATGCTGTAAAGCTCAGGGAGTGTGCAGGATGTTTATGGTGCTTGAGCGTACGACGTTATCGGAGTTTCGTGTATCTTGTCGCTATCTGCGCCAGGGGAGAAGCGATGCAATCAATGCAAACAAGATCTGATGGTCCCGAGGTTCGACTCCCCGTGATGGTGGCTGCTGAGCTGCAGGATTCCTTGCTGGTTGTGATGCATGACTTGCACCGCTTGGAGGGGTTGCTCAACCACGCCACCGACAATCTGCTGGAGCGGTTTGGAGAAGCGAACGAATCTTTGACCGAGGCCGCCGTAGGTGACTCTCCGGAGTTGGCGGCAGCCCGGACTGCATTGCGCAGTGCCGTGACCGAGCTGCAGTTCCAAGACATGGCTTCCCAATTGATCTGGCACACCACCAAGGTGCTGCAGAGCTGTGCATTTCGGCTCGCTGCGGAATCCATGGGGGCAGAAGATGGCGAAGAAGCGGCACCGTTTGCCGAGATGGCCCCGGATCGCCCCAATCCTGTGACGCAGAGCGAGATGGACGCAGGGTCCATTGACCTGTTCTAGTGCGGTCACAATCCTGATCTAATTGATAAATACAAGCTTGTTGGAGTTCTAAATGCAATCGATCCTTGCCGTTGATGACTCTCCGTCCATGCGGAAAATGGTGTCGTTTACCCTGGCGGGGGCGGGCTACCATGTAGTCGAGGCGGTGGATGGTCAAGACGCACTTGAAAAGGCCCAGAGCCACGCCATAGACCTTGTTCTGGCAGACCAGAATATGCCCCGACTCGATGGCATCGGATTGACCCGCAAGCTGCGAGAAGACCCCAAGTTCAAAACAATCCCGATTCTTATCCTGACGACGGAATCCAGTGATCAGATGAAGCAGGCCGGGCGTGCTGCCGGGGCCACGGGGTGGCTGGTAAAACCTTTCGATCCGAATCGACTGATCGAAGTGATCAAAAAAGTGATCCGTTAGGCCACATCGCTGGACCTAGAGCATGTACACAGGAGCGCCACATGGGTGAAACCTACCAAGAAGGATCAGGATCAGGTGCGGACTTTGACCTGACACAGTTCTATCAGATTTTTTTTGAGGAAGCGAGTGAGAACCTCGATCAGATGGAGCACATGCTCCTGGATCTTGACCTTGAAAAAGCTGATGACGAGGAGCTGAACGGCATTTTCCGCTGTGCCCATTCCATCAAGGGCGGTGCGGCAACCTTTGGTTTTTCTGATGTGGCAGAGCTGACGCACCAGATGGAGTCCTTGCTCGACAAACTACGGCGCCATGAACTCCAGCCGGTACCACAGATGGTGGACGTCTTGCTGGAATCAGCAGATGCGTCGCGCAATCTGCTGGCACGGCACCAATCGGGGGCGCAGGACGAACCGCCTTCGTCCGCCGATCTCGTGCGCCGTATCAGCGAGTTGGCTGCGGGTGGTGTGCCTGCTGCGCCCAGTGTCCCCGTGGTGGCGCCCAGCGCGCCGCCGCCGCCGACCCCTGTCGTTCAAGCCAGTCCATCGACGCCCGGTGCGTCATCGGCAACCGCTTCGGGCCTGCGTCGCTTGCAGGTGCGCATCGGGCCCCTTGATCGCGCGGAGCAGGCCGATGCCATCAAGGAGCTGTTCCGGGATATTCCGGGGCTGGGCTCTATCGCGGATCTTCCTTCTGATGATGGGGCGACCAGGCTCTTCGCGGTAGAAACGTCCTCGACCGACAGCGACTTGCTGGACCTGTTTGCGTTTCATGTGTCCAAAGAGCAGGTGCATATTCTGGTGCCATCCGATACCTCGGACGATGAGGCGCCGGAAGTTGCTCCCGGTTCGACCTCTGCGGCGGAGGCCTACGGTTTCTTCAATGATGCCCCGGGCATGCCGGTGGGCAGCACAGTGGCTGCTGCTGCGCAGGCCATTGAGCCATCCTCGGCAGTGACCCGGATTGCGCCCAAGCCTGCGGTTGATGCCAAGGCGGTCAACCAGGCCCAGGTGGAATCCACCACCATCCGCGTTGCCGTGAACAAGGTCGATCAACTCATCAATCTGGTGGGCGAGCTGGTGATCACGCAGGCCATGCTGGCGCAAAATAGCCTGGGGCTGGATTCGGCAGTTCACCAGCAACTGCTGGCCGGTCTGGCCGACCTGGATCGCAATACACGCGACCTGCAGGAATCGGTCATGTCCATCCGGATGATTCCGATGTCCATCGTGTTCAGCCGTTTTCCGCGCATGTTGCGTGATCTGGCCAACAAGTTGGGCAAAAAAGTGGAGCTGGTAACGTTGGGCGAGGCGACGGAGTTGGACAAGGGGTTGGTGGAGAAGATCACTGACCCGCTCACCCATCTGGTGCGCAACAGTGGTGACCATGGCATTGAGTCGCCTGCCGAACGCCTGGCCAATGGAAAGCCAGAGCACGGCACCATCACGCTTTCCGCGTCGCACCAAGGCGGCTCCATTGTGATCGAGGTGAAGGATGACGGGAAAGGCCTGTCCCGCGAGAAGATCCTGAACAAGGCCCGCGAGCGTGGCATGGATGTGTCCGATCAAATGAGCGATGCCGACGTATGGCAGCTCATTTTTGCCCCGGGTTTCTCTACGGCCGAGGTGGTCACCGATGTGTCTGGTCGGGGCGTTGGCATGGATGTGGTCAAGCGCAATATCGCAGCACTCAATGGCACGGTCGAGATTGATTCTTCAGAGGGCTACGGCACCAAGGTTTCGGTGCGGCTTCCCTTGACCTTGGCCATCATGGATGGGATGTCTGTCGGTGTCGGAGAAGAGGTGTACATCCTGCCCCTGTCTTCCGTGGTGGAGTCCTTCCAGGTCAATGCCAGCGATGTGAATACCGTGGCCCAGGGCTCCCAGCTGGTCAAGGTGCGTGATGAGTACATGCCGGTGATAGGTCTGGAGCGCATATTCCAGGTGCCGCGTTTCGATCTAGGCCAGTCCAGCACCATCATGGTTGTGGTGGAGGCCGACGGTAACCGGGTGGCGTTGTTGGTGGATGAGTTGTTGGGGCAGCACCAGGTGGTGGTCAAGAACCTCGAATCCAACTACCGCAAGGTTCCCAATGTGTCAGGGGCAACCATCCTTGGTGACGGGAGGGTGGCGCTCATTCTTGATATTGGTGGCTTGGTCCGCCGGGCACGCCATTGAGCGCACCGGCTTTCACATCGAATCCACCACGGCAATGAAAGGAGAAATCACATGAGTGTGATTGGCAAAGCAGCAGAAGCGGTTTCATCGGGTGCGCGTGAGTACCTGACGTTCCGCCTGGACCAAGAGGAATACGGAATCGATATTCTCAAGGTACAGGAAATCAGGGGCTATGAACCGCCAACCCGGATTGCGCATGCCCCCGAGTTCATCAAAGGGGTTGTCAATCTGCGGGGAACCATTATTCCCATTGTCGACATGCGCCTGAAATTCAATTGCTCACAGGCTGAGTACAACGACTTTACTGTCGTCATCATTCTCAATCTGCGTAACCGTGTCGTGGGTATCGTTGTGGATTCGGTCAGCGACGTCATGGAACTGGCGCCCGACAACATTCGTCCAGCTCCCGACATTGAGAGCGTGATCAACAACGATTGCATTCTTGGCCTGGGATCTGTGGGTGAGCGTATGTTGATCCTGCTGGATATCGAGAAGTTGATGTCCAGCGTTGACATGGGCCTGGTGGCCGCAGGCGGATGATGGCGCTGACCTGAAAAGACTGAACAGCGAAGCAATGTAACGAATCCGTATCGCTTTCGTTGCGGGTACTTCAAGACCCCTGAGTCCATCAAAACCGCATCAGGATCATTCATGCTTCGCAATCCCAACGCAGATTCCACCGAACGCACCGAACGTGGCAGTGCCACGCGGGCCGCAGGAGGAGCGGGGGGCAATGGGCCCTTGGCGCAGGGGCGTGAGTTTGTCTGGACCGATGCCGATTTCTCGCGGGTCCAGTCGCTGATCTACCAGCGCGCTGGCATCAATCTCCATGAAGGCAAGCATGCGATGGTGTACAGCCGTCTGTCGCGTCGCTTGCGCGAGACCGGATACACCAGCTTTAAGGATTACCTAGGGTGGCTTGAAACGCACGATGGGTCAGAGTGGCAGGAATTCATCAACGCACTCACCACAAACCTCACGGCATTTTTTCGTGAACAGCATCACTTCGAGATTTTTGCCTCGCACTTGAAGTCCAAGCCTGCGGGAACGCCGTGGCGGGTGTGGTGCAGTGCGGCTTCCACCGGAGAAGAGCCCTATTCGATTGTCATGACGGCTCTCGAAAGCCTGGGAGCCAATGCCAATTTCAAGCTGACTGCCAGCGATATCGATTCGCGGGTGCTGGCAACGGCCGCCCAAGGTGTGTACCGGCTTGAGAGCCTGAAGGGGCTGACGCAGTCGCATCTTCAGCGGTTCTTTATGAAGGGCAAGAGTGGCAACTCTGGTCTGGTGCGAGTCAAACCAGAACTGACCAAGGCCATTGACTTCATCAGCGTGAATCTGATCCGCGATGACTGGCCTTTCAGAGAGCCTTTCGATGTGGTTTTCTGTCGCAATGTAATGATCTATTTCGATGCACCAACCCAACGCCGGGTTCTGGAGCGCATCCATAAGGTGCTCAAACCCGGAGGCATGCTGTTTGTCGGGCATGCTGAAAATTTCAGCGAATCGCGGGATTTGTTTACCTTGCGTGGAAAGACGGTGTACGAGCGGCGTTGACCCGCACAGAATGTTGTTTTTCTCAAATCCATGATCACATCCAAACCTGGTTCTTCCGACTCTGCTGCGTTTTCCGCCGCGTCCAGAAACTCTGGCGTCCCGGAGCGTCGGCGAGCGCCACGCATTGCTCCTCTCGGTGCCGATGTGTATCCCGTCAGCGCGGCTGCGGCGCCGGAGTCCTCGTTGCAGGACTTGAAATCCCGGCCCGTCCAGCCGGGGCAGGCCTCCTTTTTCTATTACGACCCGCACTTTCAGTACAACGCTGTCAAAGTGTTGCCGGGCGAATACTATGTTTCCAACGAGAATCTGGTAATCATGACTGTGCTGGGGTCCTGCATTGCGGCATGTTTGTGGGACAGCCGGATGCGTGTGGGGGGCATGAACCATTTCATGCTTCCCGATGGCGATTCCATCGATGTTTCGGGTCGCTATGGTTCGTATGCCATGGAATTGTTGATCAATGAGATGCTCAAGCACGGTGCACGGCGGGAAACCATGCAGGCCAAGATATTCGGCGGGGCACAGGTCATGCACAGCTTTACAACAATGAACGTGGGTGAGCGCAACACGCAGTTCGTTGTCAACTACCTGCACACCGAGCGGATTCCCGTGGTGTCCGAGGATGTGCTGGATATCTATCCACGCAAGGTGGTTTTCTTTCCGGTCACGGGCAAGGCCATGGTCAAGCGCCTGGCACATGCCCACCCGGAAGAACTGGTCGCGCAGGAAAAACGTGGCAATGCTGCGGTGGTTGCCAAGACCACGGCGGGTGGTTCTGTCGATTTGTTTTGAATGAGAAGGTTGGCGATGGGTAAGAAGATCCGGGTGATTGTCGTGGATGACTCCGCGCTGGTGCGCAGCCTGCTCGCCGAGATCATCAACCGTCAGCACGACATGGAATGCGTTGGCACCGCCAACGACCCGCTGATTGCGCGCGAGATGATTCGGGAACTGGATCCGGACGTCATTACCCTGGACGTTGAAATGCCGCGCATGGACGGTATTGATTTCCTGGGTCGACTGATGCGTTTGCGCCCAACGCCGGTGGTGATGATCTCCACGCTCACTGAGCGCGGTGCCGAGGTGACCCTGAAGGCCTTGGAACTGGGTGCCGTCGATTTTGTGGCCAAACCGCGGGTGGGCTTGAGCAGTGGCCTGAACGATTTGGCTGGGCCCATTGTGGACAAGATTCGCGTGGCGGCGGTTGCCCAGGTGCGCCGTGTCCACCGGGATCCGGTCAGTTCCGGTGCCACAGTGTCGGCGCCAGCCCCGGCGGCCGGACTGCTGGGGCGCCTGTCCACTGAAAAATTGATCTTCATTGGTGCCTCCACGGGTGGTACCGAGGCCATCAAAGAGGTCTTGGTACACCTGCCTGCGGATATGCCGGCCATTGTCGTCACGCAGCACATGCCGCCCGGCTTCACCACCAGTTTTGCCGCGCGCCTCAATGGCCTGTGCCAGATCACGGTCAAGGAAGCGGTTCATGGCGAGCGCATCCTGCCAGGGCATGCCTATATCGCTCCGGGTGGCACGCAGTTCCACATTGGCCGCAGTGGGGCCAACTACGTTGCCATCGTGGACGATGGACCTGCTGTCAATCGCCATAAGCCGTCGGTCGAGGTGCTGTTCAAGTCCGCCGCCGCCTTGGTGGGGCGCAACGCATACGGGATCATGCTGACTGGCATGGGCAACGATGGCGCGGCGGCAATGCGTGAGATGAAAGATGCCGGCAGTTACAACTACGTGCAGGATGAAGCGAGTTGCATCGTGTTTGGCATGCCGCGCGAGGCCATTGCGCACGGCGCCGCCGATGAAGTCTTGCCCTTGTCGCAGATTGCACCCGCATTGGTTGCCCGGCTGCGTGGGGGCTCTGACCGGGTGCACCATCGTATCTGATGGATTTCCGCCTCGTGCGTTGAAATCCCGCACGGCCGAACAATCCCGAGCGTCAATGTCCTGCCGTATGCAATTCTTCGCGGTGTTGCAGTCTATTGCGGTGGTGGGGGTCGGGCCCGGCGAGGATTTTGATCCCGGAGTTCGTCAGCCGACTTCCTGTGCATACACGGGGTCATCCCGGACACTTCAAAAACAATAGCATGTTGCGCTTGAATTCATTGAGGTTCAAATATAAAAACGTTTGAATGTCAATGAAATGAAGCGGTAATAGCTACTATTTCAATAGCGCAATGGAGAGGGCGGCGCAGTCGTGATGGTGCGTTCAGTCTGCAAGCTGCGCCCATCGCTCCAACGCCTGCATGAGCACGATTTCAATTTCACCCTCGCGCACATGCAGTGCAGCAGCACGCGCACCGTCGCTGCTGTAGAGGGAACCGTCGGCCAACAGCTCCTGTATCGACTTCTGCTCTGCCTCCAGCTCCGCAATGGTACCGGGCAACTGATCGAGCTCGCGTTGTTCCTTGTAGCTGAGCTTCCGTTTGGAAGTTGGTGTCTTGGTGTCCGTAGCGGGAGTCGGCGATGTCTTGCTGCCGCTGGCCGTGTTGGCCAGTTTGGTGGCCGGGGCCGACGTTGCCGTCATCTCGCGGCTGCGGCGCGATTGCACCAGCCAGTCCTGAACGCCGCCTTCGTATTCACGCCAAAGCCCGTCACCTTCAAAGGCGATGGTGCTGGTGACCACGTTGTCCAGAAAAGTACGGTCATGGCTGACGAGGAACACTGTTCCTTCGTAGGTTTGCAGCAATTCTTCCAGGAGATCAAGCGTTTCAATGTCCAGGTCGTTGGTCGGTTCATCAAGCACCAGCACATTGGCGGGGCGCGCAAACAGACGGGCGAGCAGAAGCCGGTTGCGCTCGCCGCCTGACAGGGAGCGCACGGGAGAGTGCGCACGCGCTGGCGAAAACAGAAAATCACCCAGGTAGCTTTTGACGTGCTTGCGCTGTTTGCCGATCTCAATCCACTCACTGCCCGGGCTGATGAAGTCTTCCAGCGTGGCATCCAGATCAATGGCATGGCGCATCTGGTCAAAGTAGGCCACTTCCAGGTTTGCACCCTGCCGCAGGCGACCGCTGTCGGCTTGCAACTCTCCCAGAATCAACTTGAGCAAGGTCGTCTTGCCGGCGCCATTCGGCCCGATCAAGCCGACCTTGTCGCCGCGCAAAATCGTGCTGGTAAAGTTGCGGACTACGGCCTTGTCGCCGAAGGCCTTGAATACCCCCTCCAATTCGGCCACGATCTTCCCGCTCGGGGCCCCGGAGGCAAGGTCCATTTTCACGCTACCCAGGGTTTCGCGGCGGGCGGCCCGACTCGAACGCAGGGCTTCCAGTCGAGAAATGCGGCTCTGGCTCCGTGTGCGGCGCGCTTCCACCCCCTTTCTGACCCATATTTCTTCTTGTGCCAGCAGTTTGTCTGCCTTGGCCGCAATCGTTTCTTCCTGCGCGAGCTGCTCTTGTTTCTGCAGCAGATACTGCGCAAAGTTGCCGGGATAGGAGCGCAGCTGCCCGCGATCGAGTTCGACAATGCGAGTCGCCACGCGGTCGAGGAAAGCGCGGTCATGGGAAATGGTGACCACGCTGCCTGGGAACTCCACCAGCAAGTCTTCAAGCCACTCAATGGAATCGAGATCCAGATGGTTGGTCGGCTCATCGAGAAGGAGTACATCAGGCCGGGTGACCAGCGCCTGCGCGAGTGCCACGCGTTTCTTGGTTCCGCCAGACAGGTCGCCTACGCGCCCGGCCGGATCGAGATGCAAGCGCTGCAGGGTTTCTTCGACGCGCTGTTCCCAGTTCCAGGCGTCGTATGCCTCGATCTGGGTTTGCAGTGCATCGAGATCCAACCCTTCGGCGCCTGACAAATACTGCTCGCGCAACGCAATCACCTCCGAAAGCCCCTGCGACGTCGCTTCAAAAATAGACGCCGCAAGATCGAGATCCGGCTCCTGCGCCACATAGGCAATGCGCACGCCCTGCTGCACATGGCGTGCGCCATCGTCGAAGTGGGCCAGTCCTCCAAGTATCTTGAGAAGTGAAGACTTCCCTGCACCGTTACGACCGATCAGTCCGATGCGTTCACCGCTCTCCAGGGAAAAAGTCGCGTGGTCGAGCAGGGCCACATGTCCGAAGGCCAGCTGAGCGTTTAGTAAGGTAATCAATGCCATAGCGTCCCATTATCAGGCCCGAGACACAATTTTTTCATGTGACAAGCGAACTCCATCAAACTGCATGCTATAGTCGAGGGCTTCGCTGC
>JAPKHH010000041.1:0-25316 GCA_026647025.1 Giesbergeria sp.
CGCCGAGTCGATCCGCGACGTGATCGCCTTCCCCAAGACGCAGCGGGCGCAGTGCCTGCTGACCCAGGCGCCGTCGCCCGTGGACGAGAAGCAGTTGCGCGAACTGCATATCCGCCTGCGCAATGTCGACGCGGCCAAGGTGGGCCGATAGTCTGCAGGCCTTCGGGCAGAATCACCAGGGCGCCTCCAGGGCGCCCTTTTTTGTGATGGAACGAAGTGCGTTGTTCTGGAGAAGATGAACGTGAATCGCTTTTTTTGTTGGCGCCTTCTCTGTGTATCGGCTGCCGTGGCCGTGTTGGCCGCCTGCGGCGAAAAGAAAACCGAACTGGGCCAGGGCGGCTCGGTGGTCACGGGCTCGGCAGGCCCGCAGGGCGCCCAGAACGCAGCGCGGGAACTGGTGCGTTGCGACGCGCCCGTGGCCACGCTGGCGCTGGCCGAAAACCCGAATGGTTATGTGATGGGGGTCGGGTACCAGTTGCCGGCTTCGCCGGTCCCTTTGATCAAGTTGCTGGCACAGCAGAGCGGGTGTTTTCGGGTGGTGGACCGCAACGCAGGCCTGCGCGGCACAGTCCAGGAGCAGGAACTGAAAGAGGCGGGCGTGCTGCGCCAGAACTCCACCGTGGCCAAGGGCAAGGGCTATGAGGCCCAGTACACGCTGACGCCCAGCCTCACCTTCAGCGAGCAGGACGCAGGGCGGGGCCTGGCGGGTGTCGTGGCCCTGATTCCGGTGCTGCGCGACATTGCAGGGCTGGCCGGGCTGGTCGAGCAGGTCAAGTTCAAGGAGGCGCAGACCGCGCTTCTGCTGTCGGACAACGAAACCACCGAGCAGGTGGCGGCAGCGACGGGCTCGGCGCGCACCACGGACCTGGGGCTGGGTGGCCTGGTATTGGGCCGGCTCGGCGGCGGCGCCGGGGCCGGCTGGAGCAATACCAACGAGGGCAAGGTGATCGCTGCGGCTTTTCTGGATGCGCACAACCAGTTGGTGGTTCAGGTGCGTGCGCTGCAGGCCAGGCCGCTGCCGCCGCCGGTCCCTGCCGCGCCCGCCACCAAAGGCTGAGCCCAAGGCGGCCCCGGTGCAGCAGCCCTTCAAGATTCCGGAATCGGTGCTGGTCGTGATTCACACTCCCGCATTGGAAGTGCTGCTCATCCGCCGGGTGGACGATGCCCCCGATGGCGAAGCGTTCTGGCAGTCGGTCACGGGCAGCAAAGACACGCTGCAAGAGGATTTTCGGGCGACGGCAGTGCGCGAGGTGCAGGAGGAAACAGGCATCGAGGCCGATGCACCGGGCTGCATATTGCGCGACTGGTGGTTGGAAAATGTCTACAGCATCTATCCCCAATGGCTGCACCGCTATGCGCCCGGTGTGCGCGAGAACACCGAGCGCATCTTCAGCCTGGAAGTGCCGGAGGGGACGATCGTGCAACTGAATCCGCGCGAACACAGGGCCTGGCAATGGCTGCCCTGGCGGCAGGCGGCCCTGGCCTGCTATTCGCCGTCCAATGCCGAAGCCTGTCTGCTGCTGCCGCGTTTTGCAGGCAAGTTCTAACCAGCTGGGTCCTGGCTGGCGGTGGTGGTCACCCGCAGGGCCGCAGTGCGGGTGCGCAGCGCCACGGCGCCGGGCTGGCGTTCGCTCTCCTGCCCCAGAATCGCGCGTGCCGGGGTCGTTCCGCACTGGCTGCGCAACTGGTTCACCGATGCCTGCAGAGCAGCCGCCTGGGGCAGCTGATCGGTGGAGCGCAGCAGCAGTTGCTGCGACAGGTCGATCA
The DNA here is from genome assembly GCA_026647025.1 of Giesbergeria sp. Taxonomy (GTDB): domain Bacteria; phylum Pseudomonadota; class Gammaproteobacteria; order Burkholderiales; family Burkholderiaceae_C; genus Simplicispira. The sequence continues at coordinate 1,768 of JAPKHH010000041.1, forward strand.
GTTTGGTGTTCAGAAACTGGCCGCCGTGGTGCATCAGTGCATCGATGGCAGCAGCAGGGTTGCCTGCCAGGCTGTGGGCCATGGCTTCCTCCGCCATCTTGTTGATGCGCTGCAGGCAGATGCGCACCAGGTCGGCGTAGGACGGGTGCTGCATGCACGCATTGGCCATCAGTTCGCACAGGCCCCGGGTATTGGCATAGCGCATGCCGATCGCCTCGATCCAGCTGGGGCCTTCCTCCAGGTCGATGGAGGTGCTGGCCAGCACGGCCAGCAGGCTGGCCAGATTGCAGGCGGCTTCAAAGTCGAAGGTGCTCTCCTTGATCTCCCGGGCCATGGCCTGTACATCGTTCACGGCCTGGGCGACTTGCCCGCGCTGGATGCTGTGCAGCGTTTGCACGACGCGGGCAAAGCGCTGGATGCGAAGGCTGTCCGGCTTGCGCTCCAGGATGCGGCCGAAGTCGGCGATGCAGCGATCGATGCCCTTGATGTCGTTTTCGGCCTGATAGGACAAGGCCAGAATCACCAGGGACTGGTAGTCGAACAGCTTGGAATCGATGCCCAGAATGGCTGCGCGCGCCAGCACCTGCGCCGCTGTGGTCTGGTTTCCCATGTAGTACGACATCATCCCCAGCTTTTGCAGTCGCACAATGGAGTCGGGCGTCAGCTCGCTGGCGGTACGGTAGGTCTCGATGGCCTGCGCAAAATGCCCTTGTTCAACCTGCGCCCTGCCCAGCACGTCATAGGCGTCGGCAAAGCTCGGGTCATCGCCCACCAGGCCCTGCAAGGTGGTGACGGCGCGGGCGGTCTGGCCCGATTCGATCTGTGCGCGCGCCACCCCCAGCTTGGCCCAGGGGAGAGCGCGTGTCTTGATGACGGCCTCGAACAGCATGCGTGCCTCGTCATGCTGGCCCAGACGCAGCAGCAGTTCGGTGCCGATGCGGGCGGCATACAGCCAGTAGGGTTTGCGTGCCAGAAACTGGTCTACGCACAGGCGGGCTGCGGTCTCGAAATCCTCCTGCTCTATGGCGTCGAAGATCGGCCGCAAGTGCACCTTGCGCTGGCGGGCCGAGGTCAGGCGTTCGTGCAGCGTCAGTGGTGTGAAGGGCTTGAGCAGGTAGCCGTCCAGCGCTGATTCGGCGGCCTCGGCCACCGCAGCGTAGGTGGCCTCGCTGGTCACCATGAAGAAGACGGTGGAAAACGGCAGCAACTGGGCTCGGCGCAGATCGTCGAGCAGCGTCTGGCCCGAGCACTGCGCATCCGGGAAATACTGGTCGCACAACACATAGTCGAAGACGGTGTGTTCCAGCCGACTGCGCGCATCCTGCACCCGGCTGCACTGAACGACCTTGGTGGCGCCGTAGTCGCGCAACTGGCCCACCAGCAGGGTGCGCGAAGTGGCGTTGCTGTCCACCACCAGCGCCAGGACGTCCGGACGATCGGATTTTGGGGCGGTGGCCATGGGCGGTGACGTTGTGCGGGCAGCTGGCTGTCCGCAGGGTGTAGGAGGATGCCCCGAGTGTATGTCGGTCTGCTTGCCGTGCGACCTGGGAAGACCCGCAGCACCGTGGCGCCGGGCGGGCAGGTGGTGGAGAATGTGCCGATGGACAACGACGACATCTTGCGGGTAGCCACGTACAACATCCACAAGGGCGTGCAGGGGATTGGCCCGGCCCGTCGGCTGGAGATCCACAACCTGGGGCTGGCGGTGGAGCAGCTCGACGCCGACATCGTCTGCCTGCAGGAGGTGCGCGGCCTGCATCGGCGCGAGGCGGCCTATTTCCAGCGCTGGCCCGACGTGCCGCAGGCTGAGTTTCTGGCGCCCGAGGGCTACGAGGCGGTGTACCGCACCAACGCCTTCACCAAGCATGGGGAGCACGGCAATGCGCTGCTCACGCGCTGGCCGGTCATCGGCCACCAGCATGAAGACATCTCTGACCACCGCTTCGAGCAGCGCGGCCTGCTGCATGTGGAAGTGGGCGCGCACGGCCGTCAGGTGCATGTGATTGTGGTGCACCTGGGGCTCATCCCGGGCAGCCGCGTGCGCCAGGTTGCGCAGTTGCAGCGCTTCATCGAGCGCGAGGTTCCCCCGGGCGCGCCGCTGGTGGTCGCGGGCGACTTCAACGATTGGGGCCTGCAGATCAAGCGCATGCTGGCGGGTTTTGGCCTGTATGAGTTTGATGATGCCCGCGCCTTCACCTACCCGGCGCGGCTGCCGCTGGCGCAGCTCGACCATGTCTATGTGCGCGGCCTGACCCCGCTGGGCCTGCATGTACCGCGCGGTCGCATCTGGTGGCGCATGTCCGACCATTTGCCCTTGATCGCGGAATTCAGGCTCTGATGGCCCAGGCCCCCGACTTTGCCCAGGACCACCAGATACGGCTGCTCCAGGGCACGCAGGAGTTCTTTCCGGCCCTTATCGAGGCCATGGATGTGGCGTTGGCGGACATCCAGTTCGAGACCTATATCTTTGATTTCACGGACTCCGGTGCGAAGGTGGCCGAGGCCCTGATGCGCGCCGCCCAGCGGGGCGTGCGCGTGCACCTGGTGGTCGATGGTGTGGGCACGGGCCGCCTGCCGCAAATCTGGGCCGACCGCCTCCATGCCGCGGGTGTGCGGGTGCGGGTGTATTCACCGCTGGGCCCCTTGGGTCTGTTGCTGCCCCAGCGCTGGCGCCGCCTGCACCGCAAGATGTGCGTCGTCGATGGGCATCTGCTGTTCTGTGGCGGTATCAACGTGCTGGACGACTTTCACGATCCCAACCATGGCGTTCTGACTGCGCCGCGGCTTGACTTTGCCGTGGTGGTCACCGGCAGTCTGGTGGTGTCCGCCAGCGACGCCATGGAGCAGCTGTGGTGGCGCATGCAGGCCGTGCGCGATGTGCGCCAGCGCCATCTGCCCAAGGCTTTGCAGTCCCTGCGCGCTGCCGGTGCGGCACAGCACGCAGCGGTAGCGTCCAACCACCGCAGCGGCATCCGTGCGGCACTGCTGCTGCGCGACAACGTGCGCAACCGCACCCGCATCGAGAAAGCCTACCGCCGCGCGATCGGTACGGCGCGTGAGGAAATCATCATCGCCAACGCCTACTTTCTGCCCGGCGGCAAGCTGCGCCGTGCGCTGGTCATGGCGGCCCGCCGGGGCGTGCGGGTACGCCTGCTGCTGCAGGGGCGGTACGAATACTTCATGCAGTACCACGCGGCACGGCCCGTTTATGGCGCGCTGCTCCGGGCCGGGATCGAGATCCATGAGTATGAGCCGAGCTTTCTGCACGCCAAGGTGGCGGTGATCGATGCCCTGGGCGCCAGGCCCTGGGCCACGGTGGGCTCCTCCAACCTGGACCCGCTGAGCCTGCTGCTCGCGCGTGAAGCCAATGTGGTGGTTGAAGATACCGCCTTCGCCACCGAGCTGCGGGAGCGCCTGGAGCATGCCATGCAGCACGAGGGCCGGGGGCTGGACCCCACGCGCTATGCCGACCGCACCTGGCGCGAGCGGGTGCTGGACCGCGTGGCCTTTGTGCTCATGCGGCTGGCGCTGTGGCTCTCGGGCAGCCGCTACTGATGTTCCGGCGACATAATGCTACTTAATTGATAGCTGCTTGCGCTTGATGGATAAGCGCCAGAGGCCTAAAAACCCTGAAAATCGGTGGCGTTGGATCGCTGGTACGATGCGATCATGTCCAGACCAACTGCAGCCGACATGGCGCCCGATCCCCGGGATGAAGGGGTTCCTGTTTCCGTCAAGATCCGTGAGCGGCTCGTCGCAGCGCGCAAGCGTTTCAATGCCAACGACAACATTGCCGAGTTCATCCAGCCGGAAGAACTGGAGGCCTTGCTGGACGAGGTCGAGGTCAAGATGCAGGGCGTGCTCGACAGCCTGGTCATCAACACCGAGAACGACCACAACACCCAGAACACCGCGCGCCGCGTGGCCAAGATGTACCTCAATGAGGTGTTCAAGGGCCGCTACGTGCCCCAGCCGCCGATCACCGAGTTCCCGAATGCCGAGCACCTGAACGAGCTGATGATCGTCGGCCCGCTCACCGTGCGCAGCGCCTGCAGCCACCATTTCTGCCCCGTGATCGGCAAGATCTGGATCGGTGTCATGCCCAACGAGCACACCAACGTGATCGGCCTGTCCAAGTACGCGCGCCTGGTGGACTGGATCATGGGCCGCCCACAGATCCAGGAGGAAGCCGTGGTGCAGCTGGCGGACCTCATCATGGAAAAGACCCAGCCCGACGGCCTGGCCATCGTCATGGAAGCCAGCCACTTCTGCATGTCCTGGCGCGGTGTGCGCGAGATGGACAGCAAAATGATCAACTCGGTGATGCGTGGTGTGTTCCTCAAGGACAGCGCCCTGCGCCGCGAGTTCCTCTCCCTCATTCCCGGAAAGTGAAGAACCATGTTGGTACGCCTGCTCTACGCCAGCCGCGCGGTGGACACCTCCGCCGCCGCCATTGAAGCCATCCTGACCCAGTCGCGCCAGCACAATCCGGGCTGCGGCATCACCGGCATCCTGTGCTACGGCGGCGGGGTTTTCCTGCAGGCGATCGAGGGCGGACGCTCGGCTGTCAATGACCTCTACGGTCACATCCAGCGCGACCCGCGCCACAAGAACGTGGAGCTGCTGCATTACGAAGAAATTGCCGAACGGCGCTTTGGCGGCTGGACCATGGGGCAGGTGAACCTCTCCAAGATCAACCACTCCATCCTGCTCAAGTATTCCGAGAAGCCCGAGCTCGACCCGTATGCGGTGTCGGGCAAGGTGTCGTTTGCGCTGCTCGAAGAACTCATGGCCACCGCCTCCATCATCGGCAGGGCATAGAGTGCGCACCCCCCTGAGGCGCTGCCAGCCTTCCCCCTGCTCTCGCACCGCTGCGCGGTGCGGGCAGGGGGACGCCACCCGTGCGGCGGGGCGGCCCTTGCACGGTGGCCGCTGGCCCGGGCCGTGCCAGTTGCATGCGCTGCGGGCGTTGCACAGCACTCTCGATCACTGACTCTTTGTGCCGCACACGGCCGCAGGTCCAACGGGCGCTGCGGCTTTTTGCATGGAAGCCTTTCTTTTCCTCCCGTGACCCTTACCGCGTTCGCCCTCATCATCCTGGCCGGACTCATCCATGCCGTCTGGAACATCGTGGCCAAGAAGGCCGGGGGCGATGCGCGCTTTGCCTTCTTTACCTCGGTACTGATGATGCTGTTCTGGGCGCCGCTGGGCTGGTGGCTGGCGCGGGATGTGGTGCCGCACTGGGGTGCGGTCGAATGGAGCTTCATCGTGGCCAGCGGCGTGCTGCACGTGGTGTATTACGTGACCTTGTTGCGCGGCTACCGCAAGGCCGATCTCACGGTGGTGTATCCGCTGGCCCGGGGCACCGGGCCGCTGCTGTCGTCACTGGTGGCCATCACGTTGCTGGGTGAGCGGATATCGGCACTTGGTGCGTTGGGCATCGTGGGTGTGGTCGGCGGGGTGTTTCTGATTGCAGGCGGGCCCGGCCTGCTGCGCGCAGCGCACGACCCGGCTGCCCGTGCACGCGTGCACAAAGGCATGGTCTACGGGCTGCTTACCGGGGCCTTCATTGCCAGCTACACCGTGGTCGATGGCTATGCCGTCAAGGTGCTGCTGATGTCCCCCATCCTCATCGACTACATGGGCAACTTCGTGCGTGTGGCGCTGCTCGCTCCCGTGGTGCTGCGTGACCTGCGCACCGCGGCCGTGCTCTGGAGTGCCCAGTGGCGCTTCGCGCTGCTGGTGGCCGTGGTCAGCCCCATTGCCTATGTGCTGGTGCTGTTCGCCATGCGCGAGGCGCCGCTGTCGCACGTGGCGCCCGCGCGCGAGGTCTCCATGCTGTTTGCCGCCCTGATCGGCGGCCACCTGCTTGGCGAGGGGGACCGCGTGGCGCGCCTGTGCGGGGCGGTGTGCATTGCCCTGGGCGTGACGGCCCTGGCCTTGGGGTGAGCATGCAGAACCCTCCGTCACTGTTGCTGGGCGTTGATTTCTCCAGTAGCCCCAGCCGCCGCAAGCCCATTGTGATGGCGCGGGGCGAGCGTGCGTGCACGCGCGTGCACCTGCGCTCGCTGGAGACGTTCGAGACGCTCGATGCCTTGGGCCGCTGGCTGGCGGCCCCAGGGCATTGGGTGGGTGGCTTTGACCTGCCTTTGGGCCTGCCCCGCGAACTGGTGCAGCAGCTTGGCTGGCCGCAGGAGTGGAGCGCCTGCATGCGGCACTATGGCCAGCTCTCGCGTGCGGAAATTCGCGATACCTTTGCTGCGTTCTGCGCCGCTCGCCCGGCCGGGGCCAAGTGGGCCCACCGCGCCACCGACCGGCCTGCCGGATCCAGCCCGAGCATGAAGTGGATCAACCCGCCGGTGGCTTACATGCTGCATGCCGGGGTGCCGCTGTTGCTGGCTGCAGGCGTGCACCTGCCCGGGCTGCACACGGGGGATGCCCGGCGTGTGGCGCTGGAGGCCTACCCCGGTCTGCTGGCGCGCGAAGTGCTGCAGCGGCGCAGCTACAAAAGCGACGACCGTGCAAAGCAGACGCCCGATCGCCTGATCGCCCGCAAGGACTTGATCACTGCGCTGGAAAACGGGCAAACACGCCTGCAGTTGCAGCTCAAGCTCAGCCACGCGCAGCGTGATGCCCTGGTGGACGACGCCCGGGGCGACCGGCTGGACGCCGTGCTGTGCCTGCTGCAGGCCGCCTGGGCCGATGCACGCCACGCGCAAGGCGATGCAATGCATGGCCTGCCGCCGGACATGGACCCGCTTGAAGGCTGGATTGTTACCGCTTGAAACTTGCCCCCTGCAGGGGCTTCATACAGGCGATGGACAATGCGGACGCAGCCACGAAAGCACCACCCCATGCCCTACCGCTCCCTGCCGTTGACGTTGCGTACGACCCTGCAGACCGTTGCGCTGGTTTTTTGCCTTGCGGCGGTGGCGAATGCCGCAGCCGGTCCGCTGCGTGACCGTCCGGGACGATCGGCGGACGCCAGTGGGATGGAAAACAGCGAAGGTCGCAGCGCCGGTGCATGGGCGCTGCAGGCCCTGCCGCCGGGTCTGCGCCTGTTGCGCGACGTAGCCTACGGCCCCGATGCGCAGCAGCGCATGGACATCTACGTGCCCGATCGGGTACAGGCGGCGCCTGTGTTGTTTTTGGTGCATGGCGGCGGCTGGCGGCGCGGCGACAAGGCCCATGACCGGCTGGTACAGAACAAGCTGGCGCACTGGGCGGCCCAGGGTGTGGTGCTGGTGTCGGTGAACTACCGCATGCTGCCCGAGGCCCGGCCCGACGCACAGGCCCGCGATGTCGCCTTGGCGCTGTCCCATGCGCAGCAACAGGCACACCGCTGGGGTGGGGATGCGCGGCGCTTTGTGCTCATGGGGCATTCCGCCGGTGCACATCTGGTGTCGTTGCTGGCGGTGTCGCCCGAGCGCCTGCGCGCGACAGGGGCGCAGCCGGTGCTGGGCACCGTGGCACTTGACAGTGGTGCCATGGATGTCGAGCAGACCATGGAGGAGCGCCACGCACCCTTGTTCGACAAGGCGTTTGGCAGCGACCCGGCCTATTGGCGCAGCGTGTCGCCGCAGCACCAGTGGCAGCCGGGCGCAGCCCCGATGCTGGTGGTGTGTTCCAGCCTGCGCCGCAGCCCCTGCCCGCAGGCCCGTGCGTTTGCGGCGCGGGGCGAGGCGCTGGGTGCGCGCGTGACCGTGCTGCCGCAGCCGCTCTCGCATGGCGATGTCAATGAAACGCTGGGGCTCCCAGGGCCCTATACCGCAGCGGTGGACTCCTTTTTGCGTACGCTGCCGGGGTGGACTCTGCCATGAGGAGGGGGTGGCGCTTGCCGATGGCGTGGGCCAGTGCGGTGCTGTGCTGCGGGGTGGCGCTGTCTGCGCCCGCGCCCTGGTATTACTGGCGCAGCAAGATCGACGGCCAGCGCGTCTGCGCCCAGGTGTCGCCGGGCCCCGGTTGGGAGCGCGATGGCGGGCCGTACGAAGGTCCGATGTGCCAGCCCCGGCGCCGCGTGTTCGTCATTCCCCTGCGATAGAACCGCATGCACAATGCAATCCTCTGGCCGTGCTGTCTCGCCAGCCACTTCGTGTTTTTTCAGTCGGAAACTCCATGCCTACCCTTCAAACCCTGATCGCCTTCTTTGGTGTTGCCGTGGTTCTGGCCCTGACTCCGGGGCCCGACAATATTTTTGTGCTGCTGCAATCGGCCCAGCGCGGCTGGCGCGCAGGCATGGCGGTGGTGGTCGGCCTGTGTGCCGGTCTGGTGGTGCACACGGCGGCCGTGGCGCTGGGCCTGGCAGCGGTGTTTGCCGCCTCGGCGGTGGCATTCACCGTGCTCAAGTTCTGTGGTGCGGCCTATCTGGCCTACCTGGCCTGGCAGGCGCTGCGCGCGCCAGCGGCCGTGGCCTCCGAGGTGCCCACGGGCGCGCCGGCGACCCCGGGCCCCAGCCTGGGGCGCATGGTGGGTCGGGGCATGGTGATGAATCTGACCAACCCCAAGGTGCTGGTGTTTTTCCTGGCCTTTCTGCCGCAATTTGCCGACCCGGCGCGTGGGGGCGTTGCGCTGCAGCTGATGGTGCTGGGCGTGGTCTTCATGGTGGCCACGCTGCTGGTGTTTGGGGCCATTGCCTGTTTTTCGGGAGTGTTTGGCACGCTGCTGCAGCGCTCGGCGCGCGCGCAGACGGCGCTCAACCGCGTCGCGGGGCTGGTGTTCCTGGGGCTGGCCGTGCGCCTGGCTACCGTCGATCGCTGATGAATATTCAAAAATAATAGCTGCTGGCGCTTGCTGGATAAGCGCTAGAGGCCATTTTCGTCATTATTTATTGGAAAAACCCTGCGCACCGCCGTGGGGCTGCACCGGTCTGCCCTGTGGGGCGTTCGGGGGAACTCACATCTGCTTGCAATTGGCTTGTGCCGTGGAGGCTGCGCAGCCGATGGCGCTGGTATTCTCGCCCGCTTCCACCGCAGCGGTGGATGTCACATGGAATCCAAAACACCTATGAGCAAGAAAAATATTGTGGGCGCAGCCGTGGTCGTTGTCCTGGCCGCCTATGGGGGAGCGACCTGGTACCTGGGTGAATCCGCCCGCAGGCATTACGAGGAGGCGCTGGAAGAAGCCAAGGGGTTCCTCGGCCCCCAGGCGGTGGTGTCACACCAGTATGAGCGCGGTTTCTGGACTTCGCATGCCCGGCTGGTGCTGCAGTGGAGCGCGCCAACGTCGGCCGACGCCAGCGATGCACCGTCGGCCTCCCCGATCCGCATTGCGGTGGACAGCACCCTGCGCCACGGCCCGCTGGCGGGCGCGCGCCTGGCAGCGGCGGTGGTCGAGTCGCGCTTTGCGGCCGAAGGATTGGATGAAAACGCCCGCCAGGTGCTGGCCAAGGTGAGTCCGCCCACGCTGACCACGGTGCACCGCCTGCTGGGCGGACATGACCTGCACTTTGCCCTGCCCGCCGGTGAGGTGGGCGCGGGCGACCAGCGGGTGGTTTGGCAGGCGTTGACCTATCAGATGAGCGTGGATGCGGCCCGCCGCAAGGTGAGCGGAAGTTTCCAGTGGCCCGAGCTGAGCCTGAGCGGGGTGCAAACCGCCAGCGCAGACGAAGGCGATGAGGACGATGATGGCCCGGCAGAGCGTTTCACCATGGCCTTGCAGGGCATGGGCGGTGATTTCGACATGCAGATCGAGGACGGCCTGTGGATGCTGGCGCCGGGCTCCGGCAAAGGCCGGTTCGACAAGATTGTGCTGACCCGCGCGCAGGGCGATGCCGCCCCGCAAACGCTGATGGCCTTGCAGGACCTGCGTTATTCCGCCGCCATTGAACGCACGGGCAGCACGCTGGGCTGGACCACGAAGGCGCAGACCCAGGGCTCCGTAGGCCCGCTGGTTCTGGAGGCTGTGGGCCTGGAAGAAACCGTCAGCCGTATCGATGTCGAGGCCGTCAAGCTCTTCCAGAAAGCCCTGGTGGCGGCCTACCGCGCCGACCCCACGCAGGCTGCGCTGCTGGCAGACCCCCCAGGCGATGCTCTGTGGAAGGAGGCTGCGCCCTTGTTTGTCGCTGCGCTGCCCGCCTATGCCGTCAAGCTCTCGGCCACGCTGGAAGGCCAGCAGGCGATGCTGGAATACGGTGCGGAAATCCAGACCGCCCCCACGGCCGACGAGGTGCAGGCGCGCGGCTGGGGTCCGGCGCTGCTCAAGGGCAGCGTGCTGCACGCAGGCCTGCGCCTGCCCAAGGCCTGGTTGCCCCGTATCGTGCAGGCCATGGGACAACAGGACATGCCGGCCGAGCAGATCGATGCCATGGTGGGCATGGCGCAGGCGCAGGGTTTTGTGCAGCAGGAAGCAGAGCACCTGACCAGCGCGGTGCGCCTGGAAGGCGGCAAGCTGCAGCTCAACGGCAAGGCCCTCGATCTGCCGATGCTCAAGCCCGTCCCCCAGGGAGAGTGAGCCTTCACGGTGACACGGTCGGGGGCTCGGGCCAGGGCCGCTGGGCGCCGCGCAGGTGCTCGAAAGCCCGGGCCAGGCGCAGCACGCCCAGGTCGTCAAAACGCTGTCCGGCGATTTGCAGGCCGATGGGCAGGCCGCTGGCGGTGTAACCGCAGTTCACCGACGCGGCGGGTTGCTCGGACATGTTGTACGGCACCGTAAAGCCGATGTGCTCCAGCGGGCGCAGCGGGTCGTTGGTGGGCGAGGGCAGTTCTGCCGCAAAAGCGGGCAGGGGTGCCACGGGGGAAATCACGTAGTCGAACGCCGCGCAGGCCCGTACCGTGGCCACGCGCGTGGCGTGAAACTGCTGGCTGGCCTGGAACACGGCGGCACCCGGCATGTCGGCCACGCTGTCGGCCCAGGCGCGGATGAACGGAAGCACCAGCGCCCTGCGCTCGGCGGGCAGGCTGGCCATGTCCAGGTGCGAGCGCATGCGCCAGAAATGGTCCATGCCGTCGAGCATGGCTTGCGTCATGAAAGGCCGCAGGGGCGTCACCTGGGCGCCCGCGCTTTCCAACAGGGCGGCCGCATGCTCAATGGCTGCGCGCACGTCGGGCTCCACGGCCAGGCCGCATCCGGCATCGAGCAACAGGCCGATGCGCAGGCCGCGTACATGCTCTGGGCCGCGTTCGACATCCTGCCAATCCAGCGTCTGGGGAGGCAGCGCCATGCTGTCGCGCACATCGGGCTGGCTGAGCACCTGCATCATCAGCGCCGCATCGTGCACATTGCGGGTCATGGGTCCGGCCGCCCGCCCGGTGTAGGGCGGGTCGATGGGGATACGCCCCAGGCTGGGCTTGAGCGTGAAGATGCCGCACCAACTGGCGGGCAGGCGCAGCGATCCGCCAATGTCGGTGCCCACATGCAACGGGCCGTAGCCGGCAGCCGCTGCGGCCCCGGCCCCGGCGCTGGACCCGCCAGGGCCTTTGTCCAGATCCCACGGATTGCGTGCCAGCGCATGAAAACTCGACAGGCCTGACGACAGCATGCCGAAGTCCGGCATGGTGGTCTTGGCCACCAGCACCGCCCCGGCTTCGCGCAGGCGGGCCGCAGGAGGGGCATCGGCCGGGGCGGGCACCAGGTCGACCGCGGCCGTGCCCAAGGGCGTGGGGTCGCCACAGGTGGCAATGTTGTCCTTGAGCGTGCAGGGTATGCCATCGAGCAGGCCCTGCGGCGCACCGCGCAGCCAGCGGGCTTCGGAGGCGCGCGCCTGCGCCAGTGCGGCCTCGGGGCGCAGCAGCCAGGTGGCGTGCAGGTGGGGCTCCCAGCGGTCGATGCGGTCGAGTACGGCCTGCACCACTTCCACGGGCGAGAGTGTGCGCTGGCGGTAGGCCTGGAGCAGGGTGTGGGCGGGCAGGTTGTGCAGGGCAGTGGCGGGGGTTTGCATCGGTGGCTTTCTGCGGAGTGGGGCCGCTGCAGCATAGCGGCAAACCACCCTACTGGCGCTGGTGGCTCCGGCCGTCGCGGGATAATGGCGCCTTGGGGTCGGCCGGTGCATTGCTGGCGTGCACGGTGCGCGGCCCGATTCTGCGGAGTGTGCAATGGCCTTGATGATTACCGACGAATGCATCAACTGTGATGTCTGCGAACCGGAATGCCCGAACCAGGCCATCTATCTGGGCGAAAAAATCTACGAAATCGACCCCTCCAAGTGCACCGAGTGCGTGGGCCATTTCGACGAACCCCAGTGCATGCAGGTGTGCCCTGTGTCGTGCATTCCGGTGGATCCCCGGCATGTCGAAAACCGCGAAACCCTGTGGCAGAAGTTTGAGCGCCTGCAAGCGGCTGTTCGGATCTGATTTTTGATGAAATCAGGTTCTGGCGCTCTGTTTATAAGCGCTAATAGCTATTAAATAGATAGCAATCAGGCAATGTGCTCAGGCCGTGGCGGCTTGGGGCGTGGGGGCTTGGTGGTGTGCACCAGCAGCGTTGCCTTGTCCATGTCACCCGCCAGCAGCGCAGGCCAGGCCTTGAGGCTGTGCGCGATGCTGTCTTCAATCAGCGTGCGCTGGTCTGGTGCGGGTTTTTTCAGTACCCAGTTTGCCACCTCGGCCTTGTCGCCGGGGTGGCCAATGCCAATGCGCAGGCGCCAGTAATCGGACGAGCCCAGCTGGGCGTGGATGTCGCGCAGGCCGTTGTGCCCTGCATGGCTGCCGCCACGCTTGAGTTTGGCCTGGCCGGGTGCGATGTCGAGTTCGTCGTGCACGACCAGAATCTCTTCGGGGGCAATCTTGAAGAACCGTGCGAGTGAGGCGACGGACTTGCCCGAGAGATTCATGAACGTCTGGGGTTCGAGCAGCCATACGGTCTGCCCCTCAACGGTGGCGCGCGCGACCAGTCCCCAGTAGCTGCGTTCGGGCTGCAGATGCACCTTGAGTTCGCGCGCCAGCGCGTCAATCCACCAGAATCCGGCGTTGTGGCGGGTTGCTTCGTACTCGGGCCCAGGGTTGCCCAGGCCGACAAACAATTTGATCATGCAGGCGATTATCCGGAGATGAAAATGCCAACGGCCCACGCGGGGTGGGCCGTTGGGAGGGGCGGCAGCCTTCAGAGGCCGCCAGGCCAGGGGTGATTACTTCTTGCCCTTGCCCTTGCCCTTGGCAGGTGCTGCAGCAGCAGCGTCGGCGGCAGGCGCCTCGATTTCAACGGCCGGCGGCACCACGGCCACCAGGGTCGGGTTGTTCTGCGAACCGCGCGTGACGGCGCTCACGCCCTTGGGCAGCTTGATGTCCTTGAGGTGCAGAGAGAAGCCCTTCTTCAGGCCGCTCAGGTCCACCGCAATGAACTCGGGCAGGTCGGATGGCATGCATGCCACATCCAGTTCGGTCACGAGGGGGTTGACCATGCACTTGTCGATCTTGACGGCAGCGGATTCTTCAGCGCCGCTGTAGTGCACCGGCACCTTCATGTGCAGCTTGGTCTTGGCATCCACGCGCTGGAAATCGATGTGCAGCACCAGTTGCTTGTAGGGGTGGTATTGCACGTCGCGCAGCAGCACCTTGCTGGTCTGGCCGTTCAGTTCCATGTCCAGAACGCTGGAATGGAAGGCTTCCTTTTTCAGGGCGTGCCACAGTGCGTTGTGGTCCAGTTCAATGGCCAGGGGCTCAGCCGAACCACCGTAGACGATACCGGGCGTGCGGCCCGAATTGCGCAGACGGCGGCTCGCACCCGTACCTTGCTTGGCGCGCTCAAAAGCGACGAAGTTCATAAAAATCTCCAGAAAAAGTGCACCGCGACCAGTGTCACTTTCGTTAAGGTAAAAAGCGCCCGCAAGGGGCGCCAGACGCTTTGTCCAGACTCAGAACAGATTGTCCTGGTCTGCAAACAAACTCATTACCGAGTCGCCGCGGGCAATCCGCTGGATCGTCTCGGCGATCAGCGGGGCCACGGAGAGCTGGCGAATCTTGGCGCAGCCGCGTGCAGCTGCGCTCAAGGGAATGGTGTTGGTCACGACGACTTCATCGAGGGCCGAGCCCTGGGCGATGCGGTCGATGGCCGGGCCCGAGAAAATCGGGTGTGTGCAATAGGCATAAACCTTCTTGGCGCCGCGCGCCTTGAGCACTTCTGCCGCTTTGACCAGCGTGCCGGCGGTGTCGATCATGTCATCCATGATGACGCAGTTGCGGCCTTCGATCTCACCGATCACGTGCATGACTTCGCTGACATTGGCCTTGGGGCGGCGCTTGTCGATGATGGCCAGGTCACAGCCGAGTTGTTTGGCCAGGGCGCGGGCGCGTACCACGCCGCCCACATCAGGCGAGACCACGATCAGGTCGTCATAGTTCTTCTGGCGCAGATCACCCAGCAGAACGGGCGATGCATAAATATTGTCCACCGGGATATCAAAGAACCCCTGGATCTGGTCCGCGTGCAGGTCCATGGTCAGCACGCGCCCGACACCGGCGGCCTGCAACATGTTGGCCACTACCTTGGCCGTAATGGGGACGCGCGTGGAGCGGGGGCGCCGGTCTTGCCGCGCATAGCCGAAATAGGGAATGACGGCGCTGATGCGTTCCGCCGATGCGCGCTTGAGCGCATCGACCATGATCAGCAGTTCCATCAGGTTTTCGTTGGTCGGTGCGCAGGTGGACTGCACCACGAAGACATCGCGGGCACGAACGTTCTGGTTGATTTCGACGGTGACTTCCCCGTCGGAGAAACGGCCCACGTGCGCAGCGCCCAGTGTGATGCCCATGTATTGGGCAATTTCAGCCGCCATGCCAGGATTGGCATTGCCGGTGAAAACCATGAAGTCGGGGTGGTTGGCTTGCATGAGCGTCCCAGCGGTCTGAAATTAATGCCTGTACGCGACAAAGATTTGGCAGGGGAGAAAGGATTCGAACCTTTGCATGCCGGAATCAAAATCCGGTGCCTTAACCAGCTTGGCGACTCCCCTACACAGGCCCGCTGCCCTCAAGGCAACAAGCCGAAACTTTCATCTTTTGCCCACCCTGCCAGAGGATGCCGCAGCAGATTTTCACACACCCTGACCTGCCATGCGCTCGGAGCGCCATCAAGATCTGCCGCATGTGGCATTTGCGCAAACACCGCGCTTCCTGAGCCCGTCATTCTGCCATGCAATCCGCGTGTTTTAAGCCAATTGATGGCTTTTTCCACTTCCGGGCATAGTGCCTGAGCAACGTTCTGCAAGTCGTTTCGACCGAAGTCAAAGTGTTCTGCAGCAAAGCCTGAGATTATAGCACTATCAGAATCGCGTTTCAGATCGGGAGATGAAAAAATCTCCCGCGTATCCAGTCCTGCCTCGGGCTTGACAACGACGAACCGGGCTGCAGGCAGGGCGCAGGCGCCTGTCAGGGGCTGTATTTTGTCGCCGATGCCTTCTACCCAGGCATTGTGTCCGCACAGGAAAAAGGGAACATCGGCGCCCAGTTGGACGGCAATGGACTGTAGCGCCTGAACGCTCAGATGCAGGTTCCACAATCGGTTGAGTGACAGCAGCACCGTGGCGGCGTCGGAGGATCCACCGCCCATGCCGGCCTGGGAGGGGATGCTCTTGAGGACCCCCATGTGTACGCCGTGGGTACAGCCTGTGGCGCTTTGCAAAGCCCGCGCAGCCCGCACGGCAAGGTCTTCCGTGGGAAGGGGGGGGCCCAGATCCTCGCGGCTGATCTGTCCATCGGTGCGCAGTGAAAAATGCAAGGTGTCGCACCAGTCGATCAGCATGAAAACCGATTGCAGCAGGTGGTAGCCGTCGGGCCTGCGGCCGGTGATGTGCAGAAAGAGATTCAGCTTGGCCGGAGCCGGGACGTCGTAGAGGGCTTGCATGGCACTGACTCAGTGGTCCAAGACGATGCGCAGTGTCGTGCGGGGCGGGGGGGCGTCGCGCCGGGCGATGAGACGTCCCTGGCCGAGTGCGTCCAGATTGGCCTGCCAGCCATCGGCATGGGTCTGTGTGCCAGACAGCCAGTCAAACAGTGCGGCGACAGGGATGGGCGTTCCCGTGGCTTGCAGTAGAAGGCTTTCCAGCGAATGGGATACCTGGGTTTCTCCGCGAGCGCTCAAGGTGGCCTGGTTTTGGTCCCATTGCAGCCGGGCCAACTGGGTTCCGAGAGGACTGAGCAATTCCAGTTTTCCCTGGCTCGGGGTGCCTTGGAGCTCAAAGCTGGCCGAGAACGATTGCGCCTCCTGCCCATCGACCTGCAGGGCGATTCGGCCACTCCAGTGTTGATTGGCAATCGGCGTGGCGGTGGGAATCTGGGCGCAGCCGGACAGCACCAGCAGTACGCCTGTCAATAACCATGCAGGTGCTTTCCGCCAGACAGCGGAATGGAGCCATGGGAAGGACGGAGATGATTCCTGGCCCATCAGAGTTTGATGTTCAGCCGTTGAAGGGTTTCGCGCAGGGTTTCGTTGTCCGGGTTGAGCCGCAGGCTTTCCCGCCAGATGGCTTTGGCGCGCTCCTGATTTCCCTGGGTCCAGAGAACCTCGCCCAGGTGGGCTGCAATATCTGCATCGGGGCGAATGCCAAAGGCCGTCTCCAGCAGGCGCAGCGCTTCTGCCGAGTTGCCCTGGCGAAACTCCACCCAGGCCAGGCTGTCGGTGATAAAGGGGTCTTTGGGCGCAAAGCTCAGCGCCTTGAGGATCAGCTCCTTGGCCTCCGCGAGTCGCACGCCCCGTTCGGCCAGCGAATAGCCCAGCGCGTTGTAGGCATGGTGGTAGCTGGGATTGCGCACCATGATCTGGCGCAGCAAGCGCTCCATGGTGCGATGCTCGCCGATCTTGTCGGCGAGCATCGCAAGCTCGTAGGCGAGATCGTCGTCGGTTGGGGACTGGTCTACCAAGGATTTTTGCAGGGAATAGGCTTCGCGGTATTGGCGTGCATCGCGAAGCAGTTGTACTTCGGCCCTCAGGTTCATGCTTCGGGCTTCGTCGTTGTCCGCGGGGATGCTGCGTATCAGTGCCCGCGCCTCGGTCAGTTTTCCCTGGCGGGCCAGCAGCGAAGCGCGGCGGGTCTGGACACTGAAAAGGTCCTGTTCGTTCTCGATGCGCGCCAGCCATTGCTCTGCAGCGACGTAGTCGCCTCGCTTCTCGGCAATCTGAGCGTGCAGCAAATACGCCGGGGTCATGCCGGCACGGCCGGTCGCCGCATTGCGGTGGGGGTCCACGAGTGCCGCGTATTTCTCCAAGGAAGCTTCGGCATCGTTCAGGTCGTTGTCCTGGAACTGCAGTGCGGCCTGCGCCATCCATGCCTGGGGCAAATCGGGCTTCTCCGAGGTCACGTAACCGAGCTGTTGTCGTGCCTCTGTGTAGCGCTGCCATTCCAGCAGAAGGCGGGCATAGGCCATGCGGATTTCTGGAGAGGGCTTGCCGTCCAGGTAACGGCGCAGCACGGGCTCTGCCTCGGTCATGCCTGCTTCCAGAAGCTCCAGTGCCAGCAGGACCGGTTTGTCTTCCAGGGGGGCCTGATCCTGGGCTTTGCGGGCCGCTTCCAGCGCGCCTTGCTGGTTGCCCGCCATCAAGCGCAACCGTCCGGTCACCGTCCAGGCAATGGAGCTGACAGCCGGGTCAACCAGGCTGTCTTGCAGCGCCTTTTCAACCACCGATGCGGCCAAGGCTTTATCAGAAACCTTCGCGTACAACGAAGGCAGTGCCCATAGGAATGCGGCGCGGTCTGTCGCTCCATGGAGGGCCATCACTTGTTGCAATGGGGTGGCAGACTCTTCGACACGGTTGAGGGCGACCAGAATTTGCAGCACATACCGGTGGGCGTCGATAGACCGGGGCCAGGCCGTTACCCATGCCTGGGCGGCCGTCAGCGCAGGGTCTCCGGAGCGCGATTGCAAGGCGATATCGACGGCGCGCCGGTAGATTTGTTCATCGTTGCTGCGGCGGGCAGCCTCCAGCATCAGTGAGTAGCCCGTGGCGGAGTCGCCCCCCCGGGTCACAATTTCGCCGAGCAGTATTTCGTAGAACAGCGTGGCATCGAGCAAGGCATTCGATGCGGAACTATCGTGATGGGGTGCGTCTTGCGGCGCAGTGGGAAACTGGGCCCATGAAGGTTTTGCGCCAAACGCAAGGACAATAACCAGCGAGGCTGCCAGATAGCGGAAAAATGGGACCATCAGCCCATAATAATCCATGCCTGCAAAACGGCACGAAGGTGTAGCAGCATGCCCGAATTACCAGAGGTTGAGGTCACGCGCCGAAGTTTTGCTCCCGCGATCGAGGGCGCTCGTGTGCTGGGCGTTTTTGTGGGCAAGCCTTTGCGGTGGCCGCTGGGGTGTGCGCCGGATATGCTGATTGACCGGGTGGTTGTCGGCGTCCGCCGCCGCGGCAAATACCTGTTACTGGACCTGGATCAGGGGCTTTTGCTGCTGCATCTGGGGATGTCTGGCAGCCTGCGATTCATGCAGGGGGAATGGCCCCGGGGCCAGCATGATCATTTCGATCTGGCGACAACGGAAGGCGTTTTGCGTTTGAATGACCCGCGCCGTTTTGGTGCCGTGGTCTACGCCGACAGCGAACAGGCACCCGTTGCTCACCGGTTGCTCGGCCGGTTGGGTATGGAACCTCTGTCCGATGATTTTCGCTGGCCTGACTTCCGGGCGGGTTTGCGCGGTAGCAATGCCGCCATCAAGCAGGTGCTGCTGGCAGGGCGCCTGGTGGTGGGGGTGGGAAATATCTACGCTTCGGAGGCGCTGTTTCTGGCGGGCATTCGTCCGACGACCCCGGCGGCGGGCATCGGTATGGTGCGGGCGCGCCGTTTATACGAGGCGATTCGCCAGGTGATGGAACGGGCCGTAGCGCAAGGCGGCAGTACCTTGCGGAATTTCTCCAGCGCCGATGGCAGCGCCGGTCACTTTCAGCGCGAGGCACATGTTTACGGGCGGGCCGGTGCTCCCTGTCATACTTGCGGCACTCTCGTGCGAATGGAGCGCCAGGGGCAGCGCAGCAGCTTTTTTTGCCCCCGGTGCCAGCGTACATGAGGCGTTGAAACCACGAAACCTCGTGAGCAGGCCGTTTTTGGGGCGTGCGATGCTATATTTTGTGCTTGTCTGTGGGCAGGCCGTCCATTGAACTCCGGGAACAAAGTGGGACCTTCATTCAACGAGCAATTTGAGCAGCACGGGACGTGGCGGCGTGAGTTTGCCCGACAACTGAAACAGTTGGGCGAATGGATGGGCGGCCACGAACTCATGGATTCCGCCGTACAGGAGCGCTTGCAACGCCTGGAAGACCAGGTGCGCACCGACAAGGTCATGGTGGCTTTCGTCGCCGAGTTCTCCCGTGGGAAGTCTGAGCTGATCAATGCCATCTTCTTTGCCGGCTATGGCCGCCGCATCATGCCGGCCAGCGCGGGAAGAACGACCATGTGCCCTACAGAGCTCGGGTACGACGCGTCGATGCCCCCCTGTCTGCGCCTGCTCCCCATTGAAACCCGCTTGCAGTTGCACAGTCTGTCCGAATGGCGTTTGAAGCCTGATCGTTGGGAGGAAATTCCTCTGGATATCAACGATGCGGATCAGATTGCCAAGTCGCTGGAAAAGGTTGCGCAGGTGCGCCGTGTCAGTGTGGATGAGGCGCGAGCCATGGGGTTCTGGCACGATGAACTGCCAGAGGAAAATCCGTCCAAGGATGCGGAAGGATTGGTGGAGGTGCCCATGTGGCGCCATGCCATCATCAACATGCCGCACCCCTTGCTCAAGCAGGGGTTGGTCATTCTGGATACCCCGGGGCTGAATGCTGTGGGCGCAGAGCCGGAGTTGACGGTGAATTTGATACCGCAGGCGCATGCGGTTGTATTCATTCTGGGGGCGGATACCGGAGTCACCCGTTCTGATCTTGCCATCTGGCGCGAGCATCTGGTGACGACACCGGAGAGCATCGAGGCGCGGCTCGTGGTTCTCAACAAGATAGATACGCTTTGGGACACGCTCAACTCGCCGCGGCAAATTGAAGACCAATTGGAGCGCCAGCGCCAGACATCGGCGGAAATGCTGGGTGTGCGTCTGGATCAGGTGGTTCCCGTATCCGCCCAGAAGGGCTTGGTCGCCAAGATTTCTTGCGACGATGTGATGCTCGAAACCAGTGGGCTGCCGGTGCTGGAGGATGCGCTGGCCCGAGGAGTCATGGGGCGGCGGCAGGCCATTTTGCGTTCCGCCATAGGGGCCGGGATTTCTGGCTTGCGGGTGGAGACCTCGCGGGTGCTCAATATCCGGCGTCGTGATCTCGATGACCAGATGCTGGAATTGCGGAGCCTGCGTGGCAAGAATGCCGCAGTGATTGCGGCGATGCGTAACCGGATCGAGCAGGAACAGCACGAGTTTGATCTGAGCGCGACCAAAATCCATGCCGTGCGATCCGTGCATCTGAAATTGCTGCGTGAGGTGTTCCAGAAGCTTGGCACCAAGACGCTGAAAGAGCAATTGTCTGATCTGATGGGCGTCCTGCAGCAGAAAGGTCTCAAGCTCGGGATTCGCAAGCAGTACGCTGAAACTTTCGTGCGCCTGAAGGGCACGATCGATACGGCCCAGGCATCGGCCACGGAAATCCATGCCATGCTGGAAGGGACCTTTCGGCAACTCAATGCCGAATTTGGGTTCTCATTGCAGGTGCCTGCCGTTCCATCGCTGGAGGCCTTTGCCGTGGAACTCGATGGAATCGAGCAGAACCACATGCAGTACCTCAGCGTTGGCAATGCCCTCAAACTCGTGCAGCCGGAATTTGCCGAGCGGTTGGGCCGGGCTCTGTCCATGCGCCTGCGGACCGTATTTGAATCGGCTGCCAATGATCTGGAACTCTGGAGCAAGTCGGCGACGGCACAACTGGACGCGCAATTGCGTGAGCGCAGGCGCAGTTTTGCCCGCCGGATCGAGGCTGTGGACCGCATTCAGCAGGCCGCAACCGGGCTGGAAGAGCGCATCGCCGAAATCGAGGATGGCGAGGCCGCACTGGATCGGCTGGACAAGCATCTGCATCAGCTCACAGAAGAGTTGATGCATCTGGCGGATGATCCGGAAGAAATCGAGCACCACGATATTTTTGCGCCGGCATGAGCTTGGATGACGGGCAGGTTGCCGCGCTGGTGATGCAGTGGCAACAGGAGCATGGACGAAGTCATCTGCCGTGGCAGCAGTCACGTGATCCGTACCGTGTATGGCTTTCGGAGATCATGCTTCAGCAGACGCAGGTTCGCACGGTGCTGGACTACTTTCCCCGTTTCCTGGAGCGCTTTTCTGATGTCAGGGCTCTCGCTGCGGCGTCGCAGGACGAAGTCCTGTCGATGTGGAGTGGGCTTGGATACTACAGCCGGGCCCGCAATCTGCACCGCTGTGCACAGCAGGTTGTTGCTGTGCACGGGGGTGTATTTCCCACTTCCGCCGTGGAACTGGCTGCATTGCCTGGCATTGGCCGTTCTACGGCAGGGGCGATTGCTGCCTTTTGCTTTGGTGAGAGGGCGCCGATCCTCGATGCCAATGTCCGTCGTGTCCTGACCCGCTTGCTGGGTTTTGGCGAGGATCTGGCGATTGCGGCCCATGAGCGCACGCTGTGGGAACTGGCTACGAGCTTGCTGCCGCACCAAAAACTGGCCCAGGCCATGCCGCGCTATACCCAGGGTTTGATGGACCTTGGTGCCATGGTTTGTTTACCCCGCAAGCCCCTGTGTGGGCAATGCCCTTTGCAGGCGAAGTGCTGTGCGCTGGCGCAAGGCGCACAGGAAGCATACCCCGTCAGAACGCGCAAACTGGTGCGTTCATCAGAGGCCTGGTGGCTTTTGGTGCTGCGAGATTCACAGGATCGTGTATGGCTCCAACGACGGGAGTCGCGTGGCATTTGGGCAGGGTTGTATTGCGTCCCTGTCTTTCATTGCTATCAGGACCTGGTTGAGCATCCCTTGGGGCGTATTGCATCGAACCGGATGGAACGAGCTTCGTTTCTGCATGTGCTCACACACCGGGACCTGCACTTGCATCCGGTGCTGGGGCAAGCCCCTGCGTCTGTCGTCGTGTCCGATGACGAGGGGGAGTGGTTTGGTGCTCAGGAATGGCGCCAGTTGGGACTGCCAGCGCCCGTGCGCAAATTGCTCGATGACACTACTCTGGCCCCCCGTGAACTACAGCTACGACCCGCGTGGCCGCCTCACCACCATCACCCAGGGCGAAGGGCCGCAAGCCCGCCAGCTCACCCTCGCCTACGGCAGCGACGGCTTCGTGCAGAGCATCACCGACGCCCTCACCCGGCAAGTGATCTACCAGCGCGACGCCGCCGGGCGCGTCACCCAGGCCGCACTCCCCGGCGCGCGCACCCTGAACCTTGCCTACGACCCCAACGGCAACGTCACCGGCATCACCCCGCCGGGCCGACCGGAACATGCCTTCCAATACACCCCGGTCGATCGGCAAGCCGAGTACCAACCGCCTGCCGCCGGCCTGCCACTGTCCAAAACCCAATACACCTACAACCGCGACCAACAGCTCGTCGCCACCCAGCGCCCCGACGGCAGCACGGTGAACTTGGCCTATGACACCGCCAGCCGGCTGCAATCCATTACTCCCAGCCCCGGCAGTGGCGACGCCATTCGCTATGCCTACCAGAGCACCACCGGGCTCCTGGCAAGCATCGAAACCGCCGGTCTCAATCTGGCCTTCGTGCACGACGGCAAGCTCAAGAAACAAGAAACCCTCACCGGCCCCGTCGCCGGCAGCATTGCCTTCACCCATGATGAAAACTTCCGCATCACCGGCATCAGCGTTAACGGCCAGAACGTCCCCCTCGCCCACGACCCCGATGGCCTCCTGACCCAAGCAGGTGAGCTCACACTCACCCGCGATACGGCGAGTGGTCTTGTCACCGGCACGAGCCTCGCCAACCTCCGCACCACCCAGGGCTACAACCCCTTCGGCGAACTGGCGAGCTTCCAGGCCAGCCACAACGCGAGCCCGCTGCTGCATTACACCCTGAGCTATGACCCCCTGGGCCGCATCACTGCCAAGGACGAAACCGTCGGTGGCGTCGCCACCGCTTTCCAGTACCAATACGACCCTGCCGGAAGGCTGGAAGAAGTGCGCCGCGACGGCAGCACGACCACGCGCTACGGCTATGACGCCAACGGCAACCGAGTCTCGCTCGACGGCAGCCCCATCGCCACCTATGACGACCAAGACCGCCTGCTCACCTACGGTGGCACGACTTACAGCTACACCGCAAACGGCACGCTCACCCAGAAAACCGAAGGCAGCCAAATCACCCAGTACGCTTATGACGCCTTCGGCAATCTGCGCTCAGTCACGCTACCCGACAGCACGCAGATCGACTACCTGATCGATGGCAAAAACCGCCGCGTGGGCAAGAAGGTCAACGGCGTCCTTACCCAAGGCTGGCTCTACCAAGACCAACTCAAAATCGCCGCCGAGTTCGACGGCAGCGGCGCCTTGGTGAGCCGCTTCGTCTATGGCAGCAAAGTGAACGTGCCCGAGTACATGCAAAAGGGCGGCAAGACCTATCGGCTCATCACCGACCACCTGGGCAGCGTGCGCATGGTCGTGGATGCCGCGAGCGGCGAGATCGCGCAGCGCATCGACTATGACGAGTTTGGCAAG
>JAPKHH010000042.1:0-24389 GCA_026647025.1 Giesbergeria sp.
TGCATTGTATACCGGGTTTTTACTCCCCACCACGCAAAACCAAAGATTTTTTATCCGCCCCTTCCAGCAACCTCAGCCCAGGCTCTTCAACCCCCAGACCAGATCAGCACCTGCGCACTCCCCTAAAGAAGAACCACCGTACAGCGAAGCCCTCGACTATAGCATGCAGTTTGATGGGGTTCGATATCAACCGTCTTTTTTATTCATCGCAGCCTCCAGGGCGTCGATGAACAATGACGCCACATCACAACCGGTTTGTTGCTGGATTTCCTGAAAGCAGGTCGGGCTGGTGACATTGATTTCCGTGACATAGTCCCCGATGACATCGACTCCAGCCAAGAGCAAGCCACGGTCTTGCAGGATGGGACCCAGTGCATGGGCGATTTCGAAATCACGCTCCGACAATGGTCTGGCCACGCCCTTGCCCCCCGCAGCGAGATTGCCGCGTACTTCACTGCCCTGTGGAATACGCGCCAGGCAAAAAGGCACAGGCTGGCCACCAATGATGAGTACGCGCTTATCGCCTTGCGTGATTTCCGGAAGAAACTTCTGCACCATCAGACTTTGTGCGCCGCCCCGGTTCAGCGTCTCGGTGATGCTGCCGAGGTTCAGGCCATCCGGCCCGACGCGAAAGATACCCATGCCGCCCATGCCATCGAGCGGCTTGAGGATGATGTCGCGATGCTCGGCATGGAACCGCTGGATGTCGCGTGCACTGCGGGTAACCAAGGTCGGCCCGATGAACTGCGGGAACTCCATGATGGCCAGCTTCTCCGGGTGATCGCGCAGTGCACGCGGCTTGTTGAACACCCGTGCGCCGTCGCGCTCTGCCTGCTCCAGCAGATGCGTGGCATAGAAATACTCGCTGTCAAAAGGCGGGTCCTTGCGCATGAGTACGGCGTCAAAGTCCACCAGAGCAACCGCACGCTCTGTGCGCACACGAAACCAATCCTGCGGCTCTCCGGTCAATGCGATATCGCGTACCTGGGCCATCACGGGGCGACCGCGCTCCCACATGACGTCCTGCGGCTGACACGCCGCCAGCGTGTGTCCCCGGCGATCGGCCTCGCGCATCATTGCAAAGGTGGTGTCCTTGTAGGTTTGGAAGACTTCGAGCGGATCGGCGATGAACAGCAATTGCATGGCGTGGCTTCTGAAAGGGGAAATAGAGCGTGGGCAACCTGCCTGGCGCTACCAGGACGCGGTACCGCGACGTGCGTACTGTTGCACAAACAGCGCAATGCTGCCTGCCACGACGCCCCAGAACGCCGAGCCAATGCCTGCGATCACGACACCGCTCAACGTAACCAGGAACGTAATCAAGGCTGCTTCACGGTGCCCTTCATCGCGCAGCGCTACCGCCAAACCGTTGCCGATGGTATTTAGCAACGCCAGCCCTGCGATGGCAATGACCAACTCTTTTGGAAATGCCGTCAGCAAGCCCGTGACCACAGCGCCAAAGATGCCGATGAGCACATACAGCGCGCCGCACGAGACTGCAGCGGTATAGCGCCGGTCTGGATCCTCATGGGCCTCGGGTCCCATGCAGATGGCCGCCGTAATAGCGCTGAAATTGAGTGCAAAGGCACCGAAGGGCGCAAGTATCAGCGTGGCCACCCCTGTCAACGTGATTAAACCGGAGACCGGCATGTCATAACCGGTGGCGCGCATGACGGCCACCCCGGGCAAATTTTGCGATGCCATGGTCACAACGAACAAGGGCAGGGCCAGACTGACCAGCGCACCCCAGGTGAACTGCGGCATGGTGAACTGGGGCATGGCCAGCTCGAATTCAACCGCCGACCAGGCCATCTGTCCCTGCATAGCCGCATAAACAATGGCCACCATCAGGGTGACCACCACGGCGTAGCGGGGCAGAAGACGGCGAGCCACCAGATAACTGGCCAGCATCAGCAAGACCAGCGGCAAGGCCGTCTGCGCTGCCGCAAAAGCCTGTAGACCGAACCGCGCCAGTACCCCGGCCAACAGGGCCGATGCGATTTCCATGGGAATACGCCCCATGATGCGTTCGAACCAGCCTGTGACACCCGCCACGGTGATGAGCGCCGCGCAGACCATGAATGCGCCGATGGCCTCGGCCATGCTGAACCCCCCGGCCAGTCCTGCGGTAGCCAGCACGGCGGCACCCGGCGTGGACCATGCCACCATGACAGGCTTGCGCAGCCACAGTGACGGCACCAGCGAGCACAGACCCATGCCCAGGCCCAGCGCCCACATCCATGAAGTGATCTGTGCCGGTGTGGCGTGGAAGGCCTGCGCCGCCTGGAACACGATGGCTACCGAGCTGGTGAATCCCACCAACACGGCCACAAAACCTGCGGTGAAGGCCGACAGGCTCAGGTCCTTGAAAAATCGCATGGGCTGTATCCGGTGACTCGTGCATGCGGCAAGGCTGCCCAGCGCAGCGCCTTCAGGCACGAAATTGCTATTCAAATAATAGCTTATAGCGCTGATGGATAAAGCGCCAGACGCCAAAAACACCAAAATCCATCAGGTGCATGGGCCCTGCAACACCATTCAAATCTCGATTTTCGAGCCCAACTCCACCACGGCATTGTTGGGCAAATGCAGAAAATCGGCCGCCGCGCTGGCGTTGCGGTGCATCTGGGCGAACAGCTTTTCACGCCAGGGCGCCATGCCGCTGCCAAAGGACGGGATGACCGTGTCCCGCGAGAGAAAGTAACTGGTGGTCATGGGCTCCACCTCACAGCCGCGCCCACGCAGCAATTGCAGGGCGCGCGGCACATCTGGGTCGTTCTTGAACCCGTAATTGATCGACACCTGCCAGCAATCGTGCCCCAGCGGCTCAACCTGCAGGCGTCCATCCAGTCCGATCCAGGGCACCTCGTGGTTGCGCACGGTGACGAACAGATTCTGGCTGTGCAGCACCTTGTTGTGCTTGAGGTTGTGCAGCAGCGCATTGGGCACGGCGCCGTATTCTGCGCTCAGGAAGACTGCGGTGCCCTCCACCCGCGTCGGCGGGTTGACAAAGACGGCCTCCAGAAAGCTGGTCAGATCAATCGCATCGGAGCGCAACTTGTCGTTGAGAAGATAGCGCCCCCGTTTCCAGGTCATCATCAACGTAAAGACCGCCCCGCCAATCAATAGCGGGAACCACCCGCCCTGGAACAGCTTGAGCAGGTTGGAACTGAAGAACGCAAGATCGACCACAAAAAAGCAACCCGTGGCCGCCACGCACAGCGCCAGCGGGTAGTGCCAGCCATAGCGCAACACAAAAAAGGTGAGCACGGTGGTGATCAGCATGTCCAACGTGACGGCGATGCCATAGGCGGCCGCCAGGTTGCTGGAGGAGCGGAACATCACCACGGCCAGCACGATGGCAACGAACAGTCCCCAGTTGACGAACGGAATGTAGATCTGTCCGGTATCGCGCACGCTGGTGTGCTGCACGTTCAGCCGTGGCAGATAGCCCAACTGGATCACCTGCTTGGTCACGCTGAACGCCCCGGTAATCAACGCCTGCGAGGCAATCACCGTTGCCATGGTGGCCAGCACCACCAGAGGCAGCAAGGCCCAGTCGGGGGCCATCATGTAGAACGGGTTTTTCACTGCCTCGGGATTGGCCAGCAGCAAGGCCCCCTGGCCAAAGTAATTGAGCGTCAGCGAGGGCATCACCACGGCAAACCAGGCCATGCGGATCGGTTTTTTTCCGAAGTGGCCCAGATCGGCATACAAGGCTTCGGCGCCCGTCACGCACAACACCACGGCACCCAGGATGATGAAACTCGTACCCGGGTTATGGAAGATGAAGCCCAGGGCATGGTGGGGGCTCAGCGCCCACAGGATTTCGGGGTGGCCGACGATGTGCAAAATGCCCAGCGCCGCAATGCACAGCATCCACGCCAGCGTGATGGGCCCAAAAAACCGGCCAATCCCTCCTGTGCCCCGCTTTTGCACCACAAACAGACAGAACAGCACGAACAGCGTCAACGGCAAGACAAACTGGTTGAATCCTTCGGAGACCACCTCCAGGCCCTCGACCGCCGACAGCACGGAAATGGCCGGAGTGATGACACCGTCCCCATAGAACAGTGATGTGCCAAAAATGCCCATGGCCAGCAGGGCGCTGCGCAGGCGGGGCTTGTCCTTCACTGCCTGCGATGCCAGCGCCAGCATGGCCACCAGTCCGCCCTCGCCATTGTTGTCGGCCCGCAGCACCAGAACCACATACTTGATGGAGACGATGACCGTGAGTGTCCAGAACAGAATGGACAGGACACCGTAGATGTTGGCCTGGGTAAACGGGACGTGACCAGAGGC
This sequence comes from Giesbergeria sp., assembly GCA_026647025.1. Taxonomy (GTDB): domain Bacteria; phylum Pseudomonadota; class Gammaproteobacteria; order Burkholderiales; family Burkholderiaceae_C; genus Simplicispira. The sequence continues at coordinate 4,303 of JAPKHH010000042.1, forward strand.
AAAGACCTCCTTGAGTGCATACAGCACGCTGGTGCCGATGTCGCCATAAACAACGCCAATGGCCGCCAGGGTAAGCGCCGCCGCAGAAGATTTTGTATGCTGCACTGATTTACCCTGCCCGCCGAGCCAACAGGGTTCCTAGAACCTGAGGAGGCTCATTCTGCGCCTCCAGGTCCTGATCCTCCGGCATACGGAAGGACAATCATCCCGGATAATTACATTTTGTTGCGTCGCAACAACTGCGCAATTTCCAACCGTTCAGTCGTAAATTTCTGCGTCCGGATTGGTCGCCTCCAGCTCATAGCTGGCTGCCAGCATCGCCAGGCGCGCCACCACACCGTACATGTAGAAACGGTTGGGGGCACTGGCGCCCGGGCGGGCGCCGCGCTGCGGAAGATGGGTGCTATGGTCGAACGCCAGCGGCACAAAACCTGCGCCGGGAGCGTTGAGATTCTCATCCACACCCCGCTCGGCGTGCACACGGTAGAAGCCCCCGACCACGTAGCGGTCCATCATGTAGACCACCGGCTCGGCCACGGCATCCTGCATGCGCTCCTGGGTCAGCACGCCTTCCTGGACGATGACGTCATGCACGGGCTGGCCGTCCTTGATGATCGCCATCTTGTTCTTGGCTTTGCGATTGAGCGCCTGCAGCTCCTTGGCATCGTGCACCGTCATCACGCCCATGCCATGGGTGCCGTTGTCGGCCTTGACCACCACGAACGGCTTCTCGTGGATGCCGTATTCCTTGTACTTGCGCCGAACCTTGCCCAGCAACGTGTCGACCTGGGTCTGCAAGCCCTCCATCCCGGTGTCGGCCGCAAAGTCCACCTCGCCGCATTTGGTGAACATCGGGTTGATGAGCCACGGATCTATGCCCAGCAACTTGCCAAAGCGCTTGGACACCTCTTCATAGCTGCGGAAATGGTTGCTTTTGCGTCGCACGGACCAGCCCGCATGCAGCGGCGGCAACAGGTACTGCTCGTGCAGGTCTTCCAGAATGCCCGGGGCACCGGCCGAAAGGTCGTTGTTGAGCAGGATGGTGCAGGGGTCGAAGTTCTTGAGCCCCAGGCGCCCGCGGGTACGCACCACCGGCTCCAGGGTGATGGTCTCGCCGCTGGGCAGTTCGACCACCGTGTTCTTCTTGACCTCGGCGCTGATGGAGCCCACGCGCACGTTCAACCCGGCCATGTTGAAAATGCGCTGCATCTGCACCAGGTTTTCCAGGTAGGCGCTGTTGCGCGTCTGGTTTTCGGGAATGATGAGCAGGTTGCGTGCCTCGGGGCAGATCTTCTCGATCGCCGCCATGGCCGCCTGCACCGCCAGCGGCAGCATCTCGGGTGTCAGATTGTTCCAGCCGCCCGGGAACAGATTGGTGTCGACCGGTGCCAGCTTGAACCCGGCATTGCGGATATCCACCGAGGTATAGAACGGCGGCGTGTGCTCCATCCACTCCAGCCGGAACCAGCGCTCCGTGGCGGGCATGGAATCGATGACGCGCTGTTCCAGCTCGTTGATGGGCCCGGTGAGGGCCGTGATGAGGTGCGGGACCATGGCTACCTTGAATGACGCGGTTGCGTTCGATTGTAGGGATTTGCGCAGCGCCCTCCAGACCTTCCGGAGCACTGCCCTCTTCATTCCGGACGCTCAGCGCCTCCAGAACGCCGGCGTCAGCAAGGCCATGAAACTGAGCATCTCCAGGCGCCCCAGCAACATGGCCAGCGTACACACCCAGATCTGGAAATCAGTGAGCACGGCGTAGTTGGATGTCGGCCCGACGTGCCCCAGCCCCGGCCCCATGCAGTTCACACTGGCCAGCACGGCCGAGAACGCGGTGACCAGGTCGAGATCTGTCAGCAACAGGACCATGCTCAGCCCGATCACCGTACCGCCGTACACCAGCATGAAGGCCAGGACGGAAAAAATGACATGGTTGTCCACCACTGCATTGCCCAGACGCACGGGCTGCACGGCCCGGGGGTGCACCAGGCGCGTCATTTCGCGGCGCGCCTGCTTGACCAGAATCAGCATGCGCACCATCTTGATGCCGCAGCCCGTAGACCCCGCGCTGGTGGCCACCCCCGACAGCAGCAGCATCAGCACGGGCGCAAACACCGGCCAGCCCAGATAGTCCACCGTGGCATAACCGGTGGTGGTTGCAATCGATATGACGTTGAACATGCCGTGGCGCAAGGCATCCAGGGGGGCGTAGACGTCTTTGATCCACAGCAGCAGCGAGACAAACAGACCACCGCCCAACAAAGCCGTCAGGGTCGCGCGCAACTCCGGATCACGCCAGAAACCGCCCCAATGGCCTTTGCGCAGGGCGACAAAATACAGGGCAAAGTTACAGCTGGCGACCAGCATGAACACCAGCGCAATGCCTTCGAGCAAGGGCGACTGGAAATGGGCAAAGCTGGCGTCATGGGACGAAAGCCCGCCCAGGCTGACCGTGGTGAACATGTGCATGACCGCATCCAGCGGCTCCATGCCCCCCAGCCAGTAAGCCAGCGCGCAACTGGTGGAAAAAACGGCATAGACGCCCCACAGCCCCTTGGCCGTTTCCGTCATGCGCGGGGTGAGCTTGGCATCCTTGACCGGCCCGGCCGCCTCGGCCCTGAACAGCTGGCTTCCGCCCACGCCCAGCAGGGGCAGCACCGCCACGGCCAGGATCAGGATCCCCATGCCACCCACCCATTGCAGAAAGGTGCGCCACACATTCACAGACACGGGCAGCGCATCGAGCCCGCTGAGCACCGTGGCCCCCGTGGTGGTCAGCCCCGACACCGCCTCGAAATAGGCATGCGTGAAGGACAGGGGGCGCCCGACCTGGTGCAGGGCCAGCAGCAGTGGCAGCGTGGCAAACAGAGGCAGCAGCACCCACACCAGCGTCACCAGCATGACGCCATGGCGCGGTTGCAGCTCACGGGCATGTCTGCGCATGCCCCACCACAGCGCCGCACCCACGCACAGCGTGAACCCCATGGCCAAGGGGTAGACGCGCCAGACACCATCCTGCGCAAACCACGACACCCCCAGCGGAAATCCCATGGCCAGCGCGAACACCATGACCAGGATGCCCAGCACGCGCAGAACGGGAAACATGTCCGCCATGGTGGTCTTGCCGAATCCGTGTCAGAAAAAGGTGGCGCTCACGCGGAACAGCTTTTCCACATCGCGCACCAGCCGCTTGTGCGGCAGGAAGAAAACAACGTGGTCGTCGCTTTCGATCACCGTGGCGCTGTGCGGAATGATGACTTCGGGCTCACGCAACGGCGTCTCGGCCACGTCGTTCTTGTCGGGCAGGCCGCGCACGATCAGCCCCATGTGCACGTCGTGCGGCAACTGCAGGTCGCCGACTTTGCGGCCCACCACGCGCGAACTCTTGCGGTCGCCCCGCGCCACAATCTCCAGCGCCTCGGCCACGCCCCGGCGCAGGCTGTGCACGGCCTGCACATCGCCCTGGCGCACATAGGCCAGCAGTTCACCCAGCATGGCCTGCGCGGGTGAAAGGGCAATGTCGATCTGCGTGCCATGCATCAGATCGGCATAGCTGCGCCGGTTGATGAGGGCCAGCACGCGGCGCGCGCCCATGCGCTTGGCCAGCAGGCAGGACATGATGTTGTCCTCGTCATCGTCGGTCAGGGCCAAAAAGAGATCGGTCTCATCGACGCTCTCCCCGGTCAGCAGGTCTTCGTCAGTGGTGTCGCCCTGCAGCACCAGCACCTCGGAGGGCAACGCCGACGCCAGCTCGATGCAACGATCCGGGTCGTCTTCGATGATCTTGACCTGGAAACGCCCGGCCTGCCCGGCCAGTTGGCGCGCCAGGCGCAGGCCCACCCGGCCTCCACCCGCGATCATGATGCGCCGCACCGGGTGCACCGACTGCTCTCCCCGGCGGTGCAGGGCGGCAAGCACCTGCGCGATATGGCCGCTGGCGGCCAGCACGAACACCTCGTCGCCCGGTTCCACGCGGGTGTTGCCATCGCAGGCCACGAAACGGTCGGGCTCGTCCAGAAAGCGCCGGTAAATGGCCACCAGCCGCATGTCCACGTTCGGCAGGATGTCGCGCAGCTCGCCAATCGCATGGCTGACCAGCGGCGCGCCCGCACGGGCGCGCACTGCCACCAGGCAGGCCCGCCCCCCGGCGAACTGGCGCACCTGCATGGCCTCGGGGTACTCGATGAGCTTGCCGATGTAGCGCGTAAGAGACTCTTCGGGGCAGATGATGCGGTCCACGGCCAGGCCTTCCGGCCCCATCAGCACATCGTCCTGAAACCCCGCCGAGCGCACGCGCGCGATGCGCGTGGGGATGCTGAACAAGCGCTGCGCCACCTTGCAGCACACCAGGTTGGTTTCGTCCAGCGCGGCGCAGGCGATGAGCAGATCGGTATCGCGGGCACCGGCCTCGGCCAGCACGGCCGGTTCGATGCCGTTGCCCACCACGCCGCGCAGGTCAAAGCGCGACTCCAGATCGCGCAGGCGCCGTGCGTCAGTATCAATGACCGTGATGTCGTTGCGCTCGGACACCAGGCTGTCCGCCACGCTTTCGCCTACACGGCCTGCGCCCAGAATGATGATTTTCACGGGGCCTTCACGGGTAATGCAGGCACACGGGCGGAAAGTACGGCATGGCCTCAGGCACGGACTTCGCCTTCGCCCAGCACCACGTACTTGAGCGAGGTCAGCCCCTCGATCCCCACGGGCCCGCGTGCATGGAATTTATCGGTACTGATCCCGATCTCGGCGCCCAGGCCGTACTCGAAACCGTCGGCAAAGCGGGTGCTGGCGTTCACCATCACGCTGGCGGAGTCCACTTCGCGCAAGAACTGCTGGGCATGCCTGTGGTCGGTGGTGAGGATGGCCTCGGTGTGGTGGCTGCTGTACCGGTTGATGTGGTCGATGGCCTCCTGAACGCCCGCCACCACACGGATGGAAATGATGGGTGCCAGGTACTCCTCAGACCAATCCTGCTCGGTCGCATCGACCAGTTTCGCTCCTGAAACAGGCGCCAGCAGCGCCCTGCTTTCGGCGCAAACCCGCATTTCCACGCCTTTTTCGGCAAAGATGCTGCCGATGCGGGGCAGGAACGCAGCCGCCACGCCGCGCGCCACCAGCAGGCTTTCGCTGGCGTTGCAGGGGCTGTATTTCTGCGTCTTGGCGTTGTCGGTCACGCGCACGGCCATATCAAGGTCGCAGGGATCATCCACATAAGTGTGGCAATTGCCGTCCAGGTGCTTGATGACGGGTACCTTGGCATCGCGGCTGATGCGCTCGATCAAGCCCTTGCCGCCACGGGGAATGATCACATCGACATACTGCGGCAGGGTGATGAGCTGGCCCACCACTTCGCGGTCGGTGGTCTGTACCAACTGCACCGCGTCCTGGGGCAAGCCGGCTTCTTCCAGCGCCTGCTGTACCAGTCGGGCCAGCGCCTTGTTGGAGTCGATGGCCTCGGAGCCGCCGCGCAGAATGCAGGCATTGCCACTCTTGATCGACAGGCTGGCCGCCTCGATGGTGACGTTGGGACGGCTCTCGAAAATCATGCCGAACACGCCGATCGGCACGCGCATCTGGCCCACGCGGATGCCGCTGGGCTGCTGGCGCAGTGCCGTGATCTCGCCAATGATGTCGGGCATGGCGGCCAACTGCTCGCAACCCAGGGCGCAGGTCTCCAGCACCTGAGGGGTGAGCTTGAGCCGGTCCACCAGGGGCTCGGCCAAACCGGCGGCGCGGGCGCGCTCCAGGTCGCGCGCGTTGTCCACCTGCAGGGCCTGGGTCTGCTCGCGCAGCAGGCGTGCCAGGGCTCGCAATGCTTTGTTTTTGAGAGCTGCTGGCGCTTTGGCCATCAGCGCAGAGGCCGTTTTTGCCTGTAAACCGAGAGTGTGCGTGTATTGGGCCACGTTGAGCGCGTTCATGGGGGGATTTTGCCGCAGTTGCGCAGACACCGGGGCGCTGCGCTGTAATCCCGCCAATCCCGGAGAACCGATATGCACCCCAACCCCACCACCCAGCTGGCCGCCCTGCAGTCGGCCCTGGCGGCCCACCGCCAGGACACGCTGAGCGCATCGGCGCTGTGCGAAGCGGCCCGCAGCCAGAAAACCCTGCTGGCGGCCTTGCCCACGCGTTACAGCGACGTGCTGCTGGACTTGCTGAATCGCCTGGAATCGAGTGCGCTGTTCACCGAAGCAAGCTGCTCCTTCAGCCGCAGCGGTCTGCTCGACAGCCTGCAGGTGTGGGTGGACAAGGCGCAGGCAGTGCTGAAAGACGACAAAATACTATGATTTCAATAGCTTGCAACGCTTGTAAATAAAGCGTTTGAGGCTATTTTTATTCTTATTTTTCCTGAGAACGGCAGGCCATCAACGTCCCGGTGCCCCCAGCCGTGCCAGCTGAAACGCCAGCCGCTGCAGCGCCTGCCACGGGTGCACTGGCCAGTCGGGCTGCTTCAGCCCCTTGACGATGCCGTCCACCAGGTGCGCCGACTGCAGCAGGCGTGCGAGTTGCGCATCGCCCGCGCGCGGCAGGATGCGTTCAAACAGGCGTTCCTTGGTGCCCCAGATGCGGTTTTCCCGCAGGGCCATGGGCAAGGGGCGCCCAGCGTTCATGGCATCTTTCACACGCTTCAAGGCGCGAATATCCTCGGCCAGCGCCCAGTGCACCAGCACCGGCGCTTCGCCCTCGGCCTCCAGGCCGTCGAGCATGCGCTGCACGCGCAGCACCTGGCCCGCCAGCACGGCTTCGGAGAGCTTGAAAACGTCGTAGCGCGCCACGTTGAGCACGGCCGCCTCGACCTGCGCCTGCGAGAGCTCGCCCGGTGGGTGCAGCAGGCCGAGCTTGCTGATCTCCTGGTGCGCCGCCAACAGATTGCCTTCCACGCGGTCGGAAAAAAACTGCAGCGTGCGCTGGCCCTCTTCGCCCGGCGCCACACGCTGGCCCTGCGCACCCAGGCGCTGGGCGATCCACTGCGGCAGCACACCGCGCTCGATGGGATCGATCTGCACCGCAACGCCCACAGCGTCGAGCGCGCCAAACCAGGCGCCCGTCTTCGTGGCCTTGTCCAGCCGGGGCAGTTGCACCAATGTGAGCGTGCTGTCGTTGCCCCGCGCGCCTTCGGCAATCTGCTGCAGCGCCACACTGCCATCCTTGCCGGGCTTGCCCGAAGGGATACGGATTTCAATGATCTGCCGGTCGGCAAACAGGCTCAAGCTGCCCCCGGCCGCAAGCACTGCGCCCCAGTCAAAGTGCGCACCAGCCACGGTAAAGCTGCTGCGTTCGGTGTAGCCCTGGGCGCGTGCGGCGGCGCGAATGGCGTCCGCGGCCTCTTGTTGCAACAGGGCTTCGTCGCCATGCAGCACATACAGCGACGCCAGGCCGCGTTGCAGCTGTGCGGTAAGTTGGGCCAGGGCGACTTGCATGGGCGGCAGTGTATCGCCCCGATCTGCCAGCCTGGGGCAGACCGCCCCGGCGCGGCGCCGTAATTGAGCATATCGCCACCATTTATTGCCATAGTGCTTCATTTGCTGCAGGAATTGCACAGCTTTCTCACTATTCTTTGGCCGCACCCATGCGGAGAATTCACTGCATACACAAGATTAGGAGACCGTCATGGTGAATTTCATGGGCGTGAAAAGCGTGCGCGAACTGGTGCAGCACGTCGGATTGGCTGAATTTCTGGAGCAACTGGTGGATGCCATGGACAGCGACTACCGGCGCTGGGAGCAGTTCGACAAATCGGCCCGACATGCCATTCACTCCCCCATCGGGGTGATTGAACTCATGCCCACCAGCGACGGCCACCTGTACTGCTTCAAGTATGTCAATGGCCACCCCAAGAACACGGCCGAGGGCTTGCTCACCGTCACGGCCTTTGGTGTGCTGGCCGATGTGGACACCGGCTACCCGCTGCTGGTGTCCGAGCTCACGCTGACCACCGCACTGCGCACCGCCGCCATGTCGGTGCTGGCTGCACACCACCTGGCCCGGCAGGACAGCCGCACCATGGCGCTGATCGGCAATGGCGCGCAAAGCGAATTCCAGGCGCTGGCTTTCTACCACCTGCAGGGCATCCGCCAGCTGCGCCTGTTCGACACCGACCCCGGCGCCAGCGCCAAGCTCGAACGCAACCTGACGCGCCTGGACCTGCCGGGCCTGCAGATCGTGCGCTGCGCATCGGTGCACGAGGCCGTGCGCGGCAGCGACATCGTGACCACGGTCACTGCGGACAAGCGCAACGCCACCATCCTGCGGCCCGAGATGATCGAGCCGGGCATGCACCTCAATGCCGTGGGGGGCGACTGCCCCGGAAAAACCGAGCTGCATCCCGACATCCTGCGCCGCAGCGACGCCCTTGTGGTGGTGGAGTACGAACCCCAGTCGCGTATCGAGGGCGAAATCCAGCAGATGCCGACCGACTTTGCCGTGACCGAGTTCACCTGCGTGCTGCGCGGCACAGCGCCAGGTCGGCGCACGGCGCAGGAAGTGACGGTGTTTGACTCGGTGGGCTTCGCGCTGGAAGATTTCTCGGCCCTGCGCACGCTGCATGCACTGCTGCAACAATACCCGCACCTGGCCACCCCCATCGACCTGATTCCTGAGATGCAAGACCCCAAGGATTTGTTCGGCGTGCTGCACGGAACGGCCCGCCAGGCCCTCACGCCCGCCCACCCGGAGGCCCTGCCCGCATGAACCCCGACAACCGCCGCACCCTGCCCCCCATCAGCCTGATCGGCGCACCCACCGACATCGGCGCGGGCGCACGCGGTGCCTCCATGGGCCCCGAGGCCTTGCGCGTGGCAGGACTGCAGGCGGCGCTGGAAAGCCGTGGTCTGCTGGTGCTGGACCACGGCAACCTCAACGGCCCGGCCAACCCCTGGCTCCCGCCGGTCGATGGCTACCGCCATTTGAACGAGGTGGTGCAGTGGAACCAGGTCGTTTTCGATGCAGTGCGCGGCGAACTGCAGCAGGGCCACCTGCCCATTCTGCTGGGCGGCGACCACAGCCTGGGGCTGGGCAGCATCAGCGCCGTGGCGCGCCATTGTGTGGACACCGGCCGCAAGCTGCGCGTGCTGTGGCTGGACGCCCATGCCGACTTCAACACCAGCGCGCTCACCCCCAGCGGCAATGTGCATGGCATGCCCGTGGCCTGCCTGTGCGGTTTTGGCCCGGCGGCGCTGACCGAACTGGCGTGCATGCCGGGCGGCGGGCCAGCGCTGCGGCCACAGCAGATCCGCCAGATCGGCATCCGCAGCGTGGACGAGGGCGAGCGCCGCTTCGTGCACGAGCAGGGGCTGGAGGTCTTCGACATGCGCTTCATCGACGAAGTGGGCATGCGCCAGACCATGCTGCAGGCGCTCGATGGCCTGGATGCCGACACCCACCTGCACGTGAGTTTTGACGTGGATTTTCTCGACCCGGACATCGCGCCGGGCGTGGGCACCACCGTACCCGGCGGCCCGACCTACCGCGAGGCGCAGCTGTGCATGGAAATGATTGCCGACAGTGGCTGCCTGGCCTCGCTCGACATCGTGGAGCTCAACCCCGCGCTAGATGTGCGCAACAAGACCGCTCTACTCGCAGTGGACTTGGTGGAATCCCTGTTTGGCAAGAGCACGCTGATGCGCGTGCCAAAAATCAACGCTTGACGGCCGCCAGCCGACGCAGCAGTTGCTGCACCAGGTCGGTCTGCATGTTGCGGTACAGCAGGGCCTCTTCGGCTTCCTTGGCCAGGGCGATGGTTTCGCTGTAGCTGATGTCACGCTGCTGCAGCAATTCGGTGTCAGGAATCAGGGCCGTGCCGTCCAGCGTACGCAGACGAAAGCGGATGCGCAGGCGCAACTGCAGTTCGCGCACCTGGCCCGAGGCGTTGAGACCCACCACCGCACGCTCGCGCTGCTCGGACAGCAGGTCCAGCACCGCCTCGGCCGTCGGCAGTGCAGCGGGGTCGCGCAGCACCTTGAGCGCCCCCCCGGCACCGTCCAGGGTGCGCTGCAGTTCCAACGCCAGGGACGACCCCGGCGGCGCGGCGATATAAAGGGAGCCGAACGCAAACTCGGGCACCCCCCGCAGGCGAAAACCACAGCCTGCCAGCAGGGCGGCAGGCACGAGAGACAGGATGTGGCGCCGCTGCATCTTCAGACCACCACGTTGACCAGGCGCCCGGGCACCACGATCACGCGCTTGGGAGCGGCACCGCCCGAATGGGCCACAAAGGCCTCGCTGGCCAGTGCAATGCGCTCGATCTCGGCCTTGTCGGCCTGGGCCGGTACCTGGATGGCGCCGCGCAGCTTGCCGTTGACCTGCAGCACCAGTTCGATTTCGTCCTGTACCAGCGCATCGGGCGCCACCTGGGGCCAGGGGGCATCGAGCAGGTCGCCCAGGTGCTGGGCGTAGCCCAGCTGGCTCCACAGGCCGTGCGCAATGTGCGGTGTGGCCGGGTAGAGGCAGCGCAGCAAGATGCCAAAGCCTTCGATCAACGCCACCTGCGCACCCGCGCAGTCCAGGGCCTTGAAGTCCTCCAGCGCGTTGATCATCTTCATCGCGCCCGAGACCACGGTGTTGTACTGCATGCGCTGGTAGTCGTAGTCCACCTGCTTGAGTACGGTGTGGATTTCCAGGCGCAAGGCCTTGGCCTCTTTGCCAAAATCCACGTCTTTCAGGCTTGCAGCGCCCGCCACGCTTGCGTTAGCAGCTACACCATCCATAGCAGCCAGCTTCAACCCGAAGTTCCAGACTCGGCGCAGGAAACGGTAGCTGCCTTCCACGGCGGCATCGTTCCATTCGAGTGTGGCTTCGGGCGGCGCGGTGAACATGGTGTACAGGCGCGCCGTATCGGCACCGTACTTTTCAATCAGGTCCTGCGGGTCCACACCGTTGTTCTTGGACTTGGACATGGTGCCCACGCCCTCGTAGTCGATGGCCGTGCCCACGGGCAAGTCACCCACGGCGTTGACCAGCCGGGCACCGACGATCTTGCCCGCCGCATCGTGGACATGCTCCACATCGTGTGGCCAGAAGTATTCTTTGCCGCCCTTGTCGGTGCGGCGGCTGTAGATGTGGTTGAGCACCATGCCCTGCGTGAGCAGCTTGGTGAAGGGCTCATCGACCTTGACCAGGCCCAGGTCGCGCATCACCTTGGTCCAGAAACGGGCGTACAGCAAATGCAGGATGGCGTGCTCGATGCCGCCGATGTACTGGTCCATCGGCATCCAGTAGTCCGCGCCTTCGGCCACCATCGCTTCCGTGTTCTTCGGGTCGCAATAGCGCATGAAGTACCACGAACTGTCCACAAAGGTGTCCATGGTGTCGGTCTCGCGGCGCGCTGCCTTGCCGCACACGGGGCAGGTCACCCCGGCGTGGAAGCCCTCGTGCTTGTGCAGGGGGTTGCCCGAGCCGTCGGGCACGCAGTCGGTGGGCAGCACCACCGGCAGATCTTTTTCCGGCACCGGCACGGCGCCGTGCTCGTCGCAGTGGATGATGGGGATGGGCGTACCCCAGTAGCGCTGGCGCGAAACGCCCCAGTCGCGCAGGCGCCAGGTGGTCTTGAGTTCGCCCAGGCCCTTTTCGCCCAGCGCGTGGGCCACGGCCGCTACGGCGTCCTTGTACGACAGGCCACTGAAATTGTCCGAGTTGACGGTGACGCCGCGCTGCTTGTCGGCGTACCAGTCGCTCCACTGGCGGTAGTCGAAGGTCTCTCCATCGACCAGCACCACCTGCTTGATGTCGATGCCGTACTTGAGAGCAAAAGCAAAATCGCGCTCGTCATGGGCGGGCACGCCCATCACGGCACCATCGCCGTAGCCCATGAGCACGTAGTTGCCCACCCACACGGCAACCGGCTCACCGGTCAGCGGGTGCGTGACGAACAAGCCCGTGGGCACGCCCTTCTTTTCCTGGGTGGCCAGTTCGGCTTCGGTGGTGCCGCCACTCTTGCATTCTTCGATGAAGGCGGCCAGCGCGGGGTTGGCTCGGGCGGCATGCTGGGCCAGCGGGTGCTCGGGAGCCACGGCGCAGAAGGTGACGCCCATGATGGTGTCGGCACGGGTGGTAAAGACATACATCCGGCCGCCGCCAATCAGCGCGCCATCGTCCCCCGCAATATCGTGCGTGAACGCAAAGCGCACACCTTCGCTCTTGCCGATCCAGTTCTCCTGCATCAGCTTCACACGCTCGGGCCAGCCGGGCAGCTTGTCGCCGGTGACAAAGTCGAGCAGTTCTTCGGCGTAGTCGGTGATCTTGAGGTAGTAGCCGGGAATTTCCCGCTTTTCCACCACGGCACCCGTGCGCCAGCCCTTGCCGTCAATCACCTGCTCGTTGGCCAGTACGGTCTGGTCCACCGGGTCCCAGTTCACGACCTGCGTCTTGCGGTAGGCGATGCCCTTTTCCAGCATCTTCAGGAACAGCCACTGGTTCCATCGGTAATAGCTGGGGTCGCAGGTGGCCACTTCGCGGCTCCAGTCGATGGCCAGGCCCATCGCCTGCATCTGCTGCTTCATGTACGCGATGTTGTCGTACGTCCACTGTGCGGGGGGAACACCATTCTTGAGCGCCGCATTCTCGGCCGGCAGACCGAACGCGTCCCAGCCCATGGGCATGAGCACGTTGTGGCCGTTCATGCGCAGGTAGCGCGTGAGCATGTCGTTGATGGTGTAGTTGCGCACGTGGCCCATGTGCAGCTTGCCACTGGGGTAGGGCAGCATGGAACAGGCGTAGAACTTCTTCTTGCCGCTGTCTTCGGTCACCCGATAGGCGTCACTGGACGTCCAGTGCGCCTGTGCTGCGCGTTCGACCTCGGTGTGTTGGTATTTGTCTTGCATGGATGCCCGGAAATAAGAAGGTGCAGCCGCAAACCGCTGCGTTGCCGGGATTTTAGGCGCTGGCAGCGCCGCGCTGGGTTCAGCGCGTCGAAGGCGACGGCGCAGCCGCTGCGGGGTCGGCCACAAAACCGATGCGCTGCAGCCCGGCGGCATGCGCCGCGCCCATGATTTCGACCACCCGCCCATAGGGCACAGCGGCATCGGCGCGCAACTGCACTTCGGCGTCTGGCTGGCTGGCGGCGGTTTCTGCCAGGCGCTGCGCCAGCTCCGCCTGCGTCAGCGGCTCGTCCTCCAGGTACACCTGCCCGGTCTTGTCGACCACCAAGGTCACGGATTGGGGTGCAGCCCCGGGCACAGCGCCCTCGGCGCGCGGCAGATCCAGCCGGATCGCGCTGGCCAGCAGCGGCGCGGTAAGGATGAAGATGACCACCAGCACCAGCATCACATCGACCAGAGGGGTCATGTTGATGTCGCTCATGGGCTGCGGCGCAGCGTTGCGCTCCAGTCGTCCAAAGGCCATCAGTCAACCCCGCGCCGCTGCGTGCTCATGCACCGGCCTGCGGCGGGGGCGCCCGCCAGTCGCGCAGGTCCAGCGCAAAGCCTTCCAGGTCGGCCTCGATATGGCCGATCTGGCGCCCAAACCAGTTGTAGGCCAGCACGGCGGGGATGGCCACGGCCAGCCCTGCGGCGGTCATCACCAGGGCTTCGCCCACCGGGCCGGCCACCCGGTCGATGCTGATCTGCCCGGCCCCCGCGATGGCCGTGAGCGCATGGTAGATGCCCCACACCGTGCCCAGCAATCCCACAAAAGGGGCGGTAGAGCCGACGGTGGCCAGGAGCACCTGGCCAAACTGCAGCCGGGCCAAGGCAGCATGCAAGGCGCCACGCAACACGCGCGTCAGTTGCTGCGCCAGTGGACCGGACGCGCCCAGACTGCGGACGGGGGTGTTTTCTTCGACGGACCGGACCGCCTCCACCATCGGCAGCACCAGCGCGTCCCGGTCAAAAGAAGCCAGTGTCTGCTGCGCCGCCTCCAGCGAAGGGGCCTGCCAGAAAGCCGCCATGCAGCGCACCACATCGCTGCGAGCGCGGCGCAGGAACAGCAGCTTCTACACCACCACCACCCAGCTGGCCACCGACATGGCCAGCAGCAGCAGGGCCGTGGCCTGTGTCACGGCGTCTCCCTGGCTCCACCAGTGCAAGGGCTCCATGGCGGGTGCTGTCAGCGCAGTCCCAGCACGTCGAACATATCGAACATGCCCACCTTGTGTCCACACAGGAAACGCACGGCGCGCAGGCTGCCCTGGGCATACGTGGCCCGGCTGGACGATTTGTGCGTGATCTCGATGCGCTCACCCGTGCCGGCAAACAGCACCGTATGGTCACCCACGATGTCGCCACCACGGATGGTGGCAAAACCAATGCTCGACGGATCACGCTCGCCGGTGACGCCCTCGCGGGCATAGACAGCGCATTCCTTCAGGTCACGCCCCAATGCTTCGGCAATGACCTCCCCCATCTTGAGCGCAGTGCCCGAGGGAGCGTCCACCTTGTGGCGGTGGTGCGCTTCGATGATCTCGATGTCGTACCCCGTCGCCATGGCCTTGGCCGCCATCTCCAGCAGCTTGAGCGTGACATTCACGCCCACGCTCATGTTGGGCGCCATGACAATGGCCGTGCGCTGCGCATGGTCAGCGATCTCTGTCTTTTGTTCTTCCGTGAAACCGGTGGTGCCAATGACGGCCTTCACGCCCAGCTCGCTGCAGACCGCCAGGTGGGCCAGCGTGCCTTCGGGGCGCGTGAAATCAATCAGCACGTCGGCGTGCTGCAGCCCGACGCGCAGGTCTGCCGTGATGGGTACGCCGCTGGCCACGCCCAGAAAGGCGGTCGCGTCGGACCCAATGGCGGGACTGGAGGCCACATCAAGTGCACCCGCCAGCACGCAGTCATCGCTGGCGCGCAGCGCCTCGATCAGCATGCGGCCCATACGGCCAGAGGCCCCTGCCACGGCAACGCGGCATGCGGTGGGAAGACGGTCGGCGGAAGAAGGCCCGGTCATGGTGTTCCTTGGTCAACAGGGGGCAGCACTGCGGCACAGCGCTGCAGCATTCAGCGTGCGGGGGATTCGAGTGGGGGGTAACGGCGCGCAGGTTCTGCGGGCACGGGCTCGGCCTTGTCGGCGGCAGGCGCCGGATACTTTGCCAACTGCGCTTCGGTCGCTTCCAGCGAGGGTATGGAGTGCTTGCCCTTGCGGGTGTCCAGCCCCGCAACGAAATCGCTCTCCGTGGGCATTTCATCGCCCTCGTACCGATCCAGGGCATCGCCCTTGAAGAACACGGTGAGCTTGCGCGTCTGCGCTTCGACCCCCGGGCGTTTGAGTGTGAACACATATTCCCAGCGGTCGGCATGGAACAGGCTGGTCACCAGGGGCGTGCCCAGAATGTCCCGGACCTGCTGGCGGCCCATGCCGGGCTGCAAGGCCTGTACCTGTTCGTGCGAGACGAAATTGCCCTGCACGACATCCATGCGGTAGGGGGTGACCACACTGACCAGGCGACTGCTGGCGCCGTCGAAGCTGCCGCAGGCAGCCACACTGGCGCCGATCAACAGGAAAAGCCCCAGACGGGCACTGCGATGGGCTAGGGCGTACATGGGAAAAAGCTTGAGGATATGATCGGCCCATTGTAGCGGCAGCCCCCCAGGGACTGCCGCCCCCAAGAGCCCGTCGCCCTGGTATGCGGCGCACCACGGATCTGCCATGACAAACATCGACGAACTCAAGAGCACCGGACTCAAGGCCACGCTGCCCCGGCTGAAGATTCTCGAAATCTTCCAGAAGGGCGCACAGCGCCACATGACCGCCGAAGATGTGTTTCGTGTGCTGCTGGAGGAGCGCTCGGACATCGGCCTGGCGACCGTCTACCGCGTCCTCACACAGTTCGAGCAGGCAGGCATCCTGATCCGCAGCAATTTCGAAAGCGGCAAGGCGGTGTACGAGCTGGACGAGGGCAAGCACCACGACCACTTCGTCTGTACCGCCTGCGGCAAGGTCGAGGAGTTCTACGACCCGGAAATCGAAAAGCGCCAGCAGCTGGTTGCCAAGACCAAGGGCTGGGTAGTGCAGGACCACTCGATGGCCCTGTACGGGCATTGCGCCGAGTGCGCCAAGGCGCGCGGCAGCCGTTGAAACCGGCGCTGCCGGCTCAGCCCTGCTCCATGGCGCGGCGGTGGCGGTCGACGAACTCCTGGTAGGTATCGATGCCCCGCAGCTGGAGAATGGTGTTGCGCACCGCCGCCTCGACCAGCACGGCGATGTTGCGCCCGGCCACCACCTGGATCACCACCTTGAGGATGGGCACCCCCAGTACATCCTGCGTGAGGGGCTCGTAGGGCAGGCGCTCATATTCGCGCTCCAGCGTCTCCTTGCGCACCAGGTGCACGATGAGCTTGAGACGCATCTTGCGCCGCACCGCCGTCTCGCCAAAGATGGCGCGGATGTCCAGCAGGCCGATGCCACGCACTTCAAGCAGGTTCTGCAGCAGATCAGGGCACTTGCCCTCGATGGTGGTCTGGTTGATGCGAAAAAGATCCACTGCATCGTCCGCCACCAGTCCATTGCCGCGCGAGATCAGTTCCAGCCCCAGCTCGCTTTTGCCCAGACCCGATTCGCCCGTGATCATGACCCCCAGGCCCAGGATGTCCATGAAAACGCCGTGCATCGTGGTGCGGTCGGCAAAATGCTTGGACAGATAGGCGCGCAGCACGTCGATCACGAAGGCCGATGACTCGGTCGTGGCGAACATCGGAATCTGGGCGCGCTCACACATGGAAAGCAGCGCGTCGGGAGCGGTCTGGCCGTCGGCCAGCACCAGCACCGGCGGCTCCAGGGTCACGATGCGCGCAATACGGCGCTGGCAATCCTCGGACGTGGCATTCGAGAGATAGTTGATCTCGCGCTCGCCCAGAATCTGCGCACGGTAGGGATGGATGTAGTTGAGGTAGCCGACCAGGTCAGCGCCCGAGCGGGCCGAGCGAACCGCCACCTCGTCAAAGCGCCGCTCCGAAGCCCCCAGACCGGCGACCCATTCCCACTTCAGGTGGCCGCGGAATTCCTCAAACAGGACATCAGCACTGACAACGTTGGGTTTCACGGCAGCGCAGCGGCGTCCAGCGCGTTCAGGCAGTCTGGGTGGATTGCCAGCCGGCGATCATGCCGTGCAGTTCGGCGGCGTCGGTACTGGCCTTGATCCGCTCACGCAGCACACCATCACTGAGCAGTTCGGCGATTTCCGAAAGGATCTCCAGGTGCTTCTGGGTGGCCGCCTCGGGCACCAGCAGGAAGATGAGCAGGCCCACGGGCTGCTCGTCCGGGGCATCGAAACCGATGGGTTGCGCGAGCTGAAAAACGGCCGCCATCGGCGCCTTGAGCCCCTTGATGCGGCCATGCGGAATGGCCACGCCATGGCCCAGGCCCGTGGAGCCCAGTCGCTCACGGGCAAACAGACTGTCGGTAATCAACGCGCGCGAAAGACCGTGCAGGCTTTCAAACAGCAATCCGGCTTCTTCAAAAGCGCGTTTCTTGCTGGTGGCGTCAACGCTCACGAGCACTTGGGCTGCGGGCAGGATGGAAGAAAGACGGTTCATGGCAATTGTGGGGGCCGATTATGCACCGCTTGGCACCCGTCCCGAAAAATGGCGTGCGGGGCACAAAAAACCGCCCCTGCAGGCGGTGGACGGGAACCGGGCGCCCGCGCCCGGCAAGAAGGCCAAACCGTCATGCGACCAGTCGGCGACGCGCATCGGAGTGGTGGTCCTGAATCCGATCCTTGTGGCGCACCACCTGCCGGTCCATCTTGTCCACCAGCTCATCCACGGCGGCATACAGATCGGCATGGGCGCTTTCGGCAAACAGATCGCTGCCCTTGACATGGATGTTGCACTCTGCACGCTGGCGCTTTTCCTTTTCTTTCTGCTTTTCCACGGACAGCAGCACCTTCACATCAACCACCTGATCGAAGTGCCGGGTAATCCGGTCGAGCTTGGAGGTAACGTAGCTGCGCAAGGCGGGGGTAACTTCAAGATGGTGACCGCTGATCGTCAGATTCATATACAAGTCTCCTGTGTCACTCGGTGAAAGAACGCCGTCCCCAAGGACGACCCGACCGACAGCACGCGCCGCCTGCCGTGCTTTCACTATGCCGCCGCCCCGCAGCAAAAGCAATCCGATACCGAACTGCCCTGGCGGGTTATGGGCCGCCAGGTGCCAAGGGGCCAAAAAGCGCGCACAATGGCTCGGTTGACCACCCTGCGGCTCCCCTGGCGCCCGGTGCTGGCGCCCCCATCGCCTAAAATGGCCCCCTGCCGCAGCCCGCGGCGCCTCACTCCCTCCGGCCTCCGACCCCTTCCCGTTCCGTTCGCGCGCGCCCACCACCATGACACAGTCCAGCTCCCCCGCCCTGCACACCTCCGCCCTGGCTTCGCTGCCCCTGCTGGCACGCGGCAAGGTGCGCGACAACTACGCCGTGGGCGACGACCGCATTCTGATGGTGGCCAGCGACCGCCTTTCGGCGTTTGACGTGATCATGGGCGAACCCATCCCCGGCAAGGGCGAACTGCTGACGCAAATGGCGCTGTTCTGGTTCGACAAGCTGGGGCACATCTGCCCGAACCACCTCACCGGCGAAAACCCCGAGAGCGTCGTCAGCCCCGAAGAAGCGGCACAGGTGCGCGGCCGTTCCATGCTGGTGCAGCGCCTCAAGCCCATTCCGGTCGAAGCCGTGGTGCGCGGCTACCTGGCGGGCAGCGGCTGGAAGGAATACCAGGAATCGCAATCGGTGTGCGGCGTCCCGTTGCCTACAGGCCTGACCAACGCTGCCCAACTGCCCGAGCCCATCTACACCCCGGCCGCCAAGGCCGCGATGGGTGAGCACGACGAGAACATCACGTTCGAGCGCACGGTGGAGATGATCGGCCTGGATCTGGCCACCCGCATCCGCGACCTGAGCATCGCCATCTACAAGGCCGCGGCCGAGATCGCGCTGACCAAAGGCATGATCATTGCCGACACCAAGTTCGAATTTGGCCTGGCCCCCGATGGCACGCTGGTGCTGATGGACGAGGTACTGACCCCCGACAGCTCACGCTACTGGCCCGTGGAGGGCTACGCGGCCGCCCTGGCCGCCGGGCAGAACCCGCCCAGCTACGACAAGCAGTTCGTGCGCGACTGGCTGGAGCAGGCCAAGGTGGGCGGCAAGCCCTGGGACAAGACGGCCCCGGCGCCACGCCTGCCGCAGGACGTGATCGAGAAGACGGCCGCCAAGTACCGCGAGGCACTGGAGCGGCTGACGGGCTGAAGCGCCCCGGCCCTGCGGGCCATGTAGTAACGGGCTAACACCACGCCCGGCCGGTATGCCGGAAGAATGTCTCCTGCCTTTTCACTACCCAGGAGACAACCATGGCCGGCAAGAAGATTCTGATGATCTGTGGCGATTACTGCGAGGACTACGAAACCATGGTGCCGTTCCAGGCACTGCTGGCCGTAGGCCACCAGGTGCACGCCGTGTGCCCCGACAAGAAGGCGGGCGAGCAGATCAAGACCGCCATCCACGACTTCGAGGGTGCCCAGACCTACAGCGAGAAGCCGGGGCACCATTTCACGCTCAACGCCAGCTTTGCCGAAGTGCGGCCCCAGGACTACGATGCCTTGGTGCTGCCCGGCGGGCGCGGACCAGAGTACCTGCGCACCTACCCCACCGTGGTGGCTGCCGTGCGCCACTTTTTCGAGGCCGACAAGCCCGTGGCGGCCATCTGCCACGCGGCGCAACTCCTGGCGGGCGCGGGCGTGCTCCAGGGCCGCAGTTGCTCGGCCTACCCGGCCTGCCGTGCCGAGGTGGAACTGGCCGGCGGCCGGTATGCCGACATCGCGGTGGACAAGGCCCACACCGACGGCAAGCTCGTGACTGCCCCGGCCTGGCCCGCACATCCGGACTGGATTGCGCAGTTCCTGGCCGTGCTGGGTACGCGCATCACGCACTGAGTCCTTCGGGCTTGCCCGCTTGCACGCCCCTGTACGGGCGCGCAAGATGGCGGCTGCTTTCAGCCCCCTGGAGATACCCGCCATGTGCCAGGTCTTTATCAGTGCCGACCCCGCCCTGTACAGTTGCCGTGCCCGTTCGGTACGGCTGCATGGGGTGGCCACCAGCATCCGGCTGGAGAACCTGTTCTGGCAGGTGCTGGAGGAGATTGCCGCGCGCGACGGCATGGGTGTACCCC
>JAPKHH010000043.1:0-23933 GCA_026647025.1 Giesbergeria sp.
AGTCCATACAGGTGGTCGAGCTTGTAGATCCAGCGCAGCAACAGCCGCTCGATCACAACGCCGAACACCCCCACGACCAGCGGCGCCAGCACCAGCATCACCCAGTAGTTGATGCCAAAGTAGCGCATGCCCATCCAGGTTGCCAGGGCCCCCATCATGAACAGTGCACCGTGCGCAAAATTGATGACATTGAGCAGGCCGAAAATCACGGCAAGCCCGAGGCTGAGAATTGCATAAAACGACCCGTTGACCAGCCCCAGAAGGAGCTGGCTCAGCAGGCCCGGCAATGAAACACCGAAGATTTCCATGGATGGCAGCAGTGGATGGTGGGGGGTGTCAGATCAGGTTGCACACAAAGGTTTTCCGGACCGGACAAGAACGGGAGAACGGCATGCAGATCGCACCAGGGCGCGGCCTGCATCACCGATATCGTTCAAGCCCGGTCTGGCGCCGGAATTACTTCCAGAGCGCGCACTTGGACTCGGCCTTGGTGGTGAACACCTGCTCGCCGGGCAACTTCTTCACAAGCTTGTAGTAATCCCAGGGCTTGGTGGACTCTGCGGGGGCCTTCACCTGCATCAGGTACATGTCGTGCACATAGCGACCATCGGCACGCAGGTAGCCCGAACCGAAGAAGTCGTTCATCTTCATGCCACGCCAGGCGGTCATGACTTTGTCGGCGTCCGTGCTCTTGGCAGCTTCGACGGCCTTGAGGTAGTTCATGGTGGCCGAATAGTCTGCAGCCTGGATGGCCGACGGCATGCGCTTGGCTTTCTCGAAGAAGCGGTTCGCGAACTTGCGCGACTCGTCGTTCAGATCCCAGTACCAGCTGGTGGTGAATTGCAGGCCCTCGGTGTTGCGCAAGCCCAGGCTGTGCACATCGCTCAGGAAGATCAGCAGGCCCGCCAGCTTCATGCTTTTGCCAATACCGAATTCCTTGGCGGCCTTGATGGCGTTGATGGTGTCACCGCCGGCATTGGCCAGACCCAGCACCTGTGCCTTGGAGTTCTGAGCCTGCAGCAGGAACGAGGAAAAGTCGGACGCATTGAGCGGATGGCGTACGGCGCCCACCACGGTGCCGCCCTTGGCCTTGACCACGCTGCTGGTGTCGGCCTCGAGTGCGTGGCCAAACGCATAGTCGGCCGTGAGGAAGTACCAGGACTTGCCGCCGGTTTCCACGATGGCCGTGCCCGTGCCCTTGGCCAGCGCCACGGTGTCGTACGCATAGTGCACGGTATAGGGTGTGCACTGCTCATTGGTCAGCGCCGAGCTGGCTGCACCGTTGTTGATGTAGACACGCTTCTTCTCGGCTGCCACCTTGGCAGATGCCAGTGCCGTGCCTGAGTTGGTGCCGCCGAAGAGCATGGTCAGGCCTTCGGTGTCAATCCATTCGCGCGCCTTGGAGGCGGCGATGTCCGCCTTGTTCTGGTGGTCGGCGGAGATCAGCTCAATGGGCATGCCCAGCACCTTGCCGCCAAAGTCGTCGATGGCCATCTGGATGGCCAGAGCGCCGTTCTTGCCTTCCACGTCGGCGTACAGGCTGGACATGTCGGTAATGAAGCCGATCTTGACCTTGTCCTGCGCCAGGGTGGGTGCGGCCAGCCCGGCGGCCCCCAGCATCACGGCGAGCATGGTGAGTTTGTTCTTCATGGATTGTCTCCTGTAGGTGTGGTGGAAGAAAACGGGAAAGCCATGCGGGACGCCGTGTCAGACGCCCAGCAGATCGTTGAGCACGGGCATCTTGGCGTCGAGTTCGGCTGCGCCGAACTTCTCCACGATGCGCCCATGCTCCATGACATAGAAACGGTCGGCCAGGGGCGCGGCAAAACGGAAGTTCTGCTCCACCATGACCACCGTATAGCCCTTTTGGCGCAAGGTGGTGATCATGCGCGCCAGGGCCTGAACAATGACCGGCGCCAGGCCTTCGGAGATTTCGTCAAGCAACAGCAGCTTGGCGCCAGTGCGCAGAATGCGTGCGACGGCCAGCATCTGCTGCTCGCCCCCCGATAGGCGCGTTCCCTGGCTGTTTCGACGCTCGGCCAGGTTGGGAAACATCGCATAGATTTCTTCGAGCGACATACCCTGCATGCCTGTTTTCAGCGTTGGCGGCAAGAGCAGGTTTTCTTCGCACGACAGGCTGGAGAAGATGCCCCGCTCTTCGGGGCAGTAGCCAACGCCCAGGTGCGCTATGCGGTGCGTGGGCATGTGGATGGTCTCCACGCCATCGATCTTGACGGACCCCTTGCGCGCCCCCGTCAACCCCATGATGGCCCGCATGGTGGAGGTGCGCCCCGCTCCGTTGCGCCCCAGCAGGGTCACCACCTCACCGGGCTGGACCACCATGTCCACACCGTGCAGGACATGGGATTCGCCATACCAGGCTTCCAGCTGGCTGATCTCCAGTGCGGGCGTATTCGTTGCTGCAGTCGCCATGTCAGTGCGCCCCCTGCAACTGTCCGTCGGTGGTGCCCATATAGGCTTCCATCACCTGTGGATTGTTGGAAACTTCGGCGTAGGGGCCTTCGGCCAGCACCGCGCCGCGTTGCAGCACGGTAATGCAGTCGGCGATGGTGGAAACCACCTTCATGTTGTGCTCCACCATCAGGATGGTGCGTCCGGCGGACACCTTCTTGATGAGCTGCGTGACGCGGTCCACATCTTCGTGCCCCATGCCTTGCGTGGGTTCGTCGAGCAGCATCAGCTCGGGCTCCATCGACAGCGTGGTGGCAATCTCCAGGGCGCGCTTGCGGCCATACGGGAGATTGACCGTGACTTCATCGGCCAGGTCTTCGAGACCCACTTCGGCAAGCAAATGCATGGCACGGTCGTTGAGTTGGCGCAAGGTGCGCTCGCTGCGCCAAAAATGAAAAGAGGTACCCAGCTTGCGTTGCAGGCCCAGGCGCACGTTTTCCAGCAAGGTCAGGTGCGGGAACACCGCAGAGATCTGGAACGAACGGATCACACCGCGCCTCGCAATCTGGGCGGGCTGCTCCGAGGTGATGTCGTGGCCGTTGAAACGGATGACACCTGACGTGGGCACGAGAAACTTGGTCAACAAGTTAAAGCACGTTGTCTTGCCTGCGCCGTTCGGCCCGATCAGGGCGTGGATGGAACCCCGACGCACGGCCAGATTGACATCACTGACCGCCGTGAAGCCCTTGAACTCCTTGGTCAGGTGGGTGGTTTCAAGAATGACGTCGCTCATTGCGCCTAAGGTGCTCCGTAGAGTGCTGGGAGGCCGTCCAGAAGACGAAACCAACCAGCAAAATTGTTGTGTTGCAGCGCACTTTAATTTGACGCAGCGCAAATCCCTACCGGTGCTTTCTCCTAGGTAGTAGTCCGTACAAGGTGTAAGCCCTATGTAAAACTGCCTATCGCTGACCAGCCCAGCGGGCGATTGCCTCGCAAGAAAATTTCAAGCAAAAAACGCCTCTGACGCTTATCCATCATGCGGTATATGCTACCTTTTCAGGAGCAACCCATCCGCCAGGGTGCTTCTCGCCGCCACGCCTTCAGACGCCCCCCTACACTCTCACCATGGCCTCCACGCAAACCACCAACCCCGCGCCCGGCGCGCCCCGCGCATTGGGCGGGCTGCTACCGTTTCTACGGCCCTACCGCCATCGCATTGCCCTGGCTTTTGTCTTCCTGTGCCTGGCGGCTGCGGCCACCCTGGCGTTTCCCCTGGCCTTGCGCGGTCTGATCGACGGCAGTCTGGCGACCACGGACCGCGGGGCGCAGGCCATGGCCTTGCGCGGCAACTTCACTGCATTGTTTGGCGTGGCCGTGATGCTCGGCATTTTTTCATCGGCGCGCTTCTATCTCGTGAGCTGGCTGGGCGAGCGCGTGACCGCAGACCTGCGCAATGCCGTCTACGCCCACGTACTGCGCCAAAGCCCGCAGTTTTTCGAGACGACGCAAAGCGGGGAAGTGCTCTCGCGCCTGACCACCGACACCACGCTGGTGCAAACGGTGGTGGGCTCGTCCCTGTCGATGGGGTTGCGCAATGCGGTGGTGGGCACCGGCGCCATCATCATGCTGGTGTGGACCAATCCACGGGTCATGGCCATCGTGCTGCTGATGCTGATCGTGGTGGTGCTGCCGGCGCTGTGGATCGGCCGGCGGGTGCGGCGCCTCTCGCGCGCCAGCCAGGATCGCGTGGCCGACTCCAGTGCCATCGCTGCCGAAATCCTCAATGCCGTACCCGTGGTGCAAAGCTATGTGGCCGAGGAGCGCGAATCCCGACGCTTCAGTCAGGCGACACAGAACGCCTTCGAGACCGCCGTGCGCCGCTCCCGGGCGCGGGCGGCCCTGGTGGCCTTCATCATCATCGCCAATGCGGCCTTGCTGCTGTGGGGGCTGTACCAGGGCACGCAATCCGTTCTGGCAGGCAACATGAGCGCCGGGCACCTGGGCCAGACCGTGGTGTATGTGATGCTGCTGGCGGGCGCTGCCACCGTGCTGGGCGAGGTGTATGGCGACCTGCTGCGCGCGGCAGGCGCCACCGAGCGTTTGATGGAACTGCTGGCCAGCGAATCCCCCGTGGCCGCCCCCGCCCAACCCCTGCCCTTGCCCCAGACAGGCCAGGGGCTGTCAGTCCAGTTTGAGCGGGTGGATTTTCACTATCCCTCGCGTCCTGGCCAGTCTGCTTTGCAGGGTTTTACGCTGACGCTGCAGCCGGGGGAAACGGTGGCCCTGGTGGGGGCCAGCGGCGCGGGCAAGACCACGGTGTTCCAGTTGCTGCAGCGGTTCTACGACATTGACGATGCACCAGCAGGGCAAGCCGCCATTCGCCTGAACGGCGTCGATATCCGCAGCCTCTCTTTCGAGGCCTTGCGCGGCAGCATTGGTACCGTTCCCCAGGATGCCGTGATTTTTTCTGCCAGCGCACTGGAGAACATCCGCTATGGACGCCCCGACGCCTCGGACGACGAAGTGAAAGCTGCCGCCCGCAACGCGTTTGCGCACGATTTTCTGCAGGCCTTGCCCGATGGCTACGCCACCTTTCTGGGAGAGCGCGGCGTTCGCCTTTCCGGTGGCCAGCGCCAGCGCATTGCCATTGCACGCGCCATGCTGAAGAACCCGCCGCTGCTCCTGCTCGACGAAGCCACCAGCGCCCTCGATGCGGAGAGCGAGCGCATGGTGCAGGCTGCGCTGGATTCGGCCATGCAAAGCCATGCAGGCCAGCGCACCACGCTGGTCATTGCCCACCGCCTGGCCACAGTACAGAATGCCGACCGCATCGTGGTGATGGAGCATGGGCGCATCGTAGAACAGGGACGCCACCTGGAGCTGCTGGCGCGCAATGGCGTGTATGCGCGTCTGGCGGCACTGCAATTCACGGCCTGACGGCTGCGACATCCGCTGATGCAACATGCATCGCGGGTTTGGGCGCGGCACGCTCAGTGCAGGGTTTCGGTCGCGGCCTGGGACAGTGGCAACACCGGCACGCCCTCTTCGAGCAGTTGCAGGGTCTGATCCGCGCTGGCCTGGCCTTTGATGGGCCGCTCGGGCGCATCGCCTCGGTGGATGCGGCGTGCTTCATCGGCGAACTGGGAGCCCACGTCTTCGGCCTGTGCCGCAGCCTGGCGTGCCCATTGCAACACGCTGGCTGTCGTTGGCAAAGGCCCCTGTGCTGGATCGGACAACATGGGCGGGGTGCAAGCACCAGGCTGCCGGGATGCGGGCGCAGAGGTGTCACGCACACCGAGATTGATCCGTGGCGCACTGAGCGCCTTGCGCACCTGCGCATTGCCGCACAACGGACAGGTCAGCAGGCCGCGCTGCAACTGGCTCTGAAAATCCTGCTCACTCCCAAACCAGCCTTCAAAGGCATGGTCTTGCTGGCAGTACAAATCGAGCACTTTCATGGACAAATGCAATCACAGCGTTCGGCCAATCCCGCCTACCGCCGACGGCGCAGCAGATAGCGGAACACAAACCCCGGAAAGGCCAGCGTGATGAACATCGCGCCCGTGACCGCATAGAACTCCCAGCCCTGGGGTGCGATCTGGCCCACGCCCTTCTCCAGCAGCAGTGCGCCCGCCCCCACGAGCAGGTACAACACCACCAGTTCCACCAGTCGAAGCAGGAGCGATTTCTGGGGCGCCCGCACCGGGCCCACCGCCAGGATGCGCTGGTTCACAAAAGGCAGATTGGCCGCCACGCAGGCGGCCAGAATCACGAGCCAGACCAGACCGGATTGCGACACGACGGTTTGCCGCTCAGGATGACAAGGAACGCATGATGGCGTCGGCACACAGCGACATCAGCCCGCTGGGCAGCAGGCCCAGGACCAGAAGCAAGGCGCCATTGAGCGTCAGCACCATGCGTACATCCAGCGGCGCAGAGATGCTCGCCGTCGAGAGCGGCGCGTCAAAATACATGACCTTGACGACGCGCAGGTAATAGAACGCACCAACCAGGGACATCAGCACCGCGAAAACCGCCATGGCAATGTAAGGCGTCTGGCCCGATGCCAGCAGAGCCTGCAACACGGACAGCTTGGCGTAAAAGCCCACCAAGGGAGGAATACCTGCCATGGAGAACAGGCACACCGCCAGGATACCGGCATAGAGCGGGCTGCGCTGGTTGAGCCCGGCCATGTCGGCGATTTCCTCGCTCTCGAAACCTTCGCGGGCCAGCAGCAGGATCACACCAAAGGCCGCCAGCGTGGTCAGCACATAGGTCACCACGTAGAACATGGAAGCGCTGTAGGCTGCCTCGACCGTGGCCGCGTCCACATGTCCGTGGACGACTCCGGACATCAGACCCAGCAGCACAAAGCCCATTTGCGAAATGGTGGAGTAGGCCAGCATGCGCTTGAGATTGGTTTGTGCAATGGCGGCCAGATTGCCCACCAGCAACGAGCCGATGGCCAGCACGGCCAGCATCTGCTGCCAATCAATGGCCAGGGGCAACAAACCATCGACCAGCAAGCGCATCACAATGGCGAATGCAGCCAGCTTGGGCGCCCCGCCAATCATGAGTGTGACCACGGTGGGTGCGCCATGGTAGACATCAGGCACCCACATGTGGAAAGGTACGGCCCCCAGCTTGAACGCAAGGCCTGCCACGACGAAAACCACACCGAACACCAGCACCTGGTGACGAATCTGGCCTGAATTGACCGCCTTGAACACTTCGCCGATATCCAGCGAGCCCGTGGCGCCATACAGCATGGACAAGCCATACAGCAGGAAACCGCTGGCCATGGCGCCCAGTACAAAGTACTTCATGGCCGCTTCGGACGCCGTGGCGTTATCGCGACGCAAGGCCACCAGGGCGTAGCTCGACAGGGTGAGCAGCTCCAGGCCCAGGTAAATCACCAGGAAGTTGTTGCCGCCGATCATGATGAACATGCCCAGCAGGGAGAACATGCCCAGGGTAAACAACTCGCCGCCGCGCAGCATGCCACGGTCGCCCGCATAGGGCCTGCCATACACCATCGTCACCATCATTGCCAAAGTGGCAAAACACTTGAGCCAGTTGCCCATGGCATCGCTGACCACCATGTTGCCAAAGCCGTAGAAGGTGTTTCCGCTGCTGGCATACACACCTTGCAGAACAGCGACCACGGCAAGGGTGAGCATGGTCAGCACGTAGGTGCCCGTACGCCGAGGACTGGAAACCCCCAGATCCACCAGCGCAATCACGCAGGCCATGACCAGAAGCAGGATCTCCGGGTAAATCGCAAGCCAACTGATGTTGTCTATCATCTCGTGTCTCTCAGTTCAGTCTGGTCAGTTCAGCTTGGACAAGGCCACGTGCTTGAGCAGCTCGGCCACGGAAGCATCCATCACGTCAGTGAAGGGGCGCGGGTACAGACCCATGTACAGCACGGCGATGGCCAGCATGGCCAGCACAAAGAACTCGCGGCTGCCGATGTCCAGCAAGGCCTTGACATTGCTGTTGCCCACGGGGCCCAGGTACACCCGCTTGAACATCCACAGGCTGTAGGCAGCGCCCCAGATCAGGGCCGAGGCCGCAGCCAGGCCAATCCAGAAATTGGCTTTCACGGCCGCCAGAATCACCATCCATTCGCCCACGAAACCTGCCGTACCCGGCAAGCCGCAATTGGCCATGGTGAACAGCAGGGCAAAGGCTGCAAAGTTGGGCATGGTGTTGACCACACCGCCGTAGTCCGCAATCTCACGTGAATGGACGCGGTCGTACAACACACCAATCGAGAGGAACATGGCGGCCGAGACAAAACCGTGCGCAATCATCTGCACGATGCCGCCCGAGACCCCCAGATCATTGAAGATAAAGAAGCCCAGAGTCACAAAACCCATATGCGCGACGGACGAGTAGGCCACGAGCTTTTTCATGTCCTTCTGCACCATGGCCACCAGACCCACATAGATCACGGCGATGAGCGAAAGTGCGATCATCAACCAGGCCCACTCGCGCGACGCATCGGGAGCGATGGGCAACGAGAAGCGCAGGAAACCATACGCACCGAGCTTGAGCATGATGGCGGCCAGCACGGCAGAGCCCCCGGTTGGCGCCTCGACGTGCACATCGGGCAACCAGGTGTGCACCGGCCACATGGGCACCTTGACGGCAAAGGCCGCCAGGAAGGCAAAGAACAGCAGTGTCTGCGTGCGCCCGTCCAGGGGCAGCGCGTGCCAGGTGGCAATATCGAAGCTGCCTGCCGACTGGTTGTACAGGTAGATCAGCGCGATCAGCATCAACAAGGAGCCCAGCAGCGTGTACAGGAAGAACTTGAACGCCGCATAGATCTTGTTCGGACCACCCCAGATACCGATGATGAGGTACATGGGAATCAGCGTCGCCTCGAAGAACACATAGAACAGCATTCCATCCAGTGCGGAGAAAACACCGATCATCAGACCCGAGAGGATGAGGAACGCGCCCATGTACTGGTTCACCCGCACCGTGATCGACTCCCAGGAGGCGATCACCACGATGACGGTAATAAAGGCCGTCAGGGGCACAAACCAGAACGAAATGCCGTCCACGCCAAGGTGGTAGAAGATGTTGAAACCTTCGATCCACGGGCTCTTCTCGACAAACTGCATCGCTGCGGTACCGAGCTTGAAGCCGTCATAGAGCGGCAAGGTCACGGCAAACCCCACCAAGGCACCGACCAGGGCCAGCCAACGGACGGCCCCCGCATGCTTGTCACTGCCAAAGGCCAGCAACAGCGCGCCGAACGCGATGGGCGTCCAGATAGCAAGACTCAACAAACCCATTTTTGTTCTTCTCCTACTTGTTGAGCAAGACGAAATACGTCATGAGCACAAAGATGCCCAGAATCATCACCAGAGCGTAGTGGTAGACAAAGCCCGTTTGCAGCTTGCGCACGACCCCGGCCACCCAACCCACGATCTTCCATGAGCCATTCACCATCACACCATCGATCAACGCCTGGTCGCCACCCTTCCACAGGCCGAATCCCAGCATGCGTGCACCACGGGCAAGAATGTTCTCGTTGATCCAGTCGAGGTAGTACTTGTTTTCCAGCAGAACATAGACGGGATGAAAGGCGCGCTTGATGGCTGCAGGCAAGGCCGGATTGACCATGTACATGTAGTACGACAGTGCAACGCCCGACACTGCAAGCCAGAACGGAGCCGTTTGCAGGCCATGAAGTGCCATACCGACGGGGCCATGGAAGATTTCTGCCAGCTTGGCCATCGCAGGATGCAATGCCGTGTTGACGAAGATGGCATCCTTGAAAAATTCACCGAACAGCAAAGGCTGTATGGTCATGAAACCAATCACGACCGAAGGAATCGCCAGTAGGACCAACGGCACCGTCACCACCCAGGGCGACTCATGCGGCTCATGGCCATGGTGGTGGTCGTCATGCCCGTGATCTCCATGATGGTGCGCATCGGGGTTCTGATCAAAGCGTTCCTTGCCATGGAACACCAGGAAGTACAGACGGAACGAATAGAACGCAGTGACGAAAACCCCGGCCAGCACTGAAAAATGAGCGAAACCCGCAGCCGGCAAATGGCTGAAATGCACGGCCTCGATGATGCTGTCCTTGGAGTAGAACCCGGCAAACAGCGGCGTGCCGATCAACGCCAGTGATCCCAGCAATGAGGTGATCCAGGTGATGGGCATGTACTTGCGTACGCCTCCCATCCAGCGAATATCCTGGTTATGGTGCATGCCGATGATGACCGAACCCGCCGCAAGGAACAGCAGAGCCTTGAAGAACGCGTGCGTCATCAGGTGAAACACCGCAACGGAGTATGCGGAGGCGCCCAGCGCCACGGTCATGTAGCCGAGTTGCGACAACGTGGAATACGCCACCACACGCTTGATGTCGTTCTGGATGATGCCCAGAAAGCCCATGAACAGCGCCGTGATCGAGCCAATGATCAGGATGAAATTGAGAGCCGTATCGGACAGTTCAAACAGGGGTGACATGCGCGCCACCATGAAAATGCCGGCCGTCACCATGGTGGCGGCGTGGATCAGTGCAGAAATGGGGGTCGGGCCTTCCATCGAATCGGGAAGCCAGACATGCAGCGGAAACTGCGCGCTCTTGCCCATGGCACCGATGAACAGGCAGATGCAGACTACCGTAATGAGCATCCAGTCGGTTCCAGGGAAGGACAGCGCTCCCAGTTCTCCGGCCTTGCCAAACACCTCGCCATAATTCAGGGTGCCGGCGTAGGCCGCAATCAACCCGATGCCGAGAATGAAACCGAAGTCACCTACCCGGTTGACCAGAAAGGCCTTCATGTTGGCAAAAATGGCCGAGGGCTTGTTGAACCAGAAGCCGATCAACAGATAGGACACCAGGCCCACAGCCTCCCAGCCAAAGAACAACTGGAGCAGGTTGTTGCTCATGACCAGCATGAGCATCGAG
The DNA here is from genome assembly GCA_026647025.1 of Giesbergeria sp. Taxonomy (GTDB): domain Bacteria; phylum Pseudomonadota; class Gammaproteobacteria; order Burkholderiales; family Burkholderiaceae_C; genus Simplicispira. The sequence goes on from JAPKHH010000043.1 coordinate 10,853, forward strand.
AAGGTGAACAGCGAGATGTAGGCGAAGAAGCGGTTGTAGCCGTCATCCTCTTCCATGTAGCCAATGGTGTAGATGTGCACCATCAGCGACACAAAGGTCACCACGCACATCATCATGGCCGTCAGTCCATCGACCAGAAAGCCGACCTCCATCTTCAGGCCACCCACCACCATCCAGGTGTAGATGGTCTCATTGAAGCGGGCACCATCCAGGGCCACGCTTTTGAGCGTCATTGCAGACAGCACGAATGCCACGAGCACGCCCAGAATGGTGAGCGTGTGGCTTAATCTGCGGCCGATCCAGTTGCCGCCGAAGGTCGTACCAAAAACACCGGCCAGCACAGCACCAGCCAGGGGAGCCAGCGGGACGGCCAGAAGCGTTGAAGCAGAGAGGGTTTGACTCATTGTGGAGAACCTTGCGTGTCTGGCGCCTCAACCCTGCAGGGTATCGAGAGCATCCGCATTGATGTTGGACTTGTTGCGGAACAACAGCACCAGAATGGCCAGACCGATGGCCGACTCGGCAGCGGCCACGGTCAGGATAAAGAACACGAACACCTGGCCATGCATGTCGCCCAGGTAATGCGAGAAGGCGACAAAGTTCATGTTGACGGCCAGCAGCATCAACTCAATGGCCATCAGCAAAACAATGAGGTTCTTGCGATTCAGGAAGATACCAATGACAGCCATGGCAAACAGCATGGCTCCCAAAGTCAGGAAATGTCCCAGGGTCGGTGTCATGCTTTCTTCTCCTCGGCAACTGGGACGACAGGCGTGCTCTCTGGTGCTTTTTGCGTGACTGCCATTTTGACCACCTGCATCCGGTCGGCAGCCCGTACGCGAACTTGCACCGCTGGATTGATGGCCTTGCTCTCCTTGCGACTGCGCAGGGTCAGGGCAATGGCGGCGATCATGGCCACCAGCAGAATCACGGCTGCGATTTCCACCGGATACAGGTAGCGCGTATACATCAGATGGCCCAGTGCCTTGGTATTGGAAAACACCACCGCCTGTCCCGCCGCGTCAACCGCAGCAGCCATCGCCTTGGGCTCCTCGATACCGCGGAACCCCCCCATGAGCACTGCGGCCATTTCCAGCGCAATGAGCGCCCCCACCGCCGCAGCCAGCGGGAAGTGCTTCCAGAACCCTTCGCGCAGCCCTTCTACATCTATGTCGAGCATCATCACGACAAACAGGAAGAGAACCATCACAGCGCCCAGATACACCAGCACCAGAGCAATTGCCAGGAATTCCGCCCGGAGCAGCAGCCACAAGCCGGATGCCTGCGAGAAGGCAAGAATCAAATGCAGCACGGCATGCACCGGGTTGCGGGCAGAAATCACCCGGAAGGCTGCATAGAGCAGCACGACCGAGAACAGATAGAAAAAACCAGTCTTGGCGTCCATGAATCGGTTCTTTGTAGAGGTCTGGCGTAGGGATGCGCGCCGCTTCAGCGGTACTTGGCGTCTGCTGCCTTGGCGGCAGCAATTTCGCCTTCATAGCGGTCACCCACGGCCAGCAACATGTCTTTGGTGAAATACAGGTCGCCCCGCTTTTCGCCGTGGTACTCAAAAATATGCGTTTCGACGATGGAATCGACCGGACAGCTTTCCTCGCAGAAACCGCAGAAGATGCATTTGGTCAGGTCGATGTCGTACCGGGTGGTCCGACGCGAACCATCGTCTCGGACATCCGATTCAATGGTGATGGCCATGGCAGGGCACACGGCTTCACACAGTTTGCAGGCGATGCAGCGCTCTTCGCCGTTGTCATAACGACGCAAGGCATGCAGGCCACGAAACCGCGGAGAAACAGGCGTTTTCTCTTCGGGAAACTGCACCGTCACCTTTCGGCGAAATGCATAGCGTCCTGTCAGGGACATTCCCTTGACGAGCTCAACCAGAAGGAAACTTTTAAAAAAGTCCCGGATGGAAAAAGATGCAGCAGCAACGGCAGCCATTCGTGTGTCCCCGCTTTATTTCCAGATATTCCATGGCGAGAGCAACCAGCCCCCGACGATCAGCAGCCACACCAGGGTGACTGGGATGAAGATCTTCCAGCCCAGGCGCATGATCTGGTCATAGCGGAACCGGGGGAAGGTGGCACGGATCCAGATGAACATGGAAACCACCACAAAGGTTTTGATGCCAAGCCAGATCCAGCCGGGGATGAAGTCCAGCGCGGCCACTGGCGACAACCACCCACCCAGGAACATCAGCACCGCCAGAATCGACACCAGCCACATGCTGGCATATTCGGCCAGGAAGAAGATGGCAAAACCCATGCCCGAATACTCGACCATGTGGCCAGCCACAATCTCGGCCTCACCTTCCACCACGTCGAAGGGATGGCGGTTGGTCTCGGCCACGCAGGAGATCAGGTAGACGATAAAGATGGGCAGCAACGGAAGCCAGTTCCAGGACAGGAAAGAAACGCCCATGCTGGCGAATGTTCCCTTGTTCTGGCCCATGACGATTTCGGTGAGATTCATGCTGCCCGACACCATGATGATGACCAGGAAACAGAATCCCATCGCAATTTCATAGCTCACCATCTGTGCCGAAGCACGCATGGCGCCGAGGAAGGCGTACTTCGAATTGGATGCCCAGCCCGCAATGATGACGCCGTACACCTCGATGGAGGTGATGGCCATCACCAGCAGCAGACCGGCATTGACGTTCGTGAGTGCGGTTTCAGGACCAAAAGGTATCACCACCCAGGCAGCCAGCGCGGGCATGATAGCCATGATGGGCCCCAACACAAACAGGCCCTTGGAGGCTGCGGACGGTTGAATGATTTCTTTGGTCAACAGCTTGACAGCATCCGCAATGGGCTGCAGCAACCCCAGTGGCCCCACCCGATTGGGACCGTGGCGCACCTGCATGAAGCCCAGCAGCTTGCGCTCCCACAGCGTGAGGTAGGCCACAGCACCCATCAATGGCAGCAACAAGACCACGATCTTGATCAGAATCCAGAGCACGGGCCATGCAATCCCCGTCCACCAGCCCTGCGCCAACAGGTTGAGGCCAAAGTTGTAGATGGCGTCGATCATGCTGCCGCTCCTTCGTGTGCCAGTCGGCCATCGGCCGTCTGCTGCAGAGAGCTGGCACGCCGTACCAGGCTATCGAGCTGGTAGATGGACGCGACCACGGGCTCAGCCACGGTGCCGACGGCCACCTGCGGAGCCGCTGCCGTTGCATTGCTCAGCCGCTCAACCGGCACTGTCGTCACCTGCCCGGCAATCGCTCCTGTCGCCTTGGCCAACACATCCTGCGAAGTTTCAAAATCAAAACCAGGAAGATCCATCAGATTGGCCAGCACGCGCAGTACTTTCCAGGCCGGGCGTGTTTCGCCCAGGGGGCGAACGACTGCATGGAAGCTCTGCAACAGGCCTTCCGCATTCACGAAACTACCCGAAGTTTCGGTAAAGGGAGCAACGGGCAACAGCACATCGCTGAATTCCATATTGGTCTTGAACGGACTCAGAGTGACCACCATATCCACCTTGGACAATGCAGCGGCAGCTTTGGCACCTGCAGCGCTGTCATGCTCGGGCTCGTTGTTCAGCAAGAAAATCCCCTTGAGCCCGCCCTCCAGCATCTGGGCCGCATTCAGGCCGCCAACCCCTGGCATGGCGTGCACCCACTGCGCCCCAACGGTATTGGCTGCTTCGGTGAGATACCCCACCGTGGCACCCGTTTGCGCGCCGATCCAGTTGGCCAGCGCCAGCAGACTGGTGGCCTGTGCATGGTGCGCGGCGGCATTGCCCAGCAAGACTGCCTTGTGCTCCCCGGCAAGCAACATCAGAGCCATGGTCCGCGCTGCTTCATTGTCCAGACGCCCTTGAGCAACCGGAGCCGAAACACCCTTCTCCTGGGCCACAACAGCCGCCACATCAGCCAGTGCCTGCGCCCATGCACCGGGTGCCGCCAGCAGGGTCTGCGCTACAGGCATGGCCCAATCACGCGCCACCGCATCAATGGACATGACCGTACACCCCTTGCGGGCCGCCTGGCGAATCCGCTGCGCAAACAACGGATGATCCTTGCGCAGCGAGGAGCCCACCACCAGCACCGATTGCAGCGTCGACAGCGAAGCAATGGAGCGCCCCAGCCAGCGCACGCCTTCAGGCGCAGTGAAGTCGGCATGGCGAAGACGGTGATCGATATTGCTGCTTCCCAGCCCGCGCACCAGTGCCCCCGCCAGATACAGCTCTTCCAGGGTGCTGTGCGGACTTACCAGGGCGCCAATGCTCTGGGCGCCCTGCTCTTTCTGAATGCAGCGCAGGCCATTGGCGACGTATTCCAGCGCCGTCTGCCAATCCACCTCGGTCCACTGGCCGCCTTGCTTGAGCATGGGGCGTGTCAGGCGCTCATCGCTGGAAAGCGCCTCATACGAGAAACGATCGCGATCGGCAATCCAGCATTCGTTGACGTCTTCGTTTTCGAACGGAAGAACCCGCATGACCTTGTGGTTCTTGACCTGAACGATCAGATTGGCACCCGTGGAGTCGTGCGGACTGACCGACTTGCGGCGCGAGAGCTCCCAGGTGCGGGCGCTGTAGCGGAAAGGCTTGCTGGTCAGCGCACCGACCGGGCAAATGTCGATCATGTTGCCCGACAACTCAGAATCGATGGTGTCACCCGCTACCGTGGTGATCTCGGAGTGCTCGCCCCGATGGATCATGCCCAGTTCCATGATGCCGGCGACTTCCTGGCCAAAACGCACGCAACGGGTGCAATGGATGCAGCGGGTCATTTCCTGCATGGAAATGAGGGGACCCACATCCTTCTGGTGCACCACGCGCTTTTCCTCTTCGTAGCGCGTCGACGATGCGCCGTAACCCACAGCCAGATCCTGGAGCTGGCATTCGCCGCCCTGGTCGCAAATGGGGCAATCCAGCGGATGGTTGATCAGCAGAAACTCCATGACCGACTTCTGGGCCTGGATGGCCTTGTCGCTCTTGGTACGCACGATCATGCCCTGCGTGACAGGTGTCGCGCACGCTGGCATGGGCTTGGGGGCCTTCTCCACATCCACCAGGCACATGCGGCAATTGGCGGCGATGGAGAGCTTCTTGTGGTAACAGAAGTGCGGAATGTAGGTCCCTGCCTTTTCTGCCGCATGCATGACCATGCTGCCTTCGGCAATTTCCACTTTCTGACCGTCAAGTTCGATTTCAACCATATGCTTTTCTCGCGATCAGGCAGAAGCTGCAGCCTGAGAATTCGGGTTCCGGATCATTGCGGCGAATTCCGGCCGGTAGTGCTTGAGCATGGCTCGCACAGGCATGGCCGCTGCATCCCCCAGTGCGCAAATCGTGCGCCCCATGATGTTGCTCGCCACGGAATCCAGCACATCCATGTCGGCAGGACGCCCATCGCCCCGATGAATACGGTCCACCAGTCGCCACAGCCAGCCGGTACCCTCGCGGCAGGGCGTGCACTGACCGCAGGATTCGTGCATGTAGAAATACGACAGGCGCTTGAGCGATTCCACCATGCAGCGGCTGTCGTCCATCACGATGACAGCACCCGAACCCAGCATGGAACCCGCCTTCGCGATCGAGTCGTAATCCATGGTGCATTCCATGATGATCGAAGCGGGCAGCACGGGTGACGAGGAGCCACCAGGAATCACCGCCTTGAGCTGACGCCCCTTGCGCACACCACCGGCGAGTTCGAGCAATCGTGAAAACGGCGTACCCATCGGAACTTCATAGTTTCCGGGACGCTCTACATCACCGCTGACCGAGAAAATCTTGGTTCCACCGTTGTTGGGCTTGCCACAGGCAAGATAGGCAGCGCCACCGTTGCGAATGATCCAGGGCACAGCGGCAAAGGTTTCGGTGTTGTTGATGGTGGTCGGCTTGCCGTAAAGACCAAAGCTGGCCGGAAACGGTGGCTTGAAGCGGGGCTGGCCCTTTTTCCCTTCCAGCGATTCGAGCAAGGCGGTTTCTTCACCGCAAATATAGGCACCAAAACCATGGTGCGCATGCAGTTGGAAGCTGAAATTACTGCCAAGAATGCTGTCACCCAGATAGCCTGCGGCACGAGCCTCTTCCAGTGCAGCTTCAAAGCGCTCATACACCTGGAAAATTTCGCCGTGGATGTAGTTGTACCCCACCGTGATGCCCATTGCGTAAGCCGCAATGATCATGCCCTCGATGACGGAGTGCGGGTTGTACATCAGGATGTCCCGGTCCTTGCAGGTCCCTGGCTCTCCCTCGTCGGAATTACACACCAGATACTTCTGGCCCGGAAACTGGCGGGGCATGAAGCTCCACTTCAACCCCGTGGGGAAACCCGCACCCCCGCGACCGCGCAGGCCAGACTCCTTGACCGTCGCAATCACCTGGTCTTGCGTCAGTGGTTCACCACCGTTCTTGCCAAGCATGGTGCGCAAGGCCTGGTATCCACCGCGCGCCTCGTAGTCCTTGATGCTCCAGTTTGAGCCATTGAGGCCCGCATAGATCTGGGGCTCGATGTGACGATCGTGAAAGCAGGTCTCGATACCGGCAGCCTGGAATTGGGAAAGCACCTGGTTTGCCGTGGTCATTGCTTACCCTCCGCTGCACGCAGGCTGTCGACCAACTGGTCCAGCTTGTCGTTGCCCATGAAACTGCACATATGGCGGTCATTCACCAGCATGACTGGTGCGTCGGCACAGGCGCCCAGGCATTCGCATTGCTGCAGGGTGAACAGGCCGTCCTGCGTGGTCTCGCCCATCGAAATGCCCAGCTTGTGCTCCAGATGCTCCAATGCCTTGCCACCATCGCGCAACAGACACGGCAGATTGGTGCACACGTTCAGCTTGTACTTGCCCACGGGGTGCTGGTTGTACATGTTGTAGAAAGTCGTCACTTCGTGGACGGCAATCTGCGGCATGCCCAGGTAGTCGGCAATCACCGCCTCGCTGGCCTCGCTCACATAGCCCTGCTCCTGCTGAACAATGGAGAGACAGGCCATCACGGCGGACTGCTTTTGGTCGGCCGGGTACTTGGCCACTTCGCGCGCAAAGCGCGCCTTGGTCGCTTCAGAAATCATCGGTCAATTTCCCCGAAAACGATATCCATGGTGCCGATGATGGCAACAACGTCGGCCAGCATGTGGCCTCGCGCCAATTCATCCATCGTGGCCAAATGAGCGAATCCCGGCGCACGAATCTTCATGCGATAGGGCTTGTTGGCACCATCGCTCACCAGGTAGATACCAAACTCACCCTTGGGATGCTCCACGGCGGCGTAAGCCTCGCCTTCGGGCACATGCATGCCTTCGGTGAACAGCTTGAAGTGATGGATCAGGTCTTCCATGCCCGTCTTCATCATCTCGCGACTGGGCGGAGCAACCTTGTGGTTGTCGGTAATCACCGGGCCTGGATTGGCACGCAGCCAGGCGACGCATTGCTCGATGATGCGATTGGATTCGCGCATTTCCTGCACCCGCACAAGGTACCGGTCGTAGCAATCACCTGTTTTGCCCACAGGCACGTCAAAGTCGACCCGATCGTACACATCGTAGGGTTGTGTCTTGCGCAGATCCCACGCAATGCCCGAACCACGCAACATGGGGCCGGTCATCCCGAGATTGAGCGCTCGCTCGGGCGCCACAACGCCCACACCCACCGTACGCTGCTTCCAGATACGGTTGTCGGTCAATAGCGTTTCGTATTCATCCACATACCCCGGGAACCGGCGCGTGAAATCTTCAATGAAATCCAGCAACGAACCCTGACGGTTCTGGTTTCGCTGCTCCAGTGACTTGGCGTTGCGCACCTTGCTGGCCTTGTACTGGGGCATGCTCTCGGGCAGATCACGGTAGACACCACCCGGACGGAAATACGCTGCATGCATGCGCGCACCGGACACCGCCTCGTACATATCGAACAGATCTTCACGCTCGCGGAAGGTGTAGATCAGGATGGTCGAACTGCCGCAATCATTGCCGTGCGAACCCAGCCACATCAGGTGGTTCAGCAGGCGGGTGATCTCAGAAAACATCACACGGATGTACTGGGCCCGAATGGGCACTTCAATACCCAGGAGCTTCTCGATCGCCAGACAGTAGGCGTGTTCATTGCACATCATGGACACATAGTCCAGCCGGTCCATGTATGGCAACGACTGAATGTAGGTCTTGTGCTCGGCCAGCTTCTCGGTGGCCCGGTGCAGCAGACCGATGTGCGGATCGGCGCGCTGCACGACTTCGCCGTCGAGTTCCAGCACAAGGCGCAGCACACCGTGGGCCGCAGGGTGCTGGGGCCCCAGGTTCAGGGAATAGTTCTTGATTTCAGCCATGGCTCACTGCAGAAGACCACCGGGTCTCAGTGCAGTCCTCCGTATTTGTCTTCACGAATGATGCGCGGCGTGATCTCACGCGGCTCAATGCTGACCGGCTCATAGACCACACGGCTCTGGTCGGCGTCATAGCGCATTTCGACATGCCCCGAGAGCGGGAAATCCTTGCGGAACGGATGGCCAATGAAGCCATAGTCGGTCAGGATGCGGCGCAGGTCATTGTGGCCATCGAACACGATGCCAAACAAATCGAACGCCTCGCGCTCATACCAGTCCGCGCCATTCCACAGCCCGGTCACCGTAGGAACGACAGGGAAATCATCCTCAAGACAAAATACCTTTACCCGCACGCGCTGGTTCAGACTGACCGACAGCAAATGGCTTACGACGCAGTAGCGCGCGCCTTCCGGCTCACGATCACCGTAAGTCGAATAATCCAGGCCACACAGATCGATCAGCTGCTCAAATCGGCAGCCGGGCGCATCGCGCAGCAATTGCATGGCTTCGAGGTAGTGGGCTGCCGACACCACCACCGTAAGTTCGCCCAATGCAATGCGGGCTTCGCGAACCTTGTCGCCCAACACCGCCATGATGGTGTCCTTGAGCTTTTCAGGGTGAATGGCAAAAGTTGTCATAAGAACCCCTTCAAGCACGCGCAATGGTGTTGGTGCGGCGAATTTTCTGCTGCAGCTGGATGATGCCGTAGATCAGCGCCTCGGCCGTGGGCGGGCAGCCCGGCACATAGACATCCACCGGAACAATGCGGTCACAACCACGCACGACCGAATAGCTGTAGTGGTAGTAGCCACCACCGTTGGCGCACGAGCCCATGGACAGCACCCAGCGCGGCTCGCTCATCTGGTCGTAGACCTTGCGCAGCGCAGGCGCCATCTTGTTGCACAGGGTGCCGGCCACAATCATGAGATCGGACTGGCGCGGGCTGGCGCGAAACACCTCGGCGCCAAAACGACCGATGTCATACCGCGCAGCCGCTGCATGCATCATTTCGACAGCACAACAAGCCAGACCAAAGGTCATGGGCCAGAGCGAACCCGTCTTGGCCCAGTTCACCACCGAGTCGTAGCTCGTGGTGATGAAGCCTTCTTTCATTACGCCTTCAATCATTGCGTCAGTCCTTGTTCAAGCCGCTCATTCCCAGTCCAGGGCGCCTTTTTTCCACTCGTAGGCAAAACCCACGACCAGAACGGTCAAGAAAATGACCACGGCAATGAAACCCGTCATTCCTACCTCGTGCAACGTGAGCGCCCAAGGGAACAGGAAAGCAATCTCGAGATCAAAAAGAATGAACAGAATGGCAACGAGGTAGTAGCGCACATCAAACTTCATGCGCGCATCTTCGAAGGCTTCGAAGCCACACTCGTACGGGGAATTTTTTGCGGGGTCGGGTCGATTGGGACCAAGGATGTATCCCAGTGCCAGAGGGACGATACCGACCCCAATACCGACCAGGATGAACAGGAGGACGGGGAGATATTGATCGAGGTTCATCTTTGAGATGCGCTCATCGCTGAGGCCTCGCCCATCACGACCGCAAGACGGAGCATGCGGGCTGGCCTGTTGTTTGGTGCCGTCGGCGAGACTCGAACTCGCACAGCTTTCGCCACTACCCCCTCAAGATAGCGTGTCTACCAATTTCACCACGACGGCTTTGTCATGTCTGGGTGGCATGAGGAACCACTCGGTTTTGGCTTCCCAGACAGTCTGCGATTCTACTCCGGAAAAACCCTGTTACCGGGCTTCGCGGCGGATTTTATTGATGATTTCGTGCCTTCCACGCGCACGATTTGCATTGATGTCGGCCAGGCCCACACACCCGTGTCAGGCCCGCGAAAGAATCACCCCGAGGAGCCCGGCAATGGTGCGCCGATCTCCCGGTGGTTCACCATCGCCGCCGCCCTCACCCATCACTTCGCAGGAATCTGCCCTGCACCCGAAGCGGCCATTGCCGGTGCGGGACTCTGGGCTGCTGCAGGCGCTGCATTGCCTGGAATGGCTGCAGCGGAACCCGCTTCAGGCGCAGGCGCCACGGGCACGGTAGTGGCCGCCGGGCTTTCGAGCACACTGCCGGTGTTGGCGGGACGGGCATTGCCAAAGTAGGCCAGGGCCAAGGTGCTGACGAAGAAGATCACGGCCAGCACGGCGGTCGTACGCGACAGAAAGTTGGCGCTGCCGCTGGCACCAAACAGGCTACCGGAACTGCCACTGCCAAACGCCGCACCCATGTCGGCGCCCTTGCCGTGCTGGATCAGAATCAGGCCAATCATGCCCAGGGCCGTCAGTATCTGTACCGTCAGAATCACGTTTACAAGCATTCCCATTCTTTTAATACTCCTGATTTAATAGCTAAGAGCGCCCGTTTTTATTGGGCTGCTGCGATAATTTTCTGAAAATCTTCTGCTTTGAGCGACGCGCCACCCACCAGACCCCCATCGATGTCAGGCTGGCCCAGCAATTGCGCCGCATTCGCAGCGTTCATGCTGCCACCGTACAGCAGGCGGATGCTGCCGGAACGCGGGCTGGCCGCTGCCAGCTGCGCGCGCAGCACGGCATGCACCTGTTGCGCCTGCTCGGGCGTGGCGGTCTTGCCGGTACCGATGGCCCAGACAGGCTCATAGGCCACGACCACTTCGCTGATGCAATGGCCGTTGAGATGAATCACCGCCGCCAGCTGGCGCCGCACCACCGCTTCGGTATCACCCGCCTCGCGCTCAGCCAGCGTCTCGCCCACACAAACGATGGGAGTGATGCCCGCTGCCAGCGCGCGCTGGGTCTTGACCGCCACCTGCGCATCGGTCTCGCCGTGGTACTGGCGGCGCTCCGAATGCCCTACCAGCACATAGCGCACACCGAACTCGCGCAACATGGCGGCCGAGGTTTCTCCGGTGTAGGCCCCGGCCTCATGCTGCGAAACATCCTGTGCACCCAAAGCCAGAGGCGAGCCAGCCGCCAAGGCATGCACCTGCGCCAAATAGGGAGCAGGCACAGCCACGGCAACGTCGCAACCCGGCTGTGCCCCCAGGCCAGCGATCAGTGCCTTCACCAAGGCCTCATTGGCAGCCAGGCTGCCATTCATTTTCCAGTTGCCTGCAATGAGTTTTTTGTTCATGTTCACCACGTCAAAACGATCTTGCCCGTATGCTGATTCGACTCCATCAGGGCGTGCGCCTGCGCCGCCTCGGCGGCGGCAAAGCTGCTGTGCACCACGGGACGCACCGCGCCCGATGCCAGCAGCGGCCATACCTGCTCGCGCAATGCCCTGGCGATAGCGCCCTTGAATGCCACCGACCGGGCCCGGAGAGTCGATCCCGTAATGGTCAGGCGCTTGCGCAATACCAACCCGGCGTTGATTTCCGCCTGGACACCACCCTGTACCGCAATGATGACCAGACGCCCGTCGTCGGCAAGGCATTCCACCTCGCGCGCCACATAGCTACCAGCCACCATGTCCAGCACCACATCCACACCCTTGCCCGCCGTAATGCGTTGCACCTCGACAGCAAAGTCCTGGCGCTTGTAGTTGATGGCATAGTGGGCACCCAGTGCCAGGCAGGCCGCGCACTTCTCGTCACTGCCTGCCGTCACGATCACAGTGGCACCGAAGGCCCGCCCCAGCTGAATGGCCGTGACGCCGATGCCGCTCCCTCCGCCTTGCACCAGCAGGGTTTCACCGGGCTGCAGACGCCCCCGGTCAAACACATTGCTCCACACGGTAAAAAAGGTTTCGGGCAGCGACGCGGCCTCAATGTCACTCAGCCCCGCAGGGATGGGAAGGCATTGCTCCACCGGTGCCACGCACCATTCGGCGTACCCACCGCCCGCCAGCAGGGCGCACACACGGTCCCCCACGTGCAGACCGGCTTGCGCCATGGCGACGGCATCGCCACCCGCGACCACCCCGGCCACTTCCAGCCCGGGCACATCGCTGGCGCCGGGGGGCGGCGCATAGTGTCCCTTTCGCTGCAAGACATCCGGGCGGTTGATACCGCTGGCACGCACACGAATCAGCACCTCGCCGGAACCAGCCACCGGCTGCGCACGTTCACCCAAGCGCAGCACTTCGGGCGCACCAAATTCGGTGATTTCTATGACATGCATGACAGCTTGAGGCAGAGCAGCTGGATTTTGTATTGCTTTTGCCATTGACGCCCGTCGATAGGGCGTCACAAGCTACAAAACAAATAGCAAACAGCGGTCAACCGTTGGCCTGCCCTTGCGCATCCAGCGGCAACGCCTGCTGTTGTTGCTGCTCACCGGCCGCAGCATCGCGGTGCTCACGGGGCTCGCGGCGCTCGGCGGGCGCGGGACGGTCACTGCCGCCATGGGGTGCGCGGTCCAGCAAGGCCTTCATGGACAGCTTGATGCGACCCTTTTCATCGGTCTCCAGCACCTTGACCTTGACGATCTGGCCTTCCTGCAGGTAGTCGGTGACTTTTTCCACTCGCTCGTGCGCAATCTGGCTGATGTGCAGCAGGCCATCCTTGCCGGGCATCAGGTTGATGAGGGCGCCAAAGTCCAGGATCTTGGTGACCGGGCCTTCGTAGACCTTGCCAATTTCCACTTCGGCCGTGATCTGCTCGATACGGCGCTTGGCCTCGTCGGCCTTGGCGGCTTCGGTTGCGGCGATGGTGATCGTGCCGTCTTCCTCGATGTTGATCTGGCAACCGGTTTCCTCGGTCAGCGCGCGAATCACGGAGCCGCCCTTGCCGATCACGTCGCGGATCTTCTCGGGGTTGATCTTCATGGTGTAGAGCTTGGGCGCGAAGTT
>JAPKHH010000044.1:0-23618 GCA_026647025.1 Giesbergeria sp.
TTCTCGGCCGAAGCCTTGGTCACCTGGGCGGTGGCGCGCACATTGGGAATGGACTTGGCATAGATCTGCGACAGTGCCACACCCATGGGGTAGTACACGCCGCTCTGGCCACCCGTCAGGATGTTGACGAACTGTTGCTGCTGGGCGTGAACGACGCCTGCAGCGAGGGCGGTGGTCAGGCTCAGGCCCAAGCCGATCTTGTGAATCCAGCGCATGGATAAGTCTCCTGTTCTAGGTTGAAGGTCAAAAGGGCAGAATAACGCAAGTTGCCATGCGGCAGTCCCTGGAGGTGTCGCTTGTCGCAGAAGGGTTTACCCGGGTGCGTACGGTGTGCATGGGTGGTTTTTCTGTACCTTTTATTCCCGCGCAATGTCCTCTTCTTCCATGCTTGAAAAGCCTTCCCACGGGTCGCACCAGGCGGCGAGCCAGGCCGTGGTCGAGACGTTTGTGGATGCGCTGTGGCTGGAGGAGGGCTTGTCGCGCAATACGCTGGATGCGTATCGGCGGGATCTCACTTTGCTCGGGACATGGCTGGGTGGACAAGGCAAGAATGTGCTGCAGGCCAACGAAGCCGACCTCAATGGCTATTTTGCCCACCGCCACAGCCAGACCCGGGCCACCACGGCCAACCGGCGCCTGACCGTGTTCAAGCGGTTTTTCCGCTGGGCTTTGCGCGAGCGCCAGATCGGCGTTGACCCCACCGTGCGCATGCAGGCTGCACGCCAGCCCCTGCGGGTGCCCAAGACCTTGACGCAGGCGCAGGTAGAGGCCTTGCTGGATGCGCCCGATATTGGCACTGCACTGGGGTTGCGTGACCGCGCCATGCTGGAGCTGATGTACGCCAGCGGCTTGCGTGTGTCGGAACTGGTGACGCTCAAGACATGGAACGTAGGCATGAACGAAGGGGTGCTGCGGGTCGTGGGCAAGGGCGGCAAGGAGCGCCTGGTGCCCTTTGGTCAGGTGGCGCAGCAGTGGCTGGAATCCTATTTGCGCGATGCGCGCACCGCCATCCTGGGCAGGCAGCAAACGGATGACCTGTTCGTGACGGCGCGTGGCAGCGGCATGACGCGCGTGATGTTCTGGATGATCGTGAAGAAATATGCCCTGGTGGCCGGCATCACCACGCCCCTGTCACCGCATACCTTGCGCCATGCCTTTGCGACGCATTTGCTCAACCACGGTGCCGATCTGCGTGTGGTGCAACTCTTGCTGGGGCATGCAGACATTTCCACCACCACCATCTACACCCATGTGGCCCGTGAAAGGCTGCGCCAGATCCACGCGCAGCACCACCCACGGGGGTGATCTGGGCGCTTATTCTGCGCCGAGACTGTCGGCCCAGGCCAGTGCCTGCAGGTGGGCCATGTTGACCTGGTGGTTCGAGAGATGGAGCAATTCGGTGTTGTACGCGAAGGCGGCATCATCACCACTCTCGCAGGCCTTGGTCAGTGCCAGGAAGGGTGCAAAAACGCCTTTGTGGTTCAGTAGCGCATCGAGCACGGGCTCGGGCAGGGCGACCGATTCGAGCGCTTCTTCCAGGGGGATGCCCAGCATGGCATCGAGCAGAGAGAACACGCCTACGACGAAGGCGTTGTCGCATTCTTCGGGGGGCAGCATCTCTTGTGCGAGCAACTCCATCAGGCGTCCGCGTACCACTGCGGTGGTGCCGATAGCCGGGGCCGTGCCGCTGGCGCGGGAGGTGGTCAGCAACAGGGCCGCCCAGCGGAACAGCTTCTTCAGTCCCAAAATCATCACCGCATGGCGGAATGACGTGATCTCGCACGACAGGCCAAACCCTGAGGAATTGATGAAGCGCAGCAGGTTGAACGAGAGCGTGGGGTCCTTCTTGAGGAGCTCTTCGATCTCGGCGGAACTGGCCTGCTTGCGCACGAGGTTGATCAACTGAATGATGATGGCCTGCGAGGGTCGGATGGTTTTGGTCTTGACCAGCGAAGGCTGGGCGAACCAGAAGCCCTGGAACAGCTTGACACCGAGATCGAGCATCAGCTGGAACTGCTCGGCGGTCTCCACCTTCTCGGCCACCAGTTCCGCCTTGGTGTTGCTGCGGGCGTACTTCACCAAAGGTGCCGCCATTTCAGGCTTGAAAGCCTTCATGTCGAGCTTGACGAATGCTGCCAGGGGTAGCCATTGCGCATAGCCCCGGCGCAGCACATTCTGGTTGAAGGCCAGGCGAAAGCCCCGCTGCGTCAGTGACGTGAGAAGCTCCACCGTGTTTCCGATGTCTTCGGCGCTGGCGCCTTCGGGCAGGGTGGGCACTTCGAGCACCACCTTGTCGGGGTGGATCAGTTCCAGGTGGCCAGACACCAGGCTTTCGTGCGTGCAGTTGATGAAGATGATCTTCGTGCCCACCAGGGCTTCCGTATCGCCGTGCGAGAGGGCATTGAACAGCAGGGCCGCATCGCTGGCGGCGGTGTGCGTGTCCTGCTCGGTGGAGCGGTCGTACAACTCATAGCCGAAGACGGCACGTTGTGCGTCCACGATGGCCTGGCGCGCGATGAGTGCGGCGCCGTCGTGTGGAGAGGGCTCGGAGGTGGGAGAGGCGGCGGGCGCTGGCGTGCTGGACATGGGGAATGTGTGCTGTTGTGGACGCAATTCTAGTGCGCCGCTATCCATCGATGTGGTCGGCCCAGGCCAGCGCCTGCAGGTGTGCTCCATTGATTTGCGGGCTGCTCAGGTGCACGGTGCTCGCGGCCTGGTTGAAAGCATCGTCGTCACTGGATTCACAGGCCTCTGCCAGGTTCAGCAGGGCGCCCAGGTAGCCTTCCCGGTGCAGCAGTGCGGCGCTGACGGCCTCGGGCACACTCAGCAGATTCAGCGCCGCAGGCATGGGCATGCCCAGCATGGCGTCCAGCAGCGAAAAAATGCCTACGACGAAGGCCTCGTCAGCCTCCTCCTGGGGCTGGGTCTCCAGTGCCAGCAATTCCATGAGTCGCCCGCGCACCACGGCTGTCTGCCCGACGGATGACGGCGGGCCGCCGGTGCGCGAGGTTGTGAGCAGCAGCGCCGCCCAGCGGAACAGCTTTTTCAGGCCCATCAGCATCACGGCCTGGCGGAAGGATGTGATCTCACGCGTGAGCCCGAACCCCGAGGAGTTGATGAGCCGCATCAGGTTGAAAGCCAGGCCGGCATCCTTTTTGAGTACGTCTTCGATGGCGTCGGTGCTGGCCTGCTTGCGCACCAGATTGATGAGTTCGAGAATGCTGGCCTGCGATGGCGACACCAGCTTGGCCTGCACCACCGAAGGCCGGGCAAACCAGTAGCCCTGAAACATCTGTATGCCCTTGCTTGACGCCATGTCGTACTGTTGGGCAGTTTCTACCTTCTCGGCAATCAGGTCGGCCTGGGAGTGGCGGTTGGCGTAGCTGATGAGCACGGCCAACTGGTCGGGGGCCAGCGTGGAAAGGTCAAGTTTGATGTAGTCGGCCAGAGGCAACCACGATGCATAGGTGGACTGCAGCACCGTATGGTTGAAGGCGAGATGGAAGCCCCGTTCACGCAGTGCCGTGAGGATGGGCAGCCGCGTGGCGACTTCCTCCGTGGCAACGTGGCCCAGCGGAGGAATTTCGAGCACGACTTTTTCCGGGTCGACCAGTTCCAGGTGTCCGCCGGTCAGGCTTTCGTGTGTGCAGTTCACGAAAATCAGCTTCTTGCCCACCAGTTCTTCGGTGCCTGCATGGGAGAGCGCAGTAAACACCAGCGCCACATCGGTGGCCGCCGTGTGCGCGGGGCCGGTGCGCGAGCGGTTGAACAGCTCGTAGCCAATGACGGCCTGCTGTGCGTTGACGATGGCCTGGCGGGCAATGAGTGCCACGGACGTCTGGTGGATGTCCTGGGGGGAAGGGGCAGAGCTTCCAGTGCTGGAGTGGCTCGGCATATCGGAGGGCATGGGCGTCAGGGATGGGGCCAAGGAGGTGGGGCCAAGGAGGTGGGGGGTGATTGTAGAAAGGTTTGTTCTGCCAGGCTGTCTCACGCGTTTTCCAGCCACTGCAGTTCGGTTTCGCTGAAGCCCGCCAGTCGTCGGGCCGTGCGGTTGAGTGGGGGCTTGGGACGGGGGGCGTGGTAGCGTTCGACCAGGGCAGCGTAGTGCGCTTCGGGCTCCAGGCCATCGCGTTCGCACAGCCAGCGGTACCAGTGGTCGCCAATGGTGACATGGCCGACTTCCTCGCGCAGGATCACCTCCAGAATCTCGGCAGCGGCCAACGCATCGGGGGTGCCCACCTGCCGGAGTTTACGCTGGATGAGGGGGGTGGCGTCCAGCCCGCGCGCTTCCATGGTGCGCGGCACCAGGGCCATCCGGGCAGTGACGTCATGCGCCGTTTTTTCGCACAGTGTCCACAGGCCCTGGTGGGCGGGGTAGTCGCCGTAGTCGTGGCCTTGTGTTTGCAGGTGTGCACGCAACAGGCTGAAATGCCGGGCCTCTTCGGCGGCCACGCGCAACCAGTCGAGGTAGAACTGGCGTGGCATTCCATCAAAGCGCCAGAGGGCATCAAGCGCGAGGTTGATGGCGTTGAACTCGATGTGCGCGATCGCGTGCAACAGCACCGCCCGCCCTTCGGGTGTGGCTGGTGAGCGGCGGGCCACTTCCGTGTGGCTGCGCAGCGCGGGCCGTTCAGGGTGGCCGGGCAGGCTTTGCGCGCCCTGGGGCGGTGCGGGCGCCATGTCTGCTATTGAAAGATGAGCTGCTTGCGCTTGCATGGCAAGCGTTTGAGTCACTTTTTCCTCAATGTCAGAAAGACACAAGACCTGCAATGCACGGTGGCGTAGCTCCATCCTTACAATTCTAGGTGCTGCCCCCTCCCACAAGGCCATGGCTTTGTGTAACCAAAGGCAGCATCTTTTTTTGGGGAGTGTGTGTGCATGGCGATTTATGAACTTGATGGCATCGCGCCGCAGGTGGCGGCTTCAAGCTGGGTGGCGGACAGCGCGCAGGTGATGGGCCGGGTGGCTCTGGGTGAGGACGCCAGCATCTGGTTTGGCACCGTGGTGCGGGGTGATACCGAAAGCATCACCATCGGCGCGGGCTCCAATATCCAGGACGCCAGTGTGCTGCACGCCGATTTCGGCAAGCCCCTGGTCGTGGGTGAGCGCGTAACGGTGGGCCACAAGGTGATGCTGCACGGCTGCACCATTGGCGATGAGACGCTCATCGGCATCGGCGCCGTGGTGCTCAACGGCGCAAAAATCGGCAAGAACTGCCTGGTGGGTGCGGGTGCCCTGGTCACCGAGGGCAAGGAGTTTCCCGATGGCTCCATGATCATCGGCAGCCCCGCCAAGGTGGTGCGCCAGCTCACGCCCGAGCAAATGGACGGACTGCGCATGAGCGCGCTGCATTACGTCGAAAATGCCCGCCGCTTCAAGAGCGGTCTGCGCAAGCTGGATTGAATTTTTTCTGGAACCCCTGCGTGTCTGAACTTCACAAGTTTCTTTTCGATGGCCTGCCTGTGCGCGGCATGCTCGTGCGTCTGACCGATGCCTGGACGGAGCTGCTGGACCGCAGGGCGGGGAATGCCGATACGGGCGCCTATCCCGCGCCGGTGCGCTCCCTGCTGGGGGAGATGGCGGCAGCGGCCGTGCTCATGCAATCGAACATCAAGTTCAACGGCGCCCTGGTGCTGCAGGTGTTCGGCGACGGTCCGGTCAAGTTGGCGGTGGCCGAGGTGCAGTCCGATCTGGGGCTGCGTGCCACCGCCACGGTCAAGGCGCCGGTGGACGATGCCGCGCGTTTGAGCCAGATGCTGAACGTGGCAGGGGGCGGGCGCTGCGCCATCACGCTCGATCCCCAAGACCGCTTGCCTGGTCAGCAGCCCTATCAGGGCGTGGTTCCCCTGGAGGATGCCCAGGGCCGCAAGCTTGAACGCCTGAGCGATGTGTTGCAGCACTACATGCTGCAGTCAGAGCAACTCGATACCGTGCTGGTGCTGGCCGCCGACGACAAGGTGGCCGCGGGGTTGCTGATCCAGCGTATGCCCCTCAAGGGCGAGGGCAATTTGGGCGGCGCGCTCTCGCACCGTGAAAACGAAGACCAGATCGGCCGCAACGAGGACTACAACCGCATTGCCCACCTGGCGTCCAGCCTGACGCAGGAAGAACTGCTCGCACTCGATGCGGACACCATCCTGCACCGTCTGTTCTGGGAGGAAAAGCTGCTGCGTTTCGAGCCTTTGGAGGGGGCTGACGGCCCACGTTTTACCTGCCGCTGCAGTCGTGAGCGTGTCGGCCGCATGCTGCAGAACCTGGGGGCCGCCGAGGCCGAGGACATTCTGGCCGAACGCGGCAGCATTGATGTCGCGTGCGAGTTTTGCGGCAAGCACTACCCCTTTGATGCCGTGGATGCAGCACGCTTGTTCACCGCGCCCGAAACGCAGCCACCGGTATCGTCCAAGGTGCAGTAGCTGGACGTCAGCGCGTTGGCGGGGTGTACTGGACGTAGATCTCGCCTTGCTTGACCATGCCCAGCTCGCTGCGGGCCTTTTCCTCGACCATGTCGAGGCCTTCTTTCAGGTCGTGCACCTCCGAGGCCAGACGTTCGTTGGCCTCGTTCGCCTGTGCATTCGCCGTCTTTTGTGTATTCAGCTGATTCTGCATCGCCGCAACACGCGGAATGCTGCCGCGGCCCAGCCAGAGCTGGGCCTGCAGGGCTGCCAGCAGGGCCAGCAGCACGACGAGCAGCAGACGGGAGCGCACGGGGTGCCGTCGCCTTGATCAGCGCAGGTTGTAGAAGGCGCGGCGGCCAGGGTAGTAGGCGATGTCGCCCAGGTCTTCTTCGATGCGCAGCAGCTGGTTGTACTTGGCCATGCGGTCCGAGCGGCTCAGGCTTCCGGTCTTGATCTGCCCGGCGTTGGTGCCCACGGCGATATCGGCAATCGTGCTGTCTTCGGTTTCGCCCGAGCGGTGCGAGATCACGGCGGTGTAGCCGGCGCGCTTGGCCATCTCGATGGCGGCAAAGGTCTCGGTCAGGGTGCCGATCTGGTTGATCTTGATGAGGATCGAGTTGGCTATTGATTTCTCGATGCCTTCCTGCAGGATCTTGGTGTTGGTGACGAACAGGTCATCACCCACCAGCTGCACGTTCTTGCCCAGGCGCTCGGTCAGGATCTTCCAGCCGTCCCAATCGCCTTCGTGCATGCCGTCTTCGATGCTGATGATGGGGTATTTGTCGCACCAGGTGGCGAGCATGTCGGTCCACTGCTGGGCCGTCAGGCGCAGGCCGCCTTCGCCTTCGAGCACGTACATGCCATCCTTGTAGAACTCGCTGGCGGCGCAGTCCAGGCCCAGGGCAATCTGTTCGCCGGCCGTGTAGCCAGCGTTGTCGATGGCCTGCAGGATCAGCTGGATGGCGGCCTCGTGGTTTTCCACGGAAGGCGCAAAACCGCCCTCGTCGCCCACGGCGGTGCTCATGCCCTTGTCGTGGATGATTTTCTTGAGTGCGTGGAACACCTCGGCGCCCCAGCGCACGGCCTCGCGGAAGCTCGGCGCGCCCACGGGGATGATCATGAACTCCTGCAGGTCCAGGCTGTTGTTGGCGTGCGCGCCGCCGTTGATGACGTTCATCATCGGCACGGGCAGCTGCATGCCGCCCATGCCGCCCAGGTAGCGGTACAGCGGCAGGCCCGATTCTTCGGCGGCGGCACGCGCCACGGCCATGGAGACCGCCAGCATGGCGTTGGCGCCCAGGCGGCTCTTGTTGTCGGTGCCGTCGAGGTCGATCAGGGTCTTGTCGAGGAAGGCCTGTTCAGAGGCGTCCAGGCCCAGCACGGCCTCGGAGATTTCGGTATTGATGTGCTCCACGGCCTTGAGCACGCCCTTGCCCAGATAGCGGCTTTTGTCGCCGTCGCGCAGCTCGATGGCTTCGCGCGAGCCGGTCGAGGCGCCCGACGGCACCGCGGCGCGGCCCATCACGCCGCTCTCCAGCAGCACGTCGCATTCGACGGTGGGGTTGCCGCGGCTGTCCAGCACTTCGCGGCCTACGATGTCAACAATGGCACTCATGGTTTTCCTTCTGCAGAAGTTATAGATCAAATTGGCCTCTAGCGCTTATCCGGTAAGCGCCAGCAGCTATGAATATCGAAGCGACCGTCAGACGCCTTCCACGCACACCAGCCGCATGATGGCCGCGCCTTCGCGGGCTGCGCGGGCCTTGCCGTACTCGGGCGAATGGTAGAAGGCCTTGGCCGCTTCGAAGCTTTCGAATTTGGCGATCACCACGCGATCGGGCGTCCAGTCACCTTCCATCACTTCGACCTGGCCGCCGCGCACGCAGATCTCGGCGTTGTGTGCCTGAAAAGCCGCTGTGGACCACTTCTTGTATTCCTCGTACTGCGCGGGATTGGTGACACGGACGTTGGCAATGACGTATCCACTGGGCATGTTCAGACTCCAAAGTTGTTTTCGAGAAAGCCGTTCTTCTTGGTGATGTCGTCGAGCGCCACCAGCGTCTCCAACAACGCCCGCATGTGCTTGAGGGGCACCGCGTTGGGCCCGTCCGACCAGGCTTCGGCGGGACGGGGGTGGGTTTCCATGAACAGGCCTGCCACGCCGACGGCCACGCCGGCGCGGGCCAGCACGGGCACCATCTCGCGGGCGCCGCCGCTGACGGCACCCAGGCCGCCGGGCTTTTGCACCGAGTGGGTCACGTCGAACACCACGGGCGCGCCGCAGGTGCGCATCTCGGCCAGGCTGGTCATGTCGGCCACGAGGTTGTTGTAGCCGAAGCTCACGCCGCGCTCGCAAGCCAGGAAGCGGTCTTCCGACAGGCCCACTTCGCACGCGGCGGCGCGGGCCTTGTCGATGACGTTCTTCATGTCCCAGGGCGCGAGGAACTGGCCCTTCTTGATGTTCACCGGCTTGCCGGACTGCGCCACGGCGCGGATGAAATCCGTCTGGCGGCACAGGAAGGCCGGTGTTTGCAGCACATCGACCACGCTGGCCACCTCGGCCACGTGCGAGGTGTCGTGCACGTCGGTCAGGATGGGCAGCTGCAGCTGGCGGCGCACTTCATCGAGGATCTTCAGGCCCGCCTCCAGGCCCACGCCGCGCTGGCTGGTGCCCGACGAGCGGTTGGCCTTGTCGAACGAGCCTTTGTAGATCAGGGGCACGCCCAGCGCAGTGCAGGTCTCCTGGAGCTGGCCTGCGACGTCCAGCGACATCTGCAGGCTTTCGATGGAGCAGGTGCCCGCGATCAGGAAGAAGCGGTGTTCCAGGCCAATGTCGAAGCCGCAGAGTTTCATGGCAGTCTGTCCTTTCAATGGGCTTGCAGGCGCTGTTTCTGGTGTTCCACGGCCGCCTTGATGAAGGCATTGAACAGCGGGTGGCCGTTCCAGGGCGTGGATTTGAACTCGGGGTGGAACTGCACACCGATGTACCAGGGATGCACGGCCTGGGGCAACTCGACGATCTCCGTGAGGTGCTCGCGTTGGGTGAGCGCGGAGATCACCAGGCCCGCTGCGCGCAGCTGGTCCAGGTAATTCTTGTTGGCTTCGTAGCGGTGGCGGTGGCGCTCTGTGACCACATCGCCGTAAATGCTGTGCGCCAGGGTGCCGGGCTCCACGTCCGAGCTTTGCGCGCCCAGGCGCATGGTGCCGCCCAGGTCAGAGCTGGCGCTGCGCGTCTGGATGCTGCCGTCGGCATCTTTCCACTCATTGATGAGTGCAATCACCGGGTGCTTGCAGTCCGGGTCGAACTCGGTGCTGTTGGCGCCTTCGAGGCCCGCCACATGGCGCGCGTATTCGATGGTGGCCACCTGCATGCCCAGGCAGATGCCGAGGTACGGAATCTTGTGTTCCCGGGCATACCGTGCCGTGCTGATCTTGCCTTCCACGCCGCGCTGGCCAAAGCCGCCGGGCACCAGGATGGCGTCGTAGCGGCCCAGGCTGGCCACCCCTTCGGGAGTGATGGTTTCCGAGTCGACATGGTCGATTTTCACGCGCACATGGTTCTGCATGCCGGCGTGGCGCAGCGCCTCGTTGACCGACTTGTAGCTGTCCGACAGATCGACATACTTGCCCACCATGGCAATCGTTACCTCGCCCTGGGGATGCTCTGTTTCGTAGACCAGCGCATCCCAGCGCTTGAGGCTGGTGGGGGGGGTGTTCAGGCGCAGCTTGTCGCAGATCAGGCCGTCCAGCCCCTGCTCGTGCAGCATGCGCGGCACCTTGTAGATGGTGTCCACGTCCCACATGCTGATCACGCCCCATTCGGGCACGTTGGTGAACAGCGAAATCTTGGCCCGTTCGTCGTCGGGAATGGCGCGGTCGGCGCGGCAGAGCAGGGCGTCGGGCTGGATACCGATTTCGCGCAGCTTTTGCACCGTGTGCTGTGTGGGCTTGGTCTTGAGTTCGCCTGCGGCCGCAATGAAGGGCACGTAGGTCAGATGCACGAAGGCGGCGTTGTTCGGGCCCAGCTTGAGGCTGAGCTGGCGCACGGCTTCGAGAAAGGGGAGCGATTCAATGTCGCCCACGGTGCCGCCGATTTCTGCGATGGCCACGTCCACGGCGTCATCGGTGCCCACACCCGCGCCGCGCTTGATGTATTCCTGGATTTCGTTGGTGACGTGCGGGATGACCTGGACGGTCTTGCCCAGGTAGTCGCCACGGCGTTCTTTCTCCAGCACGCTCTGGTAGATGCGGCCCGTGGTGAAGTTGTTGGTTTTCTTCATGCGCGTTTCAATGAAACGCTCGTAGTGGCCCAGGTCGAGATCGGTTTCCGCGCCGTCGTCGGTCACAAAGACCTCGCCGTGCTGGAATGGAGACATGGTGCCCGGATCCACGTTGATGTACGGGTCGAGCTTGATGAGGGTGACTTTGAGGCCGCGCGATTCGAGAATCGCGGCAAGGGAGGCTGAGGCGATTCCCTTGCCCAGGGAAGACACCACACCGCCGGTGACGAAGACAAATTTGGTCATGTCTTTTTAAGGTGGTGGGAAATTCTGATTATAGAGGCCACCCCCATGCGCTGCTGGCCGCGATGCCTGCGCAGTGCGCCTCGTCTGCTAAATTGCAGGCATGAACGAGCTTGCTGGCAAACACATCGTCCTGGGCCTCAGTGGAGGCGTAGCCTGTTACAAATCGGCCGAGTTATGCCGTGCACTCCTTCGGGAGGGGGCCACCGTACAGGTCGTCATGACCGAGGCGGCTGCCCAGTTCATTACGCCGGTGACCATGCAGGCGTTGTCGGGCCGCCCGGTGTATGGCTCGCAGTGGGATGCCCGCGAAGCCAACAATATGCCCCACATCAACCTGAGCCGCGAAGCCGACGCCATTTTGATCGCGCCCTGCAGTGCCGATTTCGTTGCGCGGCTGGCCCAGGGGCGGGCCGATGAACTGCTGAGCCTGCTGTGCCTGGCACGCCCGCAGGAGCGTATTCCGCTGCTGCTGGCGCCTGCCATGAACCGCGAGATGTGGGCCCACCCCGCCACGCAGCGCAACCTGGCGCAGGTGAGGCAGGACGGCGCCACGGTGCTGGCCGTGGGCCATGGCGATCAGGCCTGCGGAGAGACGGGCGATGGCCGCATGCTTGAACCTGCAGAACTGCTGGACGAGGTGATTGCCTTCTTCACCCCCAAGGTGCTGGCGGGCCAGAAGGTGCTGGTCACGGCCGGCCCCACGTTCGAGGCGATCGACCCTGTGCGTGGCATTACCAACCATTCGAGCGGCAAGATGGGCTTTGCCATTGCCCGTGCCGCCCGCGAGGCGGGCGCCGAGGTCACCCTGGTGGCGGGCCCGGTGCACCTGGCTACGCCGCGTGGCGTGCAGCGCATCAATGTACAGTCTGCGCAGGAAATGCTTGCAGCGGTTGAAATACGTGTGCAGCAAGCTACTGTTTTCATAGCAACTGCAGCGGTGGCTGATTGGCGCCCGGCGGTAGCGTCAGAGCAAAAAATCAAGAAGGATGGTTCGGGCCAGACGCCGGTGCTGGGCTTCGTGGAGAACCCCGACATCCTGGCCACGGTGGCTCAGTCGCAGCACGCCCTGGTGGGTGACTTGTTTTGCGTGGGCTTTGCAGCGGAAAGCCATGACCTGTTGGCCCACGCCAGTGCCAAGCGCGCGCGCAAGGGCGTTCCACTGTTGGTGGGCAATATCGGCCCGGCCACGTTCGGGCAGGACGACAACGCCTTGCTGTTGGTGGACGCCCAGGGGCATCGTGAGTTGCCACGCGCTTCAAAGCGGGTGTTGGCGCAGCAACTGGTCGCGGAGATCGCGGATCGGCTCACTGCCCCAAAGACCTGATGTCCACCGGAGGTCCTTCCATGCCTGGCCTGAACAAACCCGAATGGGATACACCACCCGATGGCGACTTTGCAAGCTATGTCGAGCGGCTGAGCCGCCTGCCTGCTGCGCCTCCTGAGGCAGCGCGCATGCCATTGGAGCGCAAGGCCAAGGTGTCCGACGTTGCGGGTGGGGACGTATTGCCGCCCGACCAGGGCCAGGTGCTCGCGCCTTTTCGAGGGGCGTTGAAACTGGTGCGTGCACTTTTGCTGCTGTTGGCCGTGGTGCAGGCGGTGGCCTTCCTGGTCTGGGGCAAGGGCTCCCTGATGGGGGTGATGATGACGGGTGCACTGTGGTGGGTGCTGGGAAGCGTGTCGACAAGGACTATTGGCAAGCTGACCACAGAAACACAGCGGCTTGCCAAGCCGGAAATGGCCCAGTTGCAGGAACGACTGGCGCAATTGGCGAAGCAACGCACGACAGGAAGCAAAAATTGAAGATTGATGTTCGAATTCTCGACCCGCGCATGGTGGATCAGCTCCCAGCCTACGCGACCCCGGGCAGCGCCGGGCTGGACTTGCGCGCCTGTCTGGAGGAACCGTTGGTGTTGGAGCCCAATGCCTGGCAATTGGTACCGACCGGCATTGCCATCCACCTGGGTGATCCAGGCTATGCAGCACTGATCTTGCCGCGCTCGGGCCTCGGTCACAAGCATGGCATCGTGCTCGGCAACCTGGTGGGCCTGATCGACAGTGACTACCAGGGGCAACTGATGGTCAGCGCATGGAACCGTAGCCAGACCCGATACATCCTGGAGCCTCTGGAGCGACTGGCCCAGTTGGTGATTGTTCCGGTGGTCCAGGCGCAATTCAATGTGGTGCAGGATTTTGCCCCCACCGCACGGGGCGAGAAGGGCTATGGTTCCACGGGGACGGCGTAATCAAAGGCGGTGCCGCGTTGCGTGTTTGTAGGCGGCATCCTACGCCGCGACCGGGCCTTGTCTGGCCGGATGCCCGGTCATTGCCTTGCGCCTGATGTGTGCCCGCCCATGTTTCAATGCATTTCAACCCAGGCAGTTGTCCTGACGATTGAAGGAGTACGACGTGCGTCAGAAAATTTTTCCCCGAATGGCCCAGTGGGCTGGCATCGCGATGGTGGCTGGAGTGCTGTCCGCATGTGCCCCCCATCGTCCCGCCCCTGCACCCTATCAGGGAGGAGCCTATCCCACGCAGGCGCCTGTGGCCGCCGAATATGGGCGTGTGACCAACATCGAGATGCTGCAAGGGCAGCAGCGCGGCGCATCCACGGGCGCAGGTGCCATTCTGGGCGCTGTGGTCGGCGGTGTGTTGGGCAACCAGGTGGGCAAGGGCAGTGGCCGCGCTGCAGCCACAGCAGTCGGCGTTGTGGGCGGTGCGGTGGCAGGCAATGCCATTGAGGAGCGGAACAACGCGGGCTACAGCCCGGTGTACCGCATTTCCATTCAACTCGATCGCGGCGGCTATCGTGCCTATGACGTCAGTTCAGTCGGTGACCTGCGCGTGGGCGACCGGGTACGAACCATCAACGGACAGATTTCCCGCTATTGATTCAATGCCGTCCACGCTGATCCGTGGGACGGCTTTTCAATCAATGCAGCAGGGGGTCGCTGGGTGACGGCGGTTGCACACGGAAAAAGCCGGTGCCAGCCGTTCCGCTGCCGATTTCATCTTCCGTGGCCTCACGGACTCCACGCACCTGCAGGTGCAACCGCAGCGCAATCCCTGCCAGCGGGTGATTGCCGTCCAGCACCACGTGCTCGGGATAGAGGTCGGTGACGGTGTAGAGCGTGTCACGAGGGGCTTCGGGGTTGCAGCCTGCAGGCAGGGCGGTACCTTCGAATGTCATACCTTCCTGCAGTTCGGCCGGAAAAAGCGCGCGAGGCTCCAGAAACAGCAATCCTTCCTGGAAGTCGCCAAAAGCGTCCTCGGGTTCAAGGTGCAGCGACAGGCTTGCTCCTACGCCATGGCCTTGCAGAGCTTCTTCGATCCGTGCCAGCAGATCGCTGCCGCCTACGAGAAATTCGACAGGTTCTTCAAGAATGTCGAGTTCTTCACCCAGGGTGTCCGTGAGTGTCCAGGTCAGTGCGACCACGCATTGTTCAGTGATTTCCATAGGAGAATTGTCGCAGTTTGATGGCTGGCTGCTGGCGCGACCGATTGCGCTTGTACCGCTGCAGGCTCTGTGCCTGCGATCGTCCCTGGAGGTTGAGATGTCCGACAATGAGCCCGATACACCCGTACAAGCGCCGCCGCCCTTGCCCACGGGACGCTTCAGTGGCCGCGAAGCCTTTCAGCAGCTGATTCGCGATGCCCTGGCCACGGCAGCCCGTGAGGGTTGGCGCGAGATCATCCTCAGCGATGCCAATTTCCACGATTGGCCTCTGGGAGAGCGGGCCGTGGTGGAGTCGCTGCAGGCGTGGGCCCACAGTGGCCGCCGGATGACCTTGCTTGCGCGGACCTACGACGAGGTGATCCGCCGCCATGCGCGCTTCGTGCGCTGGCGTGGAACCTGGGACCATATCCTGACTTGCCGGGCCAGTCCTGTGGCTGATCCGCTGGACATTCCCAGTGCAATCTGGTCCCCCGGCTGGGTGTTGCATCGGCTCGATCCCGATCGTTGTGTGGGCGTCACAGGCAGTGAGCCGGAGCGCCGGGTTTTCTTGCACGAAGTGCTTGGCGAATGGGTGCGGAGCAAAAGTACCCCCGGCTTTCCGTCCACGACCTTGGGGCTTTGATGCTTTCGTCAGATTTTTGTCAGTGAAAGTCAGTGTTTTGTCAGTTGTTCGCAACAAAGGGGTAATTCTTGCAATGCTCGGTGTAATCCAGTATTGACGAATACCCAATATAATTCCCGACTGAGTTGTAAACGTGCTCCCAAGGAGTGCACTCTGCCAGAGCGGAGCCGGGCTGCAAGAGGCTGGACGTTGTGGCATTTTTTGTTTTTTTGATCGTCCTCAAGGAAAAACTGAAATGAACAAGTCTCTCGTCATCGCCACCCTGATTGCTGCTGCTGCCCTGGCCGCCTGTGGCAAGAAGGAGGAGCCGGCTCCTGCTCCTGCACCCGCTCCTGTGGCCGTCGAGCCTGCTGCTCCTGCAGCCCCCGCTTCGGAAGCCGCAGCCGCTGCAACCGACGCTGCGTCGGCTGCTGCCGCGGATGCCGGCGCGGCTGCTCAAGCTGCAACCGATGCAGCTTCTGCCGCTGGCGAAGCCGCTTCGGCTGCCAAGTAAGCGCAATTCGCGCACCGCAAGCCGACACCGGCTTGTAGTAAGCCCCGCACCGTTACAGGTCGGGGCTTTTTTCGTTGCTTGATCAGGCGCATCGCCGGGGGGGTGTCGGCCGACAGAGGTATGCTTGCCACCATGGCCCTTTTGCTAGATTCCTTTTGGCGCGCTGTGGTGTATTGCATGCACCCGCGCGTGATTGCGTTGTCTTTGATGCCGCTGCTGCTGATGGGCGTGCTGGCACTGGGTTTGAGTCACTGGTACTGGGATGCTGCCGTGGCGTTGGCGCATGGTTGGCTGGATTCCTGGGGCATGGTCGGCAGTTTCTGGGGCTGGCTTGCCGATCTGGGCTGGGGCGATGCCAAGTCGTACGTGGCGCCCTTGATGGTGGTGGCCCTGGTCACGCCCTTGGTGGTTGTTCTTTCTTTGCTGCTGGTGGCGGTCCTGATGACCCCCGCTTTGGTTGCGCTGGTGGCGCAGCGGCGGTTTCATCTGCTGGAGCGCAAGAAGGGCGGTTCCTTTGTTTTGAGTCTGGGGTGGTCAGTCGGCTCTACGGTGCTTGCGTTGGTGGCGATGGTCGTGTCCATGCCACTGTGGCTGATACCGCCGCTGGTGTTGATCTTGCCGCCGCTGATCTGGGGGTGGCTGACTTACCGGGTGATGGCGTTTGATGCCTTGGCAGACCATGCCAGCCGCGCCGAGCGTGCGGAGATTTTTCGCCGGTACCGGATGTCCTTGCTGGGTATCGGCGTGCTCAGCGGCTATCTGGGTGCTGCACCTGCCGTGGTCTGGGCTTCGGGGGTTTTGTTTGCTGCCGCTTTTTTTGTGCTGATTCCCCTGGCAATCTGGATCTATACGCTGGTCTTCGCCTTTTCTTCACTGTGGTTTGCCCATTTCTGTCTGGCGGCCTTGGAGCGGCTCAGATCCGAGCTGCCGATACCACCGGTGCCGCCTGTCCGTCTGGAGGTGTTGGATGCGCCTTCCCAGCTTCCGGCGCCAAAACCGGACGATCATCCGCAGCTACCGGAGCCTGTCGACAAATGACGCAGCAATTTGGCCTCATCATCATCGGTGATGAGATTCTTTCGGGCAAGCGTGCGGACAAGCACCTTTCCAAGGTGATTGAAATACTGGGTGCGCGAGGGTTGCCGCTGGCTTATGCCGAATACGTGGGCGATGACCCAGACCGCATCACGTGCACTTTGCAACGCGCTTTTTCCTCAGGCGATGTGGTGTTCTCCACCGGAGGCATCGGTGCTACGCCCGATGATTACACACGCCAATGTGCGGCCCGCGCCTTGGGTGTGGGGCTGGAACTGCACCCCCAGGCCGAGTTGCTGATCCGTGAGCGCATGCAGGAGGTGGCGCTCGAGCAGGGGCAAGCCTACGAAGCCAGTCGGCCCGACAACCTTCACCGCCTGAACATGGGCGTTTTTCCAGTCGGGGCTGCGATCGTTCCCAATCCTTACAACAAAATACCTGGATTCAGCTGTGCCGGTGTGGGTTCGGGACGGGTGTACTTTGTGCCGGGTTTCCCTGTCATGGCCTGGCCCATGATGGAGTGGGCCCTGGACACCGACTACTCGCACTGCTTCAACCGTGCGCCGCAGCAGGAGCATTCGATCATTGTGTTTGGTGGGCTGGAAGCGTCGTTGACTCCACTCATGCAACGGATCGAGCTCGTCCATTCGCAGGTTCGTGTCTTCAGTCTACCGAGCGTGGATCACCCTCAGCACGGTCGCCATATTGAATTGGGCGTAAAAGGCCCGGCCGCCGCGGTGCCCGCCGCCTGGGAGGATTTGCGCAATGGGCTGCACGAAGTTGGTGCGAATTGCGGCACCGAATTGGTGCGATCTCTCTGAGAAGGGCTTTTTCCTGCCTTGCTGCACTAAATTGGCGCAAAGTGACAGGTGTTCCATGCTGCTTGTCCCATGATTTGTCGGAGTGCGAGGCCGTTGTGGCTGGCACGCAAACTGCTTTTACCGATACAGAAGATTTTTTAACCAACGCTTTACCCAGGAGTACCCGATGGCCAAGACCGTTGCAGACGTGATGAAGATGGTGCAGGAGAATGAAGTCAAGTTTGTGGACTTCCGTTTCACCGATACCCGTGGCAAACAACAGCACACCACCGTGCCTGTGTCGCACTTCGATGAAGACAAGTTTTCCTCTGGCCATGCGTTTGACGGCTCGTCCATTGCGGGCTGGAAGGGGATTGAAGCCTCGGACATGTTGTTGGTGCCCGATCCCAACACCGCCAATATCGACCCCTTCTTCGAAGAAACCACCCTCATCATGCATTGCGATGTGGTGGAGCCCGCTGACGGCAAGTCGTATGACCGCGATCCCCGTTCCATCGCCAAGCGTGCCGAGGCCTATCTGAAGTCGTCCGGTATCGGTGATACGGCTTACTTTGGCCCCGAGCCAGAATTTTTCATTTTTGACGGCGTCCGTTGGAGCACCGAGCCCAACAACACCTTCTATGAAATCGACGAGTATGAAGCTCCCTGGAACACCGGTTCCAAGCTCGAAGGCGGCAATCGCGGCCATCGCCCCACCGTCAAGGGCGGCTACTTCCCTGTGCCTCCGGTCGACAGCACGCAGGACATGCGTGCCGAGATGTCCCTGATCCTCGAATCCCTGGGCATTCCGGTTGAAGTGTTCCACCACGAAGTGGCGGGCGCTGGCCAGAATGAAATCGGCACCCGGTTCAGCACGCTGGTTGAGCGCGCCGACTGGACCATGCTGCAAAAATATGTGATCCACAATGTGGCCAATGCCTACGGCAAGACGGCCACCTTCATGCCCAAGCCCTACCATGGCGACAACGGTTCCGGCATGCACGTGCACCAGTCTGTCTGGAAGGATGGCAAGAACCTGTTCGCTGGCGACGGCTACGCCGGTTTGAGCGATTTCGCCCTGTACTACATTGGCGGCATCATCAAGCACGCCCGTGCCCTGAACGCCATTACCAACCCTGGTACCAACAGCTACAAGCGCCTGGTTCCCCACTTCGAGGCCCCGGTCAAACTGGCTTACTCGGCCAAGAACCGTTCCGCGTCCATCCGCATCCCGTTTGTGGCGAACCCCAAGGGCCGTCGCGTGGAGGCGCGCTTCCCCGATCCGCTGATGAACCCCTACCTGGGCTTTGCGGCCTTGCTGATGGCGGGTCTGGATGGTGTGGAAAACAAGATCCATCCCGGCGAAGCTGCTACCAAGGACTTGTACCATCTGCCCCCGGAAGAAGACAAGTTGGTGCCCACCGTGTGCCACAGCCTCGACCAGGCACTGGAGCACCTGGACAAGGACCGCGCATTCCTGACCAAGGGTGGAGTGTTTTCGGACAGCAT
The DNA here is from genome assembly GCA_026647025.1 of Giesbergeria sp. Lineage (GTDB taxonomy): Bacteria > Pseudomonadota > Gammaproteobacteria > Burkholderiales > Burkholderiaceae_C > Simplicispira. The sequence goes on from JAPKHH010000044.1 coordinate 18,835, forward strand.
GATCGATGCCTACATCGAGCTGAAGATGTCGGAGGTGACCCGTTTCCGTATGGCAGTGCATCCTGTTGAATACGATATGTACTATTCACTCTGAGCAAGGGGCTTTTGCCAAACAGAGCAAAATAGGCGGCCTTCGGGTCGCTTTTTTTCTGGGGAACCCCATGCTTCGCGGGGCATCCGATGGCATTTGGTTGCAGATCCATGGACGCTGTGCGTTGGAGATCGTCCCTGTTTGGGTGATACTCTGTTGCAACCCTGCACGATGCGTGCGAGCACACCGTATGAAAAACACCTTTCTCCTCCCGCTATCTGCCCTTGTCCTTTTCATCCTGGTTGCGGCGCCCGTGGGCGCACAGGACCGTATTTACCGGTGCGGCAACGAATACACCAACAACGCCAATCAGGCCAAGGAGCGTGGTTGCAAGCTGGTCGAAGGAGGCAATATCACGGTGGTGGAGGGTATGCGCAGTGCACCGGCCAGCGGTGCTGCGGCCGCCCCCAAGCTATCGTCCTCGCCGCCTTCGGCGCCGCGCGTGAGTCCCAACGACCAGCGCGCGCGGGATGCGGATGCAAGGGCTATCCTGGAGTCCGAGTTGCGCAAGGCCGAAGCGCGTCATGCAGAACTCGTCAAGGAATACAACAATGGTGCGCCCGAGCGCAATGCGCTCGATCTGCGCAATACCCAGCGCTATGCCGAGCGCACGGCCGAGATCAAGGCCAATCTGGCCCGCAGTGAAAGCGACATTGCAGGCATCAAGCGCGAACTGGCGCGTCTGCCGTCACCCTGATCGGGCTAGGCCATGGTTTCTCGTGCCCCGCAAGGGCCGCAGCGCCTGCTGCAGGTGCTGGACATGCTTTCGCTGCTGGTGGCAGTGTTGCGCGCTGATGGTTCTGTGCTCTTCGCCAATGCCGCGCTGGAGCAGCACCTGGGCATGTCACGCCGCACACTGGAAGGCGCGGATTTCACCCAGTTTTTTACCGATCCTGCGTTGCTGCAAACCGCCCTGGCGGGCACCAGCGGCAATGATTTTGCGGCGCTGCGCTATGAGGCCAGCCTCAAGCGTCTGCACCAGGATCCCGTACCTGTCCATGTCAACGTGGCGTCCACGGATGTCAAGGGCGAGGTCCTGGTGGAGTTGTGGCCCCTGGAGCAGCAGGTACGCCAGGACCGTGAAGAACGGTTGCTGGAGCAGGCGCAGGCGCACAAAGAGCTGATTCGCAATCTGGCGCACGAAATCAAGAATCCGCTGGGCGGTATCCGGGGGGCGGCGCAGTTGCTGGAGCTGGAGCTGCAAAGCCCCGAGTTGGCGGAATACACCCAGGTCATCGTGCACGAGGCGGACCGTTTGCAAAGCCTGGTGGATCGCCTGCTGGCGCCACACCGCCATCCGCACCAGGTGGGCGACGTCAACATCCACGAGGTCTGCGAGCGCGTGCGCTCACTCATTCTGGTGGAGTACCCGCAAGGCCTGCGGGTGCAGCGGGACTACGATACCTCCATTCCCGAGTTTCGGGGCGACCGCGCGCAACTGATCCAGGCGGTGCTCAACATCGTCCAGAACGCCGCGCAAGCGCTGGCCGAACGCATTGCGCAGGGTGATGCCTGCATCACGCTGCGCACGCGCGTGGCGCGGCAAGTCACTTTTGGACGCCAGCGCTACAAACTGGCACTGGAATTGCATGTGATCGACAACGGGCCGGGCGTGCCCGATGCCATCCGGGACAGAATCTTCTATCCACTGGTATCGGGCCGCGACGGCGGCTCGGGGTTGGGGTTGACGCTGGCGCAGACTTTTGTGCAGCAACACCATGGATTGATTGAATGCGAGAGCGTGCCCGGGCGCACCGACTTTCGGATTCTGATTCCCTTGCCCTGAGGTTTCCAGACACGCAACCAGTGAAAGTTTGACCACCCATGAAGCCGATCTGGATAGTAGATGACGATCCCTCGATCCGCTTTGTGCTCGAGAAGGCGCTGGCGCGCGAAAACTTGCCCACGCGCAGCTTTACCCATCCCCGCGAGGTGCTGGACGCCCTGGCCGCGCAGAGCGCGGGCGACACCGATCTGCCCGGGCCGCAGGTGCTGGTGAGCGATATCCGCATGCCGGGTGGTACGGGCCTGCAGTTGCTGGAGAAGGTGCATGCGCTTCAGCCGGGCCTGCCGGTGATCATCATGACGGCCTATTCCGATCTGGACAGCGCCGTATCGGCCTTTCAGCGCGGTGCTTTTGAATATCTGCCCAAGCCGTTCGACCTGCCGAAGGCGGTCGAGCTCATTCGCCGTGCGGTGCAGGAGAGCCAGCGTGAGGATGTGGCGCAGGAAAGCCAGGATGTGGCGCCCGAGATGCTGGGCCAGGCCAGTGCCATGCAGGACGTTTTTCGCGCCATTGGGCGATTGAGCCAGAGCCAGGTCACCGTGCTGATTACGGGCGAATCGGGCTCGGGCAAGGAGTTGGTGGCCCGTGCGCTGCACAAGCATTCACCGTGCGCGCAGGGGCCGTTCGTCGCCATCAATACGGCTGCCATCCCCAAGGATCTGCTGGAATCCGAGCTGTTTGGCCATGAACGCGGAGCCTTCACCGGTGCGCAGACGCAGCGGCGCGGAAGGTTTGAGCAGGCCGAAGGGGGAACGCTGTTCCTCGATGAAATCGGTGACATGCCGTTCGACTTGCAGACGCGGCTGCTGCGCGTGCTGTCGGACGGGCAGTTCTACCGTGTCGGTGGACATGCTGCCGTCAAATCCCATGTGCGTGTAATCGCCGCGACGCACCAGAACCTGGAGCAGCGCGTCCGGGATGGCGCGTTTCGTGAGGATCTGTTCCATCGGCTCAACGTCATTCGCCTGAGGCTGCCGGCGCTGCGTGAGCGTGCAGAGGACGTGCCGATGCTCACGCGTCATTTCTTGCAGGTCAGTGCGCGCCAACTGGGCGTGGAGCCCAAGCGCATTGACGATGCAGCGCTGGTGCGCCTGGGGCAGTTTGCCTTTCCTGGCAATGTACGCCAGCTGGAAAACATCTGCCATTGGCTCTCCGTCATGGCGCCTGCGCAGGTGATTTCGGTGCAGGACCTGCCACCCGAAGTGTTGCAGTCAGTCCCTCAGGAGGCGTCGCCCCTTCCTTCGTCCGTGCCGACTTCCTCTGCACCGATTTCCATGTCTGTGCCTGCGTCTGTGGTGCCTGAGCCGACGCCAGTTGCCCGCGCTGCGCAGGTGGCATCCCCTCCGATGACCATCGCTGCATCCACGTGGGAGCTGGCGCTGGATGCCGAATTGCACTCGCTCCTGGCCAGTGCGCAAGGCGATGTCTGGGACCGGCTGATGCACCGCTTCGAGTCGCGTCTGATCTGTGCTGCGCTGGATGCCACCCATGGCAGGCGCATGGAGGCGGCACAGCGTCTGGGTATTGGGCGCAACACCATCACCCGCAAGATCCAGGAGCTGGGGCTGGATGCGAAGAATGGTGATGAAAATGCGCATTAGCTCTTTATTGGTAAGCGTTAGTAGCTATCGAAATAATAGCTTAATGGGTGGCGTGATGTGCTTTTGCCGCGTCTATTGACAGCTTGGCCGTCTGGGTGCGAGGCCGTGACTGCGCTGGCACTCGTCCTACACAGGGCCGCTCCGTGGACCGACTCTCCGGTTCGTTGACCGCTTCAAAAATGAAGTCACTGTCAATCAACTGGAGAATATGTATGTCGGATTTCAACGATGCCAACCGTGACCCCTTGACCCACGAGCATGGTGCGCACCCCGTGGGCACTGGCCTGGGTGCCGCCATGGGCGGTGCGTCAGCCGGTGCTGCTGCGGGTGCCGTCGGTGGCCCGGCGGGGGCTGTCGTAGGTGGTGTAGCGGGTGCAGTGGTCGGCGGCCTGGCGGGCAAGGCGGCGGCCGAATCGGTAAATCCCACCGCAGAAGATGCCCACTGGCGCGAAGCGTACCAGCACGAGCCCTACTACGTGGGCGGCCGCACCTATGACCACTACCGCCCCGCCTATGAGCTGGGCTGGGGGGCCGCAGGCCGATACGAAGGGGACTTCGAATCGATCGAGACTCGCCTTGCTGACGATTGGCGCGCTCGCCACGCCGCCAATGGTCTGGCGTGGACGGATGCACGCCCCGCTGCGCGCGCTGCGTGGGAGCGCGCCTCGGGTGTTCATTCCCTTGAAAGCCAGCAACCCACAGACACGATCGACAGCAAGGATGTGGTCGATGTACTCAATGATTTGCTGGAGTCCGCGCGCGATGGCGAGTTCGGCTTTGCGGCCTGTGCCGAACATGCCGACTCGGGCGAGCTCAAGGCCATTTTCCTGCGCCATTCGCAAGAATGTGCTGCTGCCGCGATGGAACTGGAACATGAAATTCGCCGGCTCCAGGGCGAGCCCGCTTCAGGGGGTACCGTGGCCGGCGCATTGCACCGTGGGTGGGTCGCCGTGAAAACGGCACTCTCCAGCTACGATGACAAGGCGGTGCTGGAAGAGTGTGAGCGCGGTGAAGATGCCGCTGTGGCGCGTTACCGCAAGGCTTTGAAGGCGACGCTGCCCCTGGAGATGCGTGCCTTGGTTGAGCGCCAGGCCCGAGGTGCGCAGCGCAACCACGACGAAGTACGTGCCTTGCGCGACCGTTTTTCGGTGCAACGCTGAAGCGGTTTCTGACGCACCTTGGCCACCGTGCGTTATGGCCGCGACGGGCGTGGGCCGCACCGCCATCTGTTTGCGGGGACTCCAACAAAAAAAGCTGCCAGGCTTTCCCTGGCAGCTTTTGGGGGGATTTGTTCCGACCGTTGGGT
>JAPKHH010000045.1:0-23605 GCA_026647025.1 Giesbergeria sp.
GATTCTTCCTTTCGTTTGCTTGGCGGCTCACGTCTGGAAGTCTCTGCGATGGACAACCCCTGAAAAGTCAAACTTCTACTGCCTCCCCGGCAGAGCCGGGGGTTTTCCTGCTATTAATAATCCCCTGCCTTGGCAGATACTAGGGAAGGTCTGCACAACCACCGCTGATACGGCCATAGTTGGTTGATATTTCTATCTTGCGCTTGCGCGCTGCATCGGCGAAGAGATCGAACTTGACGGCGCTGCGGACTTGGGGCTTGCTCATCGGGTGATTTTCGCGTTGGCTGGTGCGGTCTCGGTTAGAAGATGGGGTTTTTAGAGGTGCCCGTAAATATACCGATGCCACGGGACGATTCTGCTTCTAGAATTTGGTGACGCAAGTTCCTGCGCATAAGTGAGCCACCATGAAAACCGTCCAGAACGAAGTTGACGAACGCACCAACCTCACCAGCTCCAACAAATTCGAGCTCCTGTTGTTTCGTCTGGGCGCCGACAGCGCGCTGGGCCAGTCCGAGCTGTTTGGCATCAACGTGTTCAAGATCCGCGAGATCGTGGCCATGCCCAGCATCACGCCCATCGTAGGCGCCACGCCCCATTCGCTGGGCGTGGTCAACCTGCGCGGCCAGGTCATCCCGGTGCTGGACCTGCCCTCCATCGTGGGCTGCACGCCCAAGACCGGGCTGAACATCATGCTGGTGACCGAGTACGCGCGCACCACGCAAGCCTTTGCTGTCGAATCCGTCGAAGACATCGTGCGCCTGGACTGGAAGCAGGTGCTGTCGGCAGAAACCAGTGGTGCCGCACACAACCTGGTGACCAGCATCGCCCGGCTCGATGGCAATACCGACGGCACCCGGCTGGCCCAGGTGCTGGATGTCGAAGCCATCCTGCAAATGGTCTCGCCCTCGGATGACCAAAAGGTGGATCCGCAAAAGGTGGGGCCCAAACTCAAGCTCAAGCCGGGCTGCATCATCCTGGCGGCTGACGATTCCTTCGTGGCCCGCTCGCTGATCGAGCAGGAATTGCAGGTGCTGCAAGCCCCGTACGAAATGACCAAATCGGGCAAGGAAGCCTGGGAGCGCCTCAACGCCCTGGCAAAAAGCGCCGAAGCCGAAGGCAAGACCATTCTGGACAAGGTCAGTCTGGTGCTGACCGACCTGGAAATGCCCGAGATGGACGGTTTCACGCTGACCCGCAACATCAAGCAGGATGCGCGTTTCAGCGGTCTGCCCGTGCTGATCCACTCATCCCTCTCGGGCTCGGCCAACGAAGACCACGTGCGCAGCGTGGGCGCCGATGGCTACGTCGCCAAGTTTGTGGCGGAAGACCTGGCCAACACCATCCGGTCCGTGCTGCCGCGCTGACCGGCCTCTCGATACGCGTGCAGTGGCGCCGGGGCAACGACAGCCCCAGCTGCTGCGCGCCAAACCCGCTTTCGCCATGACCCTGCCCCTCTCTCTTTTTCCCTTCGGCTGGCAGCACTACCTGCTGGGCGGCGTGCTGATCGGCACCGGTGTGGCACTGCTGTTTGTGCTGGTGGGGCTGGTGGGCGGCATGAGCACGGTGTTTTCCTCCACCTGGTCTTTCGTGGTGCCACGCCCCTTCTTCCAGCAGGCGCGCTTCACCAGCTCGCGGGGCTGGCGCCTGGTGTACGCGCTCGGCTTGGTGCTGGGTGCGCTGGTGTGGTGGGTTTTGGTGGCCCCGGGGACGGCGCAATCGACCAGCGTGCCGGTCTGGCAACTGCTGGTCGGCGGGTTTCTGGTGGGCTACGGTGCCCGGCTGGGCAATGGCTGCACCTCGGGCCATGGCATCTGCGGGCTGGGGTCGATGCAGTGGCCCTCGCTGCTGGCGGTGCTGACCTTCATGGGCACGGCCTTTCTCACGGCGAACCTGGTGGCACGGTGGTTGCCATGAACGGCGAACGCATGTCCTTGCCCCGCTTTCTGGCTGTGCTGCTGGCGGGGGCGCTGTTCGGCTTCGGCCTGGCGCTCTCCACCATGGTGCGGCCCGAGGTCGTGCTGGGTTTTCTGCGCTTTGAGGACTTTGGCCTGATGCTGGTGATGGGCGGCGCCGTGGTGGTCACGCTGCTGGCCTACACGCTGGCACCACGCCTGCTGTCGCGCCCCTTGCTGGGCGGAAGTTTTGGCACCCATCCCAGCGCCTGGAACCGCGATACGGCCCTGGGCGCTGCGCTGTTTGGCGTGGGCTGGGGTCTGTGCGGTGTATGCCCTGGCCCGGCCATCGCAGGCCTGGGCACGGGCAACTGGACTTTGCTGTGGGCGCTCTGTGGCATCGCGCTGGGCGCGCTGGCACAGGGACTGCGGGCGCGGTAGGGCCGCAGCAACGCCCGCTCACGCTCAGGCGAAGGTGTCGAGCAAAACACCTTTGGTACGGACCCCATCCAGCGCCGCGCTGCCACGCTGCACACCCGCTTCCACCGATGACACATTGCGGCGTGCCAGGTCCGAGCGCAGGCCTGCCTGGGCAGCCTGGTCCGTCAACCCATCGGCCCGGGCCTGCTCCTGGTCTGCGCTGCGCTGGGCTGCCTGTGCCTGGGCTTCCAGGGTGCGGGCCGTCTGCTCGGACTGGCTGGCAGCGCGCCGGGCCGCCTGCAGCTGGAACTGCCCCCCTGAAGCGGCCAAGCCCGCGCTGCTGCTGGCAATCGATAGCATGCTCCCCCCCTGTTCTGGCGTTCAACCGGGCCCGCCAGCCCCTGCATAGGTGCGTCGCAACTGGGCGTTGAGCAGCGACATCTGTTCGGTAGCGGCTTGCCCATTGTCCGCCGCCTCAGGGGCACCCGTACCCGGGGTGCTCCCCTCCTGCGGCTGGGTGGCCAGTTGCTGTGCCCGGGCGCTCAGGGTCACCGTGGTTTCATTGTCTGCCGGTTCAGGGGGCGCGGTTTCCAGGCTGGCATTGCGCCGGTAGGCAGCGGCACTACCCGCCGGGCTGACGCCGGATGCCGATGCTCCGGCGTAACGACTGGCGGCATCCTGGTTGCGTTGGACGGCTTCCATGGACTCTCTCCTGTGAACGGATGGATGCACCCATCCTCCTGCAATCCCCGCAAAAAGTAAAGCCGCCCCTCGGAAAACGCCTTGAACGCCTGACAGCAAACAACTCCTGTTTTGATAGCTACAACCGATGATCAGTCGTGCGTTTCAAGCCATATTTCATGAAATATCTTCGCCTTGGTTCAAAGAAAGGCTGCGATACGGTCCGGATCGGTTTGCTGCAAGGTGGCGCGCCCCAGTCCGATCAGGGTCTTGGCCGCCGCCTTGGTGGCAATGTCGATCCCGAGGCCAGCCTGGGCTGGCCAGGGTGCATCCAGGCGCAGGTAACGGTCTTCGAGACGATCCTCCATGATGGCCTGCACATGCTGCTGCTGCACAGAGATCATGGTGAGGATGAGGCGCCCGTCGGTCAGCCAGCCCACGGCACCGGCATCAGCTTCCACGCTGTCGGCCGGCTGGTAGCCCATGGTGGCCGTGCCCACCGACAGCATGCGCACCCTGGAGGGCTTGGCGCCCATGAAATGCTCGGCCTCGTGCAGGGCCACCTGGTCGGGCGCGACGGCAAACAAGCCACCGTCGGCATACAGCGTGGAGCCCACCTGAACGCACGGGAAGAAGGCCGGCGCGGCGCAGGTGGCCAGCGTCACGTCGACCGCGCTCAGGGATTCGTCGCCCAGCGACGCCTGGGCGTGGGGCGTCTTGAACACCTTGGTGACGCTGCGCGAGACATCCACGGCAGGCACGACGACGGCATGCAGCGCATCGGCCAGGGTTTTTTGACCCATATGGCGGGTCAGTTCCCGGCGCAAGGCTTCGCCGGTGTATTTGGGTCCGAGCACCGACCGGGTGAGATCGATCAGGCGGGTGACGGCACCACCGGGCAGGCGGCGCGACGAAAAGACATCTTCGCCACGCTCGACAAACAGCTTGACGATCTCCGCCATGGGCACCTCGAAGGCCAGCGCCATGGCCAGCAGCCCGCCGACCGAGGTGCCTGCGATCAGGTCAAACCGCCGCCCGAGCGGCTCGCCCACGCGCTCTTCCAGTTCGGCCAGCACCACTGCAGCGTACAAACCCAGGTAGCCCCCGCCACTGAGGGCAAGGATGCGAAATTCGGGAGAAGGATTCTTTGTGGCCATGTCAGAGCGGGAGTTTTCAAACCCCCAGTATCTGCAGGTTTACGCCCCTTCGCAATGCACACCGCCGACTATTGCAGGGTGGAGATTCCACTCTAATGGTCAACGCTTTCAAACGCGGGCGGGGTAGGCCAGAAGCCATTGGGCCAACGCATCAGCGGGCATGGGGCGGGCGTAGTGGTATCCCTGCGCCTCGTGGCAGTGGTACAGGTTGAGAATGCTGGCCAGTTCTGCGGTCTCCACCCCTTCGGCAATGACCTTGAGCTTGAGGCTGCGCGCCATGCTGATGATGGCGCGCACGATGGCCGCGTCGTCCGGGTCGCTGACGATGTCGCGCACGAACGACTGGTCAATCTTGAGCTTGTCCACCGCAAACCGCTTGAGGTAGGCCAGGCTGGAATAGCCCGTACCGAAATCGTCGATGGACAGGCACACGCCCAGCGCCTTGAAACGGCGCAGGGTCTCCAGCACCTGCTCGGCGTCGTCGATCAGCAGCGACTCGGTCAGTTCCAGCTCCAGCCGCGCCGGGTCCAGCCCGAAATCGACGAGCGCCCGGGTGACGGTGCACAACAGGTCGCTGCGGCGAAACTGCACCGCCGAGAGATTGACCGCCATGGTCATTTCGGGCAGCCCCGCCTGCTGCCAGCGCACGGCCTGGGCGCAGGCTTCGCGCAACACCCATTCGCCGATCGGCACGATCAGGCCACTTTCCTCGGCGGCCGCGATGAAGCGGCCGGGCAACAACAAGTCCTGCGGGTCGCGCTGCCAGCGCAGCAAGGCCTCGACGCCCACCACACGCCCGCTGGTCAGGTCGATTTGCGGTTGGTAGTGCAGCACGAACTGGTGCTGGTCCAGCGCCCAGTGCAAGGCGGTGCGCAACTGGAGCTGCTCCAGTGCCTGCGCATTCATCTGGGCGGTATAGAAGCGGTAGGTGTTGCGCCCGGCCGCCTTGGCCTGGTACATGGCCGTGTCGGCGCGCTGCAGCAGTGCGTCGAAGTTCTGCCCGTCGTCGGGCCATACGGCCACGCCCATGGACACGGTCGCAGCCAGTTCGTGGCCCTCGATGCTGAAGGGCGCACCCAGGGTATCAATGACCTTGGTGGTGATCCGGCTGACGGCTTCCAGGTCATGGATATCGGTCAGCGCAATCAGGAACTCGTCGCCGCCCTGGCGGCTGATGGTGTCCGTCTCACGCACACACTGGCGAAGGCGCTGCGCGACCTGCTGCAGCAACTGGTCTCCGACCGGATGGCCCAGCGTGTCGTTGATGGTCTTGAAATGGTCCAGGTCCACGTACAGCAGTGCCACCTTGCAGCCGCTGCGCTCGGACCATGCGGTGGCCAGGGAAAACCGGTCGCGGAACAGCACGCGGTTGGGCAGGCCGGTCAGCGGATCATGGTGCGCCAGAAAATCGATGCGCGCCTCGGTTTCCTTGCGCTCGGTGATGTCCTGAATGAAGGCCAGCACCAGCGGCTCGTTGTCGATATCGATCAACTCGGCCGACAGGCTCACCTGGCGTATCTCGCCCGACTTGCAGCGCCACTGCGATTCAAAATCCAGCGCCGTACCCGCGCGCTTGAGCTCATCGAGCCAGGCCTGGCGGGAGGCCAGATCAACCCACAAGCCGATGTCCAGGGTGGACCTGCCGATGAGATCCGCCCGCGTCCAGCCAAAATACTTTTCATATTTGGCATTGACTTCAATGAAACGGCCATCGGACACCTGGGCAATCGACGCCGCCAGCGGGCTGGCCCGAAAAGCCACCTGAAAGCGCTGCTCGGTCTGGCGCAGCACGGTGATGTCCTGCATGGCGCCCGACAACGTGATCGGATGCCCCTGCGCATCGCACTCGACGTGGCCCGTCGCCAGCCCCACTCGCACACTGCCATCGGTGCGCACAAACTGAAACTCTTCCTGGTAATCCTTGCGCTGCTCCAGCGTTTGCCGGACAGCGGCTTCCACCCTGGCCCGGTCCTGCGGATCGACATGCTGCAGGAAGACCTCAAACGTCGGCGCCTTGCTGCCGGGCGCATAACCAAAACACTCCAGGGTTTCATCGCTCCAGTGCAATTCGCCAGTGGCCAGCGACCACTCCCAGTGGCCCACCTGGGCCAGCTTGGCCGCCTCCTGCATGCGGCGGCGGCTGTCCTTGGCGTCGGTGATGTCGTGGAATATCTCAAACTTGCTGACCGTGCCATCCGGGTTGTGGAAAGGCATGTCGAACAGGTCGAAGGTGCGCCCCTTGGGCGAGGTCCATTCCCAATGCACCGTTTTGCCTGCAAAGACCTTGTCATTGGTGCACCAGTCGCACTGCGAACTCCGGCCGTGAAAGTATTCGTGGCACTTGCGGCCCGCAACCGGGCCAAACTCGCGCTCGAGCGCCGGGTTGAGGTATTCGATCTCGAAATTCGGGCTGGCGATATACACGCCGTCGGGCAGCAGATCGAGGATGCCCATCAGGCGGGTGCGGTCGGCCGCCAGTTGCTCGGTCAGCGTCTGCATGCGCTTGACTTCGCTGATGTCGGTCCATGTGAGCACCACACCGTCGCCCAGGGCCCCCTCTTCCTTGAACGGCAGCATGCGCTGGTACACCCAGCGCCCGGCGTCCAGGGCCATTTCATGTTCGATGCGCTCGCCCGTCGCTGCACAGCGCTGGAGCTCTTCCAGAAACTGCTTCTGCGATCCGATGCGGTAGTGGATCTCGCGCACCGGGCGCCCCAGGTCACTGGACCGCAGCGCCAGAAACTCACCCACCGCCGGGCTGAAGCGGCGCAGGTGCAGCTGGGCGTCCAGAAACACAATGCCGATCTCGGTGCTGTCGAGCAGGTGGTCGTAGTCGCGGTTCAGCGCAGCCAGTTCGTCGTTCTTGTCTTCGAGTTCGCGGTTGAGGACATACAGGTCCTCATTGACCGACTTGAGCTCTTCGTTGGTGCTTTGCAGTTCCTCGTTGGACGCCGTCAGTTCCTCATTGCCCAGGTCCAGCCGCTCGTGGCTGGCCTGCAGCTCCAGCACCATCTCCTGCAGGCGCTCGCGCGTGGCCAGCAGCTCTGCTTCCAACACTTCCGGCGGCTGCCCTGCCACATCGGGCAGCGCCATTTCGGACTGCACGGGCACGGCCTTGGCTCCCAACGTAGGCACATCGATGGCCCGGGCCAGCACCATGGGCTGCTTGCGAAACAGCTTGTGCGAACGGTCCATCGGTGAAAACGCCTGCGACTCGAAAGCGCCCACCGTTTCGCTGGCCCCCAGCAGCAATACGCCATGCGGCTTGAGGGCAAAGTGCAACTGCGACAGCGCCTTGATCTGCGCCACCGGCTTGAGGTAGATCAGCAGGTTGCGGCACACGGCCAGGTCGATGCGGGTGAACGGCGGATCGCTCAGCAGGTTGTGCCGTGCAAACACCACATGCCGACGCAGGTTGGAGTCAACCCGCACGCCCTCCTCGGACTCGCGCAGGAAATACCGCCGCAACAGCCCCTCGGGAACCGCCGCCACCGCCGCATTGCCATAGCTTCCGCGCGACGCCTCGGCCAGCACGTCGCCCGCCAGGTCGGTGGCAAACACCTTGACGTTGCCATGGAAGCCCATGCGCCCTGCAGCATCGAGCGCCAGCATGGCCAGCGAGTAGGCCTCTTCACCACTGGCGCAGCCCGCCGACCAGATCCGCAGCTCGTCACTGGCATCGCGACCACGCAGCAGGTCAGGCAGCACCTCGTCGGCCAGTTGGGCAAAGACCTCGGGGTCACGGAAAAACTCGGTGACGTTGATCATCAGGTCGCGGCACAGGGCATTGCGCTCGGTTTCATCCGTGTCCAGGCGCTGCAGATAGGCCCGCGCACCATCGAGCTCGCACTGCGCCATACGGTGGCGGATGCGGCGCGTGACAGTGGAAGTCTTGTACCCGGAAAAATCGATCGCACAACGCCGCCGCAGCAGGTCAACGATGGCAGGCAACTCGGCCAGCGGTTCGTCAGCGCCTTCGTTCCACTGGCTGACATCTTCCGGCACATCAGCGGAGGGTTCCATGGGCTCATTATCGCGGCACAGGCTGGGCCGCCAACCCCGACGAAGTCAGGGTTTTCGAGCGTATCCCTGCCGCGCACCGCGCCAGGCCGCGCCCTTTACACTGCGCCCATGTTTGCGCACACCGTACCCCTCCCGCGCGCCTCCTTGTTGCTGCGCCCCACGGCACGCGGGAGGCTTTCATGAAAATCGCCGTGATGGGTGCCGGCGCCGTAGGCTGCTACTACGGCGGCATGCTGGCCCGGGCCGGGCACGACGTGGTGCTGGTGGCCCGGCCTGCCCATGTCGAGGCCGTGCACCGCCAGGGCCTGCTGCTGGAAACCCAGACTTTTTGGGAGCACGTGTGCATGCAGGCCAGCACGGAGCCCGCCGCCGTGCAGGGCGCGCAGTGCGTGCTGTTCTGCGTCAAGTCCACCGACACCGAAAGCGCAGGCCGGGCCATGGCGCCGCACCTGGCCGAAAGCGCCACGGTGCTGAGCCTGCAGAACGGCGTGGACAACGCCGAGCGCCTGCAGGCCGTGCTGCAGCGCCCGGTGCTGCCTGCGGTGGTGTATGTGGCCACCGCCATGGCGGGGCCGGGCCATGTGCGCCACTTTGGCCGGGGCGAACTGGTGATCGCTCCCTCCCCGGCCAGCGAAGCCCTTGCCCGCAGCTGTGCGGCGGCAGGCATTCCGGTGCAGGTGTCGGACAACGTGGCGGGCGCACTGTGGGCCAAGCTGGTGCTCAACTGCGTGTACAACCCGCTGTCGGCCATCACCGGCCTGCCCTATGGCGACATCGTCAACAGCCCGGAGCTGGATATCCCCCGGATGATGGACGACATCGTGCAGGAGTGCCTGGCCGTGGCCCGGGCCAGCGGCATCCGCCTCCCCGAGGGCACCGCCGAGGCGGTGCTGCCGCTGGCAGCCTCCATGCCGGGCCAGATATCGTCCACCGCGCAAGACCTGGCGCGTGGGCGGCGCAGCGAGATCGACCACCTCAACGGCTTCATCGTGCGCCGGGGTGAGGCGCTGGGCATTGCCACGCCCGCCAACCGCCTGCTGCACACCCTGGTGCGCCTGCTCGAAAAGCGCCTGCCAGCATCGCCGAGCGCCTGATGCCGCTGCCTGCCTTGACCCGGGTGCCGCCCGGCTTTGCCCGTCCCGGCTTTTGGGCGCTGCTGCTGTGCGTAGCCGTGCTGTCTCTGCTGCCCACCGACTACCTTCCGCCCCCAATCTTCAGCCTGTGGGACAAGGCCCAGCATGCGCTCGCTTTCACTGCACTGGCGGCGCTGGGCCAGCAGGCGTACCCGCGCCGCCGCTGGCAGGTGCTGGCGGGCTTGCTGGTGTTTGGTGGGCTGATCGAACTGGCCCAGGCGGCCACCGGCTGGCGCCATGGCGAGTGGGCCGACTGGCTGGCCGATGCCGTCGGCCTTGCCCTGGGTCTGGCGCTGGCAGCGCCTTGGCAGCGCCGCGCAAGCCCCCTCTGAATGCTTTTGTTTCGATAGCTGCCAGCGCTTTCACAGCAAGCGCCAGAGGCATTTTTTACTTCTTTTTCTTTGTTCCGCGCGCTTTGGCCTTGGCACTGTGGCTGCGTGCAGGCTTGGCCCGGCTGGGGGTCATGCCCCGCTGATAGAAGATTTGCGCGCGCAGGCTTTGCGCGATGGGCTGGGCCTGGGCGTTCCATTGCGCCATGTAGTCGGGGGCGCAAAGGCCCTCGGGCGTGGTGTCACGGATTTCGCGCTCGACCTGCACCCCCTGGCTGGTGCGCCGGTAGCTGCCGGTGTAGTTGATCAGCGGATTGCTCGTCTGCAGGTTCTCCGGCAGGCGCGTGAACACCACGCCCGGCTCCAGGGTGATGTCGTAGGTTTCCTGGCTGTGGTAACCGTAGCAGCGTACCTGGCGCCGGGGCGTTGTCATGTCCTCCAGCATGGCAAAACGCACCACCGACAAAGGCAGCCCCACCACCGGCGCCAGCACGAACGCGCCTTCCGGGCCGCCTTGCAGGTAGTTGTCGATCTCGAAGCTGAAGCCGAAGCTGTATTTCTCCGACAGCGCCTTGTCGGCCGACAGATCGCCCCTGTCCAGAACCCCCTTGCCCTTGTAGCCCGCACTGGCCAGCACCTTGCGCACGAAATCCCGCTGCGCGTCGCCCTGCAGGTCACGCAGATACTCCCGCATGCGGGCGGCCTGGGTTCCCAGAAAATCCACCCGCAGGCTCCCGCTGGCACTGCCGTTGACGGCCAGCTTGAGCACCGTGTGCACACGCTGCCCCGTCTGGTCTGCGCTGGCCGCAGGGATGGTGGCCAGTGCATTGCGGGCCCCCACGTGGATGACCGGCTTGGCATAGGCATTGGCAGGCAGGTAGCCAAAGGGCACCTGCTTGGCCGTGGCATCCAGATAGAGCCCGAAGTCGGGCAGGTAGTTGATGACGTGGTTCACGCTGGAGACGACCGGTGTGACCGGCAGGTCATACCGCTCACCCGCGTTGATGAGGACCTGCTCGGCGTGCACCCCGGCGGCGGCCAGCAGCGCCTGCAACAGCGTCGCATGGTCCTTGCAATCGCCCATCTTGTTGTCCAGCACCTGGTCGGTGTCGCGCGGCACCACGGCGCCGACGCCAATGCAGTTGCCGCCATAGGTTATCTGTGTGGACACCCACTCATAGAGCAGGCGCGCCCGTTCGCGCGGATCGGTCTGCGTTCCGACGATGGTGCGCGCCAGATCGCGGATGCGGGCCGTGGGCTCGGCCTTGGGCAGGGCGCGTTCTCCGTAGGCGCGGGCAATCGCCGCATAGTCAGCAAAGCTGCTGACCAGCAGCACGGGCGTTTCGTCCGTGCGCCAGACGCCATCGTCGGCTTCGTCCCAGGGATGCGGCTGGGGGTTGCGATAGCGCCATTGGCGTACCGTGGTGTCGCCTTCTGTCGTTTCGGGCTGCTCCTGCAGGCCATGTGCCTCGAAGCGCAGGTCCAGACCCTTGGCCGCCCGGACGGTGATCTGGCTGTCCTCGTGCACGGCATAGGGAGAAAACGGGTGCACCACCGAGAACTGCCCCGGAAACATGGCCTCCTGGTCGTCGATGCGGTAGGTCAGCCCGACCGAATCGCCCACCGCCAGGTCCGGGAAAACGACCGAGATGCGCGTGCGATCCGACAGCAGCGGCGCGCCGCCGTTGCGGCCATCATTCACCTGGGTCTGGTAGTTGCCGGACGGCGCCTCGATGCGCCGCCCATCCCGCTTGAGCGTATAGGCCTCCACCATCTGGCCCTTCTGGATGCCGGTGCTGAACGAGAACGCGAAAGACTTCAGATCCTCCAGCGCGCTGGGCAATGCCACCTGGTTGAGCACGGTGTAGGTATACGACGCACGGCCATCCTTCGCCACGTCATAAGTCACATGCCATTGCTTGAGCACCGAGGGCACCTGCGGATGGGCATCGGTCTGCGCGGCCACGCCCCCCGCCCACAGGGCCAGGGCGCACAGCACGCCTCGCGGCCAGGCACGGGCACTTTGCAAAATGGGGGGCATGGCTTCTCCTGACATTGGATTCCCCGCAGCGACGACTGCAGGCGGGGCATCTTAAGAGACGCGGCACCCCGGGGCGGTGCCGAAGCAATGAGTTACACCACGCTATATCCGCCGCGCCCACCACAGAAAGCCCAAGGCCGCGACGCCCAGCAAAATGGGCACCCAGGCCATCAGCAGCTCGATGGGCGAAGACGGGCGCATGCCTGACCACACCTCGATCCGCACACTGTCGAGCCGCAGGTTGGGAGCCGCATTGAATTCGATCACCGGCGCGGCCTTGCGATCGGCCTTCAAGGTCACGGGCAGCGATGCCCCCACCAGTTCGACCACCTGCCCTGCCCGTGCGTTTTTCTGTGCCATTTCAGGCAACAGCACCTTGTTCAACGTGCCGTCAAGCACCCAGCCCAACTGCAGACGGGTGGCCACATCGCCATCGGCCAGTGCAGCGCCGGTGGCCCTGACGACCAGGGTGTAGGGACTGCCCCCCGTGGTCAGGTCCGTCTCCGGGCCCTGCCAGGTTTCGCTCCCTGCGAGGGGCTCGCCGGGCTGTGCCGCAGCGGGCAGGGTCTGCGCGCTCTTTTGCTGAAACTGTGCAAACCGGGCCACCGCCTCGGGCGGCAGAACATGTGTTGCAAGCAAGCGCAGGCCCCACTGTCCAGGCGCCTGTTGTGCCTGCACCGGCCAGGCACTCGCCCAGACGGCCAGCAGGGCAGCCATGGCCCAGAACCAGTGCATGGTGCGGCGGGCGCCGCGTGTGCTTGTCAGTGCGTGCATTGTTCAACCCTCTGTGCCGCAGGCCGGTGTGCGGTGCGGCGCGAGTGTACCCAGCCCCGGGCCAGGCGCGCCTGCTTTTGCGCCGCTTGGTTGAGAACCGTCAAGGCCGGGCCGAAAAGCACGGGCCTCATGCGCGCAGTGGTGCAGAGCGCCTCTCGCGCAGCACGCGTGCAGCGCCGTCAGCCACCAGGACGGCCACTGCGGCAAACACCAGCCCATACACCGGCCACTGCCCCTCGGCCACGGTCTCGCCCAGCAGCAGGGCCACCAGCACCAGCAGCACCGGCTCGACATAGGTCAGCAAACCAAACAGCCCCATGGGCAGCAGGCGGCTGGCGGCCATGTAGAGCGCCAGCGCCACGGCACTGACCACGCCCAGCAGGGGCACCAGCGCCCACAGCTTGGCATGCGCCACCACCACCGGCAGGGTCGACGGCTCGCGCAGCACAAACCAGGCGGCCACGGGCAGCATCATGGCCAGATCCAGCCAGTGGCCCGCCAGTTGTTCGGTGCGCAAACGGCGGCGCAGCGCAAAGTACACGGGGTAGCCCAGGGCCACCAGCCAGGTCTCCCACGACACCCCCCCGGCGCGCAGCAGCTCGAACCCCACCCCGGCCGCCGCCAGCCCGGTCGCCCAGCGGTGCGCGGGGGAGAGCCGCTCTCCGTAGATCACCCGCCCCACCAGCACCATCACCAGTGGCAGCAAAAAATAACCCAGCGAGACCGGCAGCGCCCGCCCATGCAGCGGTGCCCACATGAACAGCCACAACTGCACGCCCACCAAAGCACTGCTGGTCAGCAGGGCCAGCGCCAACGTCGGCTTGGCACGCACGCGCTGCCACAACTCCCGCACCTGCGCCGCCTCGCCACGCCAGAACAGCAGAGCAGTGGTAAAAGGCAGCGTGCACAGCACGCGCCAGCCAAAAATGGCTTCGCCGTTGAGCGGCGCCAGAAAGGGGGAAAGATAGTAAATGGCGCCAAACAGGAACGAGGCGAGAACGGACGCAACAATGCCCTTGAACACAGCAGACAGACTTTCAAAAGTGGAGGCCCGGGAGCCCCAGGCCGCAGAATCTGCCAGGACAGCGCGCGTCGTGGCTGTTTAGCTATGTTTATGATAGCTGCTCGCGCTTTATTGATAAGCGCTGCAAGGCATTTTAACCTAATATATTAAAACACATCAATTCACCGAGGCCGTGGCATCCAGCGTACCGCCCAGCAGTTCGGGCAGGCGATCGATGCCCATGCGAAAACCGCAGGCCTGTGCATGGCCGCCACCGCCCATGCTTTCGGCCAGGGGAATGCAATCGAAACCGCGCTGCGAGCGCAGCCCCACCTTGACCACGCCGCCCTTGCCCGCAGACCACAGCAGCGCAAAGCTGCCGCTGCGCTTGGAGAGCATTTCACCCAGCAGGCTGTGAAACACACCGGGAGCGTTGAGCATCAAACCTTGCTGTCCGTTGAAGGTGACGGGCAAGGCGCCCTCGGCCATGTCGGCGGCCAGCTTGTGGAATTTCTCGTCCATGGCCTGGCCGCGCGCCATGAAGGCAGCCGTCTGCGCCGGATCGAAGAAGGCAATTTCCTGCCAGCGCGCAAAATCGAACGGCTCCATGTCCAGCGCCGCCAAGAAGGCCGCACTCTCGGGGTACTGCCAGTTCCAGAGGTCGCGATCCTCCACGTAGCGCACCAGATCGGGCAGAGTTTCCTCGGGATGGAAGAACTCCCACGCCAGACGGGCGCCCGATTTGTCCATGTCGAAATGCACCACACCACAGCGGCAGGCGAAGCCCGTAAGTTTTTCCGCCGCACTCTTGTGGTGGTCCAGCAGCACCAGCCGCTCTGCACGCTCTTCAATGGCACGCAGAATGTCTTCCGAAAAGGAAAAATCCAGGATGTAGACAGCCCGGCCTGCCAGCGGCGGCAAGTCGTCCACCGACTGCGTATCGCCATGGTCCAGGCCCACCAGTTCGGCCTGTCCACCGTAGTAGCGCCAGGCCGCCAGGGCCGCCGCGAAGCCGTCGGGGCAACTGCGCCCATGGAACAAAACCAGGGGCTGGGGGTCTTTCTTGCTGGGCTTGACCAGCAATTGCAGGGGGAGAATGGTCTTCATGGTGCAGGATTGTCGCGCGCCTGCGCCTCGTGCACACCCACAAGCCCTTCCCCCATGAACCACACACCGCCATGATCCAGACCCTGAAAGACCTTTTCACCCATTTCGCCCTGCCGATAGCCCCCGACGAAGACCCCGCCCAGGCCATGCAACTGGCCGCGGCCGTGCTGCTGGTGGAGGTGGCACGGGCCGATGCCACGACCACCGCCGCCGAGCAGCAGGCTCTGCTGGCCGCATTGCAGCGCACCTTTGTCCTGGCGCCGGCCGCACTGGACCGGCTGGTGGAACTGGCCACCACTGCCGCGCACACCGCCTACGATTACCAGCGCTTCACCGGCACCTTGAACGACCACTTCACCCAGGCCCAGAAGATCGACCTGGTCGAAGCCATGTGGCAGGTGGCCTATGCCGATGATCATCTGGACGCGCACGAGCACCACACCATCAGCAAGGTGGCGGGCCTGCTGCATGTCACCCACGGCGAATACATTGCGGCCAAGATGCGGGCCAAAGAGGCTGCGCAATGCACCTGACCTGCTTCGCCCAGGGGGGATGGCAATGTTGCGAGCGGTTGTTTTTGGTCGCAACCCGAAGGGACCGAGTTGTACAGGCCCCAGACATCATGGTCGCCGCCAGAAGGTAGGCTGCGACCATGATGTCTAGACCGGCAACCAGCGCCGCCAGAACGGCACGCGCACCTCGGGAATATCGCGCGCCCCGCGTTCCTGCAGCAGTTCGACCAGTGCCGTACGGCCATGCTTGCGTGCCGCCTGCAGCGGCGTGAGCCCGTCAAATACAGACAGCAGTTGCGGATCGGCTCCGTGGTCCAACAGGTAGCGCGCCACCGCATCGTGCCCCTCGATCAGGCTGGCCACCAAGGGTGTGCACTGGATCTCGGGGTGCTGGTAATTGGGGTCGACGCCGCCCCGAAGATGGTGGCGCACGCGTGGCAGGTCCCCCTCCACGGCAGCGGCATACATGTCTTTCCAGTCTCCTGCGGACATGGGGGTTCCTTCGAATGCACAACGCGCGGCATCGTAGCAGCGGGCTGGTTTTTTTGCTTGCGTCACAATCCGCGCCTTTGCCCCACTCTTGCTGGCACGCCCATGCCCTCTTTGCACATTCTTTGGCGCGACGACCACCTGGTGGCCGTGTACAAGCCTGCCGGCTGGCTGGTACACCGCACCGGCCTGGACGCCGGGGAAACCCGTTTTGTGATGCAGACGCTGCGCGACCAGCTGGGCCAGCATGTGTACCCCGTGCATCGGCTCGACAAGGGCACCTGCGGCGTGCTGGTGATGGCCCTGCATCCTGCGGCAGCACGCGCCCTGTCGCAGGCTTTCGAGCACCATACCGTGCACAAACGCTACCTGGCTCTGGTGCGCGGCTGGTTTCCCGACAGTGCCGTGGTCGACCATGCCCTGCGGCCCGACGATGCCCCTCCAGACGCCCCCGCACAGCCCGCGCAGACCCGGCTGCACTGCATGGCCCGCCTGGAACTGTCCGCGTCCAGCGACCCCCGCTTTGCCAGCACGCGGGCTTCTCTGGTATGCGCTGCTCCACTGACCGGGCGGCGCCACCAGATCCGCCGCCACCTCAAGCACCTGGCCCACCCCATCATCGGTGACGCCACGCACGGCAAGGGGCCGTTGAATCGCTGGTGGGCCACCCAGCTGGGCCAGCAGCGCCTGTGGCTGCATGCCTGGCAGCTCGCACTGCCCCACCCGATGTCCGGCGAATGGCTGGAACTGGGCAGCGGGCTCCTGCAGCCGCATGCCAGCAACGCTGACCTCGGCGACTGGCATTGCCTGCTGGAGCGGCAGCCGTGGGATCGGCCCCTCAGTCCAATGGACGCGTAAGGTACACCGCCTCGCGCCCCACAATGGGCTCGCGGGTGGGCATGAAGACGGTACAGGCATCGCAGGGCGCGCGCAGCTCCTGCGGGCCATCGGTGGCGATGAGATCGCCCTGGGCAAACACTTCAAAACCCACCAGGGGCTGCACAAACCGGAAGTCTGCCGTGCGCACCATGCAGGTCTCCAGCAACTCGAACCGGCGTTGTGCCAGTGGCGCGGGCGGCGGCACAGCTTGCTCGACCAGACCGAAATGCGCCAGAAAATCCAGGGCCGCCTGTGTTGCCACATCGGCCGCGCTCTGGCGGAAATGCTGGCCGCATTCCACCACCAGTGCCACGCCCTGACCCTCGGCCTGGCCATGGCGCCCGTGCTGAATCAACGGCGTCCCTGAGCCCAGGCCCCGGGGCATGACCAGATGCACCGGCGGGCGCCCCAGGGCCATGGCTGCGGCGGCGTTGCGCGCATAGCCGGGGTAGACCCAGAAGGGCTCCACATCCTGGCTGGTGGAGTGGATGTCCAGGATATGGTCGGCCGCAGCCACCACGGGCCGCAGTTCACGCGCACGGCGCAGTTCCGGGCTGTCCTGCACGCCCTCAAGTTCGTCGATGGACCAGACGCGGTTGAGGTTGTGCACCAACTGGCGGCTCTCGAACGGGCGGGCCGGGTCAAACGATTCATAGGCTGCCACATTGGCAAAGCTGATGGTCAAGGTCCCCACCAGCGGGCGTATGCCGGTGTCGAGCAGATGCGTTGCCGCCACCATGCCGCAGATTTCGTTGCCATGGGTCAGCGCATTGATGAGCACGTGGGGGCCGGGCTTGCCGGATGCGAAACGGTGCACATAGTCCACGCCTGCATTGCCCTGGCGGTAGGCACCGAGGTCACGCGGCAAAACTTCAAAGACGGGCGGGTTGTGTGTCATGCAGTGGGGTTTCCATGAAAAATGTTCCGGTGACAAAGGCGCTCCCAATGCGGCCGAGGCGGCATCCCGGCGGCGCCACTCAGGACTCCCGGATGCCGCTGCCTTTCTTCTTGCGATTCTCGCGGGCCTGTTTTTTCGCATCACGCTCGATGTCGCGCAGCGCGCCCGCCGCCCGCCAGGCCTCGAAATCTTCCGGCGTCTCCAGTGTGATGCGGCCCAGAATGGCCGTGCGGAAATCGGTCATCACGATCTCGGCGGCCTTTTGCAGGTTGACCCGTCCCCCTGCCATGACCGCGCCCCGCTTGCGGCCAATGGCCTCCAGCAACTCATCATCAGGCATGCCCGCCATGGCGCCACTCGGCAGTCCCAGCTTGTAGCGCGCTTCCAGCAGCGGCGCATAGTGCTGCTGCAGGCGGCGCAGCAGTTCCAGCGCAACCAGTTCCTCGTCGTAGGCATTGCGGCCCACGGCGCCACTGGCGGCGAGGTTGTAGCCGCTCTCCACCACGGAGATGCGCGGCCACAGCATGCCGGGCGTATCCCACAGGTAAAAGTCATCGGCCAGCGTAATGCGCTGCTCCAGCTTGGTGATGCCGGCCTCGTCGCCCGTCTTGGCCTGGCGCTTGTTCGTCAGGGTGTTGATGAGGGTGGACTTGCCCACATTGGGCACACCGCAGATCAGCACGCGCATGGGCTTGGCCATGCCACCGCGGTTGGGCGCCAGCAGGTGGCAGCCATCGATGAGCTTGCGGGCAGGCGCGGCCTCGGAGGCATCCAGTGCCACGGCGCGCGTACCCGGCAGGGCGTTGTACCAGTCCAGCCACAGCGCAGTGCGCGCGGGGTCGGCCACGTCCTGCTTGTTCAGCACCTTGAGCGTGGGTTTATGGCCTGTGAGTTCGGCCAGCAACGGGTTGGCACTGGAACCGGGAAGGCGGGCATCGAGCACCTCGATCACGACATCGATGTCCTTGACGCGCTCGGTGATCGCCTTTCTGGTCAGGTGCATATGACCGGGGAACCACTGGATGGACATGTTCTTGTTCTTTCAAATTCAGTTGTAGCACGGCCCTGCGCACGCGCCCTTCATGCCCGCAGCAAGCCTGCTGCCAAACCCAGCCCGTGCACTACAGCCGCAGCAATGCCCAGCACCAGCGCCGGGCGCAATTGCATGGGGCGGTGCGCCCGGCGCAGCAGCAGCACGGCCGCTGCCAGAGACAGCGGCAACGACGCCAGCGCCCACAGCGCAGGGGTGGGCAACACCTGCCGGTCCACCGCCACAACCAGCAGGCCATGGGCCAGAAGGACCAGTGCCAGATACAGCCAGGCGGCGCGCCCGGGGCCCAGGCGCACCACCAGTGTACGTTTGCCCACCTGCGCATCGGGCACGGCGTCCGGAAAACCATTGGCCACCAGGATATTGGCAATCAACACCGCATAGCTGGCCGCCGCCGCCAGGGGCGCAGCCGCGAAGTGGCCACGCTGCACATAGTCGGCCCCCAGCACCACCAGCCCCCAGGCCAGGCCCACCGCCAGTTCACCCAGGCCGCGCGACATCAGCGCCAGCGGCGGCATGGAATAGGCCCAGCCCAGCAACACGCCCGCCAGCCCCACCAGCACCAGCGCCGGGCCGCTGTACCACGCCAGCCACAAACCACCCACCGCCACCAGCGCCAGCAGCGCCTGCGCCAGGCTGCGCATGGCGCCCGCTTGCACCGCGCCGCTTTGCACCAGGCGCGAGCCGCCGGTCAACGGAAAAATCCCCTGCGCATTGGCGGCATCGGCACCGTTCAAGGCATCGGCATGGTCGTTGAGCATGTTCGCCGCCGCATGGGCCATCAGCGCCAATGCCAGCGTGGCCAGCGCCCGTGGCCAGGACAGCTCGCCCCCCGCAGAGGCCGCCGAGGCCACGCCGATCAGGCAGCCCACAAGAGTGATCACGAGAAAGCCGGGGCGCGCCATGCGCAGCGCCAAGGCAAGCCCATCGGTCAGCGAGTGCCGAGAATCAGAGAACCACATGCCATTCCAGAAACAACGATATCCCCAACTATGCTATCAATTCAATAGCTATTAACGCTTTGCTGATGGGCGAAAAATGCCTTTTTGATACAAAAATCAGGCAACCCGCCCAGACCGTATTGTCCCCCACCAGCCACTGGCGTCTTGACTACCGTCAACGCATGGCTTCGGACCCCGGGTTAGGGTCACACGCCATGGACTATGACATTTTGATCAGCGGCGCCGGCCCTGCGGGCCTGTGCCTGGCACGTGCGCTTTCCGGCCACGGGCTGCGCATCGCCGTGGTGGAGCAGCAGCCCCTGAGCGCCATTGAAAACCCGGCCTATGACGGGCGCGAAATCGCGCTGACCCAGCATTCCGCGCAGGTCTTGCGTGATCTGGGATTGTGGGAGCGCATCGCGGCAGACGAGCCCGGCGCGTTCGCACCGCTGCGCGATGCCCAGGTACTCAACGGCCCCTCGCCTTTTGCCATGGTCATCGACCACCAGCTCTCGCAACACAGCGAACTGGGCTGGCTGGTGTCCAACCACCTGATCCGGCGCGCCGCTTTTCAGGAACTGCGCGCCGCACAGCAAAAGCACGACGACATCACCTTGCTGGCAGGTGAGCAAGTGGCCCGCGCCCATACCGACGCCAGCGCAGCACATGTCACCCTGGCCAGCGGCAAAACCTTGAGCGCACGCCTGCTGGTAGCGGCCGACAGCCGCTTCTCGGCCACGCGCCGCGCCCTGGGTATTGGCGCCGACATGCACGACTTTGGCCGCTCGATGCTGCTGTGCACCATGGCGCACGCACTGCCGCACCACCATGTGGCCTGGGAGTGGTTTGGCTATGGCCAGACACTGGCCCTGCTGCCCATGAATGATGACCCCGTGACCGGAGCCCACCGCTCCTGCGTGGTGCTCACCTTGCCGCACCACGCGCTGGAATCGCTGACCGACATGGACGAGACCGCGTTTGGCCAGGACCTCACACGCCGCTTCGACCAGCGCCTGGGCGCCATGCAGCTGGCCAGCACACGCCACCTGTACCCGCTGGTGGGCGTTCGCCCGCACCGCCTGGTGGCGCAGCGCTTTGCCTGCGTGGGCGACGCGGCCGTGGGCATGCACCCGGTGACGGCGCACGGCTTCAACTTTGGCCTGCGGGGCATTGCCACGCTGGCGGGTGAGCTGCGCGCTGCGCACGCTGCAGGGCAGGACATTGCCGCGCCGCAATTGCTGGCACGCTACGAACGCGCGCACCGCCGTGCCACGCTGCCGCTGTACCTGGCCACCACCTTCATTGCCCGCCTGTACACCACGGACAACGCACCCGCCCGCCTGGTGCGCGACGCTGCGCTGCGCCTGGCGCAAAGTTTCCCGCCTTTCAAGCGGATGGTGGCTGCCACCCTGTCCGGGCGGCACTGAGACGTTCAGACGCCCAGGCCTTCCACGGCCATGTACTGCGCGCGCCAGGCCTCAAACGGCAGGCTGTCGGCAGCTTCGATCGCTTTCTGCGCGGCCAGCGACGTGCGGGCCATGTCCTCGTAGCGCGCCTGCTGCGCGTCAGACCAGGGGGCCTGCAACAAGGTATCGCGCGCCAGGCGCGACTGCTGGCAGGCAAACGCAGAAAAACCCTGGTCATGCTGCCGTGCCATGCGGTCCAGCACCCGGGCCGAGGGGGTGTCCTGCGGCGCCGCCATCAGCGCCTGGGCGCTGCGCAGGGCGTCGCCGTAGTCGCTGACGCCATGGGTCGCATCGAGCGCTGCGGCCAGGGGCGCGCACTGCGCCAGCACCTCGGCGCCCCATTCCACCAGCGCCACACTGCGGCCCTGGCGCTGCAGGCACAGGCCCGGCTCGCGCCCGCGCTCGGCGGTCAGGTGCTGGTTGTGCTTGAGTTCGGCAATCTCCTCCGGCGTATCGGGCGGGCTGTCCTGCAGCAGGCAGTGCAGCAGAAACACATCGAGCAGCCGCATGGTGGACGCCGTGATGCCCACGGGCACGAACGGGTCCAGGTCCATCAGCCGCACCTCGACGTATTCCACCCCGCGCTCGCGCAGCGCATGCAGGGGGCGCTCGCCCGAGTGCACGGTGCGCTTGGGACGAATGGTGCCGTAGAACTCGTTCTCGATCTGCAGCAGGCTGGTGCCCAGCTGGTTGTAGTCGCCGCCAGGGTTGCGCACCCCCACGGTTTCGTAGGCCGGATAGGGCTGCGTGAGCGCGGCATGCAGTGAATTGGCATAGCCCTCCAGCCCGTTGTAGCTGACGGCCAGCGTGGCCTGGGCGTCGCTCTGGTAGCCCAGGCGCCCCATGCGCAACGAGGTGGCGTGCGACAGATAGAGCGAATGCCCGGCAACGTCCAGCGGCTGCAAACCGTGCTCGCGCCCTTGCACGAAGCAGGAACACAGCGCCGGGGACGCGCCAAACAGGTACAGCAGCACAAAGGCATGGCGGCGGAAGTTGCGGATCAGCGCGAAATACTCATCGCTTCCCAGGCCCGGCATCGACCAGTTGTAGTGGATGCCCGAGATGGTCTGCATGCGCCGCCCATAGCGGTGGCCCAGGCCCATGCGGTAGATGCTTTTGGCACGGCCGATGTTGGAGCTGCCATAGCGCGCCAGCGGAATGGTCTCATCCGTCGGCAGGTTGCAGGGCATGCTGGAGACCCAGAGCATTTCCCCGGCCTGCGCCTGCAGCACGCGGTAGACGAACTGGTGGATTTCGGTCAGCTCGTCCAGGCAGTCCTGCACCCCCAGGTGCGCCTGCGTGATCAGCTCGATCTGCGACTCGCTGTAGTCGGTGGTGATGCGCGGGTGCGTGAGGGCCGAGCCCAGCGCCAGCGGGTGCGGCGTCAGGGCCAGGCCGCACGTGGGCAGCACGCGCAACCCCTCTTTTTCGATGCCGCGGCGGATACCCGCCAGGCGCTCGGGGGTGTGGGCGCTGATTTTTTCCTGCAATGTGCTCATGGATCGGTACCGTTTCTTTGCGTCGGCCCGGAACTTAGCATGCCCTGCACAGCCGCGCCCGGTGCGGGACAAGTAGGGGCGCACCCGCCAAAACCAAGGGCCGGGGGTGCGCCTGCCGCCAGCAGGCGGTTCAGCCCCGGGCCGCCATGGCCTTCTGCACCTCGATGGTCCCCTGGGCTGCGCCGCTTTGCGGCACCTGTTCGTCGGCGCGGTGGGTTACCTCGGCCAGGCGGGCCGCCAGCTGCTCGGGGGCGTCGGCCCCCAGGCCGATGTGCACGCCCTGCGTGAGCGTGATGTGAGCCGCCTCGAACGAGCCGCCGCCTGCGCAGAGGATGGTGCGTGTGGGCGCGCTTTCGTGCGCCAGCACCAGCATGGCGGGCACCACGGCTTCGGGTTTGAGCGCATCCAGGATTTGCGGTGGAAACAAGGCCTCCGTCATGCGCGTGGCCGCCGTGGGCGCCAGCGCGTTCACGCGGATGTTGTATTTGGCGCCTTCGATGGCCAGCGTCTGCATCAGACCGACCTGGGCCAGCTTGGCCGCGCCATAGTTGCTCTGGCCAAAGTTGCCGTACAGGCCGGTGGACGAGGTGGTCATCACGATCCGGCCATAGTTCTGCGCCACCATGTGGGGCCACACAGCCTTGCAGCAGTGGGCTGCGCCCATGAGGTGCACGTCCACCACCAGGCGAAAATCTGCCATGTCCATCTTGGCAAAGGACTTGTCGCGCAGGATGCCTGCGTTGTTCACCAGAATGTCCACCCGGCCCCAGGCGTCCACGGCCTGCTGCACCATGGCCTGCACGGCCTCGAAGTCGGTGACCGAAGCCCCGTTGGCCAGCGCCTCGCCACCCGCCGCGCGGATTTCGTCCACCACCGCCTGCGCCGCCGAAACCGACCCGCCGCTGCCATCCACCGCGCCGCCCAGGTCGTTCACCAGCACCTTGGCGCCCCGCTTGGCCAGCGCCAATGCATGCTGCCGACCCAGGCCGCCACCGGCGCCCGTCACAATGGCCACGCGGCCTTTGAAATCAATTTCCATGGAATGCACCCACCTTGTTGTCGTGAAAATCCAGTCGCCTACCCGACAGGGCAGGCTGCTGCGCGCCACACTTTACGCTACAGAATGATACGTACGAGTATCTTTCGTGACTGACCCACGCCCCCTCCCCCCTGAAAGCCGCCATGCAGCCCGCCACGCCCACCGCCCCTGAAACGCCCCGTGATTCCGCCACCGTGGTGCTGCTGCGCGATGCCGCGGCGGGCATGGAGGTGCTGCTGCTGCGCCGCCATGCGCAGGCATCGACCATGGC
>JAPKHH010000046.1:0-24550 GCA_026647025.1 Giesbergeria sp.
ACAGCGCCAAACGTAGGATTGGCAGAAGTGTTGGAGTCTTCGTCGTTGAAATCGATGGCCGCTGCGGGCACATCCACACGCTGGTTCATGGGGGTCTTTCTGAGGTTCGTTGCAAACCCCTGCAGCGTAAAAAAAACTCAAGACAGCGCCGTGAAGACTGCGTGTCAGTTCCGTTAAACCGCACAGCCGCGCCAAACCTATGCCGAGGCGACGAAGTCGTAGACAAAGAACTCGTCATTCCGCTTCCAACCGGCGGATTGATAGAGCGATTGTGCTGTCGTATTGGTCACTGCCGTTGATAACGAAACGCGGACGGCCCCCTCGGCGCGGGCAAATGCAACAGCTGCAGATATGAGCTTCAAGGCCCCACCTTTGCGGCGAGCGAGCGCATCCACAAAGAGATCGTTGAGCACGAAGATGCGAGCCATCGACACCGATGAAAAACTCGGATATAGCTGGGTAAACCCCACCGGGTGATCGCCTTCCAGTGCGATGAAAAGAACCGATTCGCCATGTTGGAAGCGGGCAGACAAGAATTCTCTCGCCGCAAGGATGTCACTCGCGCAGCCATAAAACTGGCGATACCGGTCAAACAGAGCCGCAAGCGCCTCCAGGTCAGAAAAGGCGGCCTGGCGGACAGAAAGGATGCTCATGTTTTTCTCAAGGAGAGGGCTTATCAGCGCCGATCACACTGGAGCCCGTAGTAAAAAACCCATGCCGCTCCGAAATACACCAACGGATAGGCAGCGACATACAGCAACAACGACAGGTACGCAGACAAGCGGTTTTCTGCGAGCAAGAGTGCCCGAATGAGTGCGGTGCTAAGCGCTACGGTGCAGCAGAGCAATACCAGGTAGGCGCCCACTGTTGCGGCCCCCAGAAAGGGACGATGTCGGCCAGGAAGCCGCAAAGCACCGGACCAGAGCTTGCGGGGAATCTGGTACAGGCGATATACGGCAAGGCCGAAGACCAGCGGAAGAAGGAGCGTCGGCAGCAAAAACATCTCACCCGCCGCCGCCTCACTCCACCACCGTCAACTTGGCCACGGACAGCGCCAGCCACTTGGTGCCGTGGCGCGGGAAGCTGACCTGCGCGCGGGCGTCATCGCCCGTGCCCTCGATGGCCAGCACCTTGCCTTCGCCAAACTTGTTGTGGAACACGGCGCCCGCGCGCAGGCCATGCGATGGCGCCGCTTTCTGCACTGGAACGGGCGGGCTGGCGAAGGTCTCTGATTTAGAGCCAAATGGGCCTTTAACGCTTGATGGATAAGCGCTACCAGCTCCTGAATGAGGAGCAAACGTGCCAAACCCCTGTTGTTTGGGCGTGATCCACTTGAGGGCGGCCTCCGGCAACTCGTCGAAGAAGCGGCTCTTGAGGTTGTAGCGCGTCTGGCCGTGCAGCATGCGCGTTTGCGAATGGCTCAGGTACAGGCGCTTGCGGGCACGGGTGATGGCCACGTACATCAGGCGGCGTTCTTCTTCCAGGCCGCCTTTGTCGCTGATGGCGTTTTCGTGCGGGAACAGGCCCTCCTCCATGCCGCCGATGAACACAGCGTCAAATTCCAGCCCCTTGCTGGCGTGCACGGTCATCAGCTGCACGGCGTCCTGCCCGGCCTGGGCCTGGTTGTCGCCCGCCTCCAGCGCGGCATGGGTCAGGAAGGCGGCCAGGGGCGAGAGGGTTTCGCCCGTGTCGATGTCCACGATGCCGGGGATCTCTTGTTTCAGCGGCTCGTCCAGCAGGGGTGCGTTGGGGTCCAGGCCCTGGCTCACGGCACTTTGCCTCAAAGGCGTTCCGTGCTCGTCCAGCGGCAGGGCCACGGCATCGCGGCCAAAACCTTCCTGCGTGACAAAGCTCTCGGCGGCGTTGACGAGTTCCTCCAGGTTTTCGATGCGGTCCTGGCCTTCTTTTTCGGTGCGGTAGTGCTCCACCAATCCGGCGGATTCAAGCACCTGCTCAATGATGCTGCGCAGGTTCAGGCCCTGCGTCTGCTCGCGCAGCACATCGACCATCGCAACAAAGGCACCCAGGTTGGCGCCCGCCTTGCCGGGCACGGCGCTGACCGCATCGTGCAACGAGCAACCGGCAGCACGGGCAGCGTCCTGCAGCACCTCCAGCGTGCGCGCACCAATGCCGCGCGGCGGAAAATTGACCACGCGGTTGAAGCTGGTGTCGTCGTGCGGGTTCTCCAGCAGACGCAGATAGGCCAGCGCATGCTTGATTTCGGCACGTTCAAAAAACCGCAGGCCTCCGTACACGCGGTAAGGCACGCCGGCATTGAAGAGCGCCGACTCGATCACGCGGCTTTGCGCATTGCTGCGGTAGAGCACGGCGGTTTCCTTGCGCTCGAAACCGTCGTTTTTCACCAGTTGCCGGATTTCGTCCACCATCCACTGCGCCTCCTGCAGATCGCTGGCAGCCTCGTACACCCGCACGGGCTCGCCTGGCCCCTGGTCGGTGCGCAGGTTCTTGCCCAGGCGGCGGCTGTTGTGGCTGATGAGGTGGTTGGCCGAATCGAGGATGTTGCTGTAGCTGCGGTAGTTCTGCTCCAGCTTGATCTGCTGGCGCACGTCGAACTCGCGCACAAAGTCCTGCATGTTGCCGACACGCGCACCGCGAAAGGCGTAGATGCTCTGGTCATCGTCACCCACGGCGATCACGCTGCCATGCGCCTCGAAGTGCCCGTTCACCTCGTCACCGGCCAGTTGCTTGAGCCACAGGTACTGCAGGCGGTTGGTGTCCTGGAATTCGTCCACCAGGATGTGGGCAAAGCGCCGCTGGTAGTGCACGCGAATGGGATCGTTGTCACGCAGCAGTTCGTAGGAGCGCAGCATCAGTTCGCCAAAATCGACCACACCTTCGCGCTGGCATTGCTCCTCGTAGAGCTGATAGATCTCGACCTTCTTGCGGGCATCGCTGTCATGGGTTGGCACGTCACCAGGGCGCATGCCCTCTTCCTTGCAGCCCGCAATGAAGTACTGCAGCTGCTTGGGCGGAAAGCGCTCATCGTCCACGTTGTATTGCTTGCACAGGCGCTTGATCGCCGAGAGCTGGTCTTGCGTATCCAGAATCTGGAACGCCTGCGGCAAACCCGCTGCCTTGTGGTGCGCGCGCAGCAGGCGGTTGCACAGGCCGTGGAAGGTGCCAATCCACATGCCGCGCACGTTGACCGGCAACATGGCCGAGAGGCGCGCCACCATTTCCTTGGCAGCCTTGTTGGTGAATGTGACGGCCAGGATGCCACCGGGCGTGGCGTGGCCGGTCGCGAGCAGCCAGGCAATGCGGGTGGTGAGCACCCGGGTCTTGCCCGAGCCCGCGCCCGCCAGGATGAGCGCGTGGCCCGCAGGCAGCGTCACCGCAGCGAGCTGCTCGGGATTCAGGTGGGCCAGGAGGGGAGATGCCGCCGAGGGCGCACCAGAAATCGGGTCTTGTGGGAACATGCACCGATTGTAGAAAGTGTGCGCCATGACCAACCCCTTACCCGCCGTGATCGCCCTGCTGGCCCTGCACAGCCTGCCCTTGGCCGCACAGCCCGCCTGCACCGACGCGGACGCAGCGCAGCCCGTGGCGCTGTTCGAGCGATTCACCAGCGCCGACTGCGCCAGCTGCTGGCAAGACAGCGCCACGCCCGCCCCCGGCCCGGAGGCCCTGGTGCTCGACTGGATTGTTCCCGGCACGCTGGGGGACGACGCCCCGCTGGCGCCCGCCGCCACGCGCGACGCCCTGCTGCGGCTGCACGCCCTGGGTCGCGCCATTCCAGCCGCCACCGACGTGTACACCGCCCCGGTGGAACCATGGACCGGCCTGCACCTGCACCTGCGCGTGGGGCAAGGCCCTGCTGTCAACGACTATATGGGCGCCACGGCGGAGTTCAGCGCCCGCCCGCCGGGCGCGGCATGGACTTTCCACCTGCTGCTGGTCGAGCGCCTGCCCGCCGGCACCGAAGGCTCCCCGGTGGCCAGAAATATTGTTCGAAACATGCTGCAGGGCACATGGGATCAGCGCAACACGCTATCAAAATTACATCGCAACAAGTGGTCTGAACTGCGCCCCATGTTTTTCCCCGAAGGCGCACAACCTGAACGCCTGCATACCGTGGGCTGGGTGCAGGATGCCCAGGGCCAGGTGGTGGCAGTGGCCCGGTCCGTATGCGGTGGATAGCGCTGGCGTTATACCGCCCTGCGAGCAGGCGGGTAGAATCAAGCACCGGGCCCAAGTTTCTTGCTGCCCGGTTTTTTTGTGCCTGCGCGTGCAGGGTTCGGCAGGGCCTCTGACGGCCTTGTCCACACAACCGGTCTCCAGGCCAAGCGCCCACCGCTGCAAAAATCGTTTTGCGGCGTCCTTCGATGGAGCTTGGAATCTCATGGAAATCTTTGACTACGACAACATCCTGCTGCTGCCGCGCAAGTGCCGCGTGGAGAGCCGCTCGGAGTGCGATGCCAGCGTGGAGCTGGGAGCGCGCCGCTTTCGCCTGCCGGTAGTGCCCGCCAACATGAAAACCGTGGTGGATGAAAAAATCTGCACCTGGATGGCGCAGAACGGCTATTTCTACGTCATGCACCGCTTTGACCTGGACAACCTCCAGTTCGTCAAGGACATGCACGCCCGGGGCTGCTATGCCTCCATTTCGCTGGGCGTGAAAAAGCCCGACTACGACACGGTGGACCAACTGGTCGCAGCGGGCCTGTCGCCCGAATACATCACCATCGACATCGCCCACGGCCATGCCGACGGGGTGAAGAACATGATTGCCTACCTGAAGCAGCACCTGCCCACCAGCTTCGTGATTGCCGGCAACGTGGCCACGCCAGAGGCCATCATCGACCTGGAAAACTGGGGCGCCGACGCGACCAAGGTGGGCGTGGGCCCGGGCAAGGTCTGCATCACCAAGCTCAAGACAGGTTTTGGCACGGGCGGCTGGCAGCTCAGTGCGCTCAAGTGGTGCGCGCGCGTGGCCACCAAGCCCATCATTGCAGATGGCGGCATCCGCAGCCACGGCGACATTGCCAAAAGCATCCGTTTTGGTGCCAGCATGGTGATGATCGGTTCACTCTTCGCAGGCCACGAGGAATCGCCCGGCAAGACCGTGGAAGTCGATGGTGCACTCTACAAAGAGTATTACGGCTCGGCCAGCGACTTCAACAAGGGCGAATACAAGCATGTGGAAGGCAAGCGCATCCTCGAACCCATCAAGGGTACGCTGGCCAGCACGCTGATCGAGATGGAGCAGGACGTGCAAAGCTCCATCAGCTACGCGGGCGGCAAGAAGCTGATGGACATCCGCAAGGTCAACTACGTGATTCTCGGCGGCGACAATGCGGGCGAGCATCTGCTGATGTAGCACGCTGCAGCGCAAAACACCTTGAACTTTTAGGTGCGACTGCTGCAAGCCAGTTGACAGCCAGCAGCCCACCCGGGGCGTGATGATGGGGGCTTCACACCGTTTTTCGGAACACACCATGCAAGCACCGTCGCAAACACGCATCGCCCTCCTGGGCATTGGCATGATGGGCCTGCCCGTGGCCCAGCGCCTGTGCGAGGCCGGCCACGAGGTTCACGTGTGGAACCGCACGCGCGCCAAGGCCGAGCCACTGGCCGCCTCAGGCGCCACGGTGCACGACCGGCCCACCAGCGCCGTGCGCCAGGCCGACATCACCATCAGCCTGCTGGAAAACGGCTCCGTGGTGGGCGATGTGCTTTTTCAGCAAGGTGCCGCCGCCGCCCTGCGCAAGGGCAGCCTGTTCATCGATATGGCCTCCATCCAGCCACGCGAGGCCCGCGACCATGCCGCGCGCCTGGGCGAAAGTGGCGTCGCGCACCTGGACGCCCCCGTCTCGGGCGGCACCGTGGGCGCGCAGGCCGGCACCCTGGCCATCATGGTGGGCGGCAAGGCCGCAGACTTTCAGCGTGCACAAGGCGTTTTCTCGGTATTGGGGCGCGCAACACACGTTGGCCCCCACGGCGCGGGCCAGCTCGCCAAACTGGCCAACCAGATGATTGTCGGCATCACCATTGGCGCCGTGGCCGAGGCATTGTTGCTGGCCGCCAAAGGCGGCGCCGACATGGCCAAAGTGCGCGAAGCCATCAGCGGCGGTTTCGCCGACAGCCGCATCCTGCAACTGCACGGCCAGCGCATGGTCGAGCGCGACTTTGCCCCGCGCGGACGCATGGGCGTGCAGCTCAAAGACATGCGCAATGCGTTGGCCACAGCCCAGGAAATCGGCTTTGACGCCCCCATCACCACCCTGTTCGAAACCCTGTACGCCGAAGGCGTGCAGCACGGCCTGGGTGAACTCGACCACAGCGGCCTGTTCGTAGAACTGGCCAGCCGCAATGCCATGCAATGAGCGGCCCACAGACAAAAAAATGGCCGCAATGCTTGCAGAGCCCCAAAAAAATAAGGCATAATTCAAATCTCTGCTGCAACGCAGAAACGGTTTCAAAAGTGGGTTCTTAGCTCAGTTGGTAGAGCAGCGGACTCTTAATCCGTAGGTCGAGTGTTCGAGTCACTCAGGACCCACCACTTACAAGCCTTATAGGCACTGGCCCCGTAGCTACATACACGATAGCACGGGGCTTTTTCATTTCCGCCTCAGGTTGCCCGTGTGGCCAACGGGGCGGGTTATGCGCCTGCACTGTGTCCGCCGCTCATACCAAGGCCCGTATCACGCCCCCATCGCCAGGGAATCACACAGCGCCAGCAGCTGCCCCGCCTCGGGCTCAGGCAATTGGCCTGCGCGCAGCAAGGTTGCACGCTGCACCCCACGCAGACGGAAGTACAGCTCATCCTCCAGCGCTTCCACCTCGGCAGCATCTGCACTGAGCAGGGCCGCGGGGTTCCACAGGCCACTTTCGTTCCAACCCATGCGCAAGCGGCCCAACAAGAACTGCGCCAAGGCCAGCGCGGCCTGCATGGCGGGCAGCTGAGCCACTTGGGCCAGTGCCAACACACGCTGCTCTGCGCCCGCCAGCACGCCACCCAAAGCGGCCAGGCGCTGCTCAATCTCGCTGGCCTGCAGCACGGCAGACTGCGGCGGTTGAGCGCCCGCCGCCTGGGTGATCTTGCCCACCCAATGCAAATCGAACTCGCCAGGCACCGCACGCAACGCAACGCTCGCATGCAGCAGGTGGCTATACGGGCTGCGCAACGCATTGAGCGTGGCCTCGGTCACCGCCAGCAAACGTCCCTGTGGAGACATCTTCCCGCCCCCCAGGGCGTTGGGATAGCCGGACTGGTCCAGGCGCTCATGGTGCTCGGCAATCGCCCGCGCCACCTCAACCGGGTAGTTGGTGAGCTGCGCCACCAACAAATAGCCCACATGGGGGTGCACGACCAATTGCTGGTAGCTCGCAAAGTCCAGATCGCGGTCCGCTTCGGCCTCACCATGCAGCGGATCGATGTACATTTCGCCCACATCGTGCAACAAGCCGCTCATCAAGGCCAAACGCACAGCCGCGTCGTCCCCGCCATCCGCCGCCATCAACGCCCCGTTGAGTGCCATGGCCGCCACGGCATGCGCGTAATGCGCAGGCCGTGCCGTTTGGGCCGCCGTCAGCAGCAACTGGGCCACGGGGTGCAACGTGAGCCCCCCGACCAAGCCCAGCAAACGCGGGGCATGGGGCTGCAACACAGGCACCAGCGGCGACGAACTCTGCAGCACTGCCTGCACGGCCTGCACCAGGCCCGCCACCGACACGCCATCCTCGGCAATCAGGCTGGTCTCCAGCGGCTGGCGCAATTCGCGGTCCAACAACCTGCGCTGCAACGCGGCAGACACAGGCTGGTTGCCCGCCCACAGCTTCACGCCGGAAATGTCGTAGATATCGGTGGCCGAGATGATGCGGCGGGTTTCGCCAGCTTCCAGAATCGTGGCCAGCGCATGGGGGTTGGCAGTGCCAAATGCGCTACCGCTTGCAGTCGTCAATGACGTCATGGAGAGTCTCCCCAAAGCTTGGTGCGCCGATTATCGGCCCGAGCACCGCAATTGCATCAACCATGCAGCGCAAATCACTCACACCCCTTGCCGCACGACAACGGTTTGGCATTGACGCCACCGGTCATTGGCCGGATTTCGATTGGCAAAGTAGTGGAAAGAAACGGCAAGCGCTTGCCGGAGAAAGATGACGAGTTCACCATCACCAGCCAGTTCAAAACTGTCTTTTTGAGAGGCCATTGCCTTCGCGCATGGACGGACCATCTTGATCCACCCGTTTCGCAATGAGAAGGCTTGAGCCGGACTGGGTTGGAGCATGGAGCAGACCATCTTGTGTTTACAGAAAATTATCCAAGACGGATAATTATCGGCCACAGATAAAATGGGATACTTCAATGACGACTGAGCCCGTGTTCCATCGCCCCGAGTACGCAGCTGACATGGCTCAGCAGTTGTTGAAGCCCAGTGCGTTGCAAGTGCAGGTGCGCTCTGGTGTGTTTCTATCTGGCATCCGCCGCATCGGGAAAACCACATTTCTTCGGCAGGACTTGATCCCGGCGCTGGAGTCCATGGGCGCTTTGGTGATCTACGTGGACCTCTGGGCAGATCGCAGCAAGAGCCCTGCCTCGCTGGTGCATGAAGCCGTCAAGGAAACGCTGTCAGCGCTATCGGCACCCGGCACCAGCTTGTTGGCGCAATTCAAGGGCCTGAACATCAGCGCGGCGGGCTTGTCTTTTGGGTTCCAGCTGGATGCCGTCGGCAAGCCCGGTGGAGCCACATTGGGCCACGTGTTTACCGAGCTGGTGGACAAGGTGAAAACCGACGTGGTGCTCGTCATTGACGAGGTGCAGCACGCGCTGGGGACCGAGGACGGGACCAACCTGCTGTTTGCATTGAAGGCGGCCCGTGATGCCGTCAACACCCGCCCAAGTACACCTGGACACCTGCTGGTGTTGGGCACCGGCTCGCACAAGTCCCTGGTGGCAGACATGGCTACCCGCCGGTCTCAACCGTTCGCGGGTTCGGTGTCCACCGGGTATGAGCCTTTGGGCTCAGGCTTTGTCAGCTGGAAGAGGGAGCAACTGGAGCAAATAAAGGGTATCAAGCTGCCATCGCACGAGGTGATGGTTCAAGGATTTTTGGCGGTTGGCCAGCGACCCGAGGAGTTGCAGAGCGCGCTGGTGCTGCTTCAGTCAAGACCCGAGGCGCCCGACGTTGCCTTCCCCATCATTTGCTCCACCCTTGCTTCAGCAGCCGCAGAGGTGGAAATCGCGACCATTGAGGGCCTCGGAGCCTTGGCCTCAGCCATCTTCGATCGGGTTGTCTCAGGTAACGAATCTGGCGAGTCCAAACTATTTTCTGCGGATGCCATCAATAGTTATTCAGAACAGATCGGCATGTCGGTGGATACGCCGCAGGTGCAGAACATGGTTGATCGCATGATCACGGCCAACTTGATCCTGCGCCAGTCGCATGGTGTGTACGCGGTGGCGGATCCTTTCGTGCGCCAAGCCTGGCAGCAGAGAAAAGCAATGCAGGTGCTGGGCGCTCCGTCGCAGACAAGGCTTGATGGGGACTCAAATTGAACACTCTCATGGTCGGCCAGATGGAAAATGCAACCCAAGCCAGCATCGTGACCCTGTTCCAGCAGCGGCTGGGCTATCGCTGCCTGGGCCGCTGGGGTGACCGAGACAACAGCAACATCGAACAACCGTGTTCTATGCTGGCCGGGCAGGCGCTGCGCAACCTGCGAACAAAGAGGAAGTGGACTCAGACCGACTTGGCGCTGCGGGCTGACGTTGACCGCAACTATGTTTGAGGTTGGTCGGAACAGTCCAAGCGTGCGCATGATGTTCCGCCTTTGCGATGCCCTGGACATCACACCTTCGGACATGCTCAAGGACGTAGAGCGCCGCATGCGCGTACAGGGCAAGGCCCCTGTGCAGCCCCCTCGATAGCGGCCCCACATGCTTGCGCCCGCAACTAGCTCAGGGCTCCCTGTTGTCTGCAATTGATTGCAGATACTTCAAGGGAGAGGAGGCAAGTCCACCGAACGAAGGAACTTTTTCATTTCGCGGCTGATTCGTTTGGAAGCATCAGCAGAAGCAATGATTCTTCGCAGAAGTGCGATGGAGCAATCTCCATGAGGAACAAGAGTCCCCTCTTGAACTTTTGCTTCAATTTCGTCTGCTGGCCGCAGTTCGCAAAACCTATAGTCGATATAGCTTTGATGCTGCACAAACGGATGGTCTCCAACCTCCAAAATGCAAGCATCATCAAAGGGCATTCCATCCTTGACAGAACACATGCAAGCCATCAGCACATGAGGACGTTTACCGTACCCCTGAACTTGAACAGGATTGATAAGAATGGCAAACAGATGCCTCTGACCTATGTTTGGGCCAGACGGAATGAGAACAGACTTACCTTGCTCACAACGCCAACACATTCAAGAACTCAAAGCGTTGCTGAGGTAGCGTTGTTCATGAATGCGGCGATCAATTGCATGTACGTGCTCAGGCTGATAGCCAAGCTCTTTAAGCATGCGAGCAACTGGAATCAAACTACTGGAACCGCCAACATGCTTATCCCACTCGCCACAGTTTTCATGGGTGAAATCTACAAGCTGGCCCGCACTTAGATGGCCGAACTGTTTCCATGCTGCCTCAAGGCACTCAACGTCCGAATCACTCAATCCAAGCAAATCCTCATCAGGATTTGCTATGCCTGCTTTCGGGTTGATTGTGAGCAAATTACCGGCTCTGAAATTAATGAGCTTTCGCCAATAGCCTTCCTGTTTCGCACCTATGGCCAAAGCTACCCGTGAGTGAGCCTTTGCAAAGTCATACGTACCCGACAACACAGGGCCATGCTGCATAGAAACAAACGCATCGCCCGTTATAGATTCGCCATACTTTTTGAAAGACTCTCGCTCTGCAAGATACATGAGCTTCATCAACTTCAATAGCTCCAGCCCTCCACCGCCTTTAAGCAGCAAGAAAGCGGCAGCTTCCGCTGCTTTGCGCTCACTGAAGATAGAAAAATTGCTCATGACTCTTTCTTGATGGAGATTGCCTTCAAAAGTTCAGCAATGCACCCAACACAGGATGGTACCAGTCAACCCACGGAGAGGCCACCTACCTGTGCAGTAGGCGCAACGAGATGTGCAATCAATTGCAGAACGCCCCACATCCCACAACTAGCCTACCGGGTTGACTTTGGGCGGGTATTTGGGCGGGAATGCCACCCGCCAAAGAAAAAAGCCTAAGTGAATCAATCACTTAGGCTTTATCTTGGCGGAAACGGAGGGATTCGAACCCTCGATGAGGCTCTACACCCCATACTCCCTTAGCAGGGGAGCACCTTCGGCCACTCGGTCACGTTTCCAATCCCGCTATTATGCCTCAGTTTAGAGGCGACTTTACTCTGCGGGCTTGTCCAAACCGAAGGCGGTGTGCAGTGCGCGCACGGCCAGTTCCAGGTATTTTTCGTCGATGACCACCGAAGTCTTGATCTCGGAGGTGGAGATCATCTGGATGTTGATGCCCTCTTCACTCAACACGCGGAACATGGTGCTGGCCACGCCCACATGGCTGCGCATGCCAATGCCGACGATGCTGATCTTGCAGATCTTGGCGTCGCCAACGACTTCCTGGGCACCCAGCACGGGCAGAACCTTTTCCTTGAGCAGCTCGACGGTGCGCGCATAGTCGTTGCGGTGCACGGTGAAGCTGAAGTCGGTCTTGCCGTCCTTGCTCAGGTTCTGGATGATGACATCGACTTCAATATTGGCTTCGGCCACGGGGCCCAGGATGCGGTAGGCGATGCCGGGGGTGTCGGGCACGCCGAGCACGGAAATCTTGGCTTCATCGCGGTTGAAGGCGATGCCGGATACGACGGCTTGTTCCATTTTTTCGTCTTCCTCAAAAGTGATCAGCGTGCCGGATTGGGCTTCTTCGTGGATGTCGATGTCCCAGGGCGTGAAGCTCGAGAGCACGCGCATGGGCACCTTGTATTTGCCGGCAAATTCAACCGAACGGATCTGCAGGACCTTGCTGCCGAGACTGGCCATTTCCAGCATTTCCTCGAAGCTCACGGTGGTCAGGCGGCGGGCAGCGGGCGCCACACGCGGGTCGGTGGTGTAGACGCCATCGACGTCGGTGTAGATCAGGCACTCATGGGCCTTCATCGCGGCCGCCACGGCCACGGCCGAGGTGTCGGAACCGCCCCGACCGAGTGTGGTGATGTGGCCTTGCTCATCGATACCCTGGAAACCGGTGACGATGACCACCTTGCCGGCATTCAGATCGGCGCGCACGCGCTGGTCGTCGATGGATTCGATGCGTGCCTTGGTGTAGCTGCTGTCGGTGCGGATGGGCACCTGCCAGCCGGCATAGCTGACGGACTCCATGCCCTCGGCCTGCAAGGCAATGGCCAGCAGTGCCGACGATGCCTGCTCGCCGGTGGCGGCCAGCATGTCCAGTTCGCGGTGGTAGGCTGGCGACACGCGCGATGGTGCCAGTTCCTTGGCCAGGGCCAGCAGGCGGTTGGTTTCGCCGCTCATGGCGCTGGGCACCACGACCATCTGGTGGCCGGCGCGTGCCCACTTGGCCACACGCTTGGCGACATTGCGGATGCGCTCGGGCGAACCCATCGAGGTGCCGCCGTATTTATGAACGATCAATGGCATGGAATAGCTTGGTGACGAAACCGGTTCTCGCGGCGCGGGGTGGACAGTGTTTTGGGGCGCCGCCGGTTATCGTGCTGATGTGGGCCAAAACCTAGGGATTGTACCAACGGAGCAACACACCTTCGCGCGCAACAAATCCCCGCCCCACCTTGATGTGGATACGATGCCCGCGCGTGGTGCAGGCGGCGACCTGGCACAGCAACTCATCGAGCTGTGCCGCAGCAGGCGTGGTCTGGTGTGCCTGGCGCAGCCAGTGGCGCAGGAGGTTGGCCTGCCGCGCGCGGCTCAGGGCCTGCAGCGCGGCAATGCGCGGCGGCAGGCCTACCGCATCGAGGTCTTGCTGCGCGATCTCCAGCAACAGTTCACTCGCCTGCGCAGCATGGCCCGCGCTGCGGGGAAAAGTGTCGCGGAACGCCGGAAAAGCGGAATCCAGCACCGGCAGCAGGCGTGCGCGGATACGGTTGCGGGTGTAGCGCTCGTCCTGGTTGCTGGGGTCTTCCACCCAGCGCTCGCCCCGCGCCCGAAGCCAGGCCCGCAGTTCTGCCCCGGGCACACGCAGCAAAGGGCGGTGCCAGGCCAGACCGCTGCGCTGCCAGCGGGCAGGCATTGCGGCCAGCCCGGCCACCCCCGCGCCGCGGGAGAGCGCCAGCAGCAGCGTTTCCACCTGGTCGTCCGCATGCTGCGCCAATGCTATTGATTGAATAGCTGGAGGCGATTGACTGGCAAGCGCTGCAGCCTCAAAAGCCTTGTAGCGTGCTGCGCGGGCAGCATCTTCGGGGCTTTGGCCTGGCGCGGGGCGGGCGTCCACACGCTGGACCGCCAGCGGCACCTGCAGGCGCGCGCACAGGGCCGCGCAGTGGCGCTCGAAATCATCGGCGGCACTTTGCAGCCCATGGTGCACATGGATGGCACGCACCTGCCCCGGCCAGCGCTCGGCGCAGGCCAGCAGCAAGGCCGTGGAGTCGGCGCCGCCGCTCAGGCCCACGGCCAGCGGCAAAGCCGGGGCAAAGCTGGCCATGGCTTGCGTGAATTTCTCGGTCACAACGCCATTCCCGGGGCGGCCAAAACATTGTTCAGTGCAGACATGGGGGCGCATTGTGCGCCAGAGCACTGCCCGGCCGTACTACGCGGCGAGGCGAAAGCTCCCCACCACTTCGGTCAGGCGCACAGACTGGTCCTTGAGGCTTTGGGCTGCGGCGGCACTTTCTTCGACCAGCGCCGCGTTTTGCTGGGTCATCTGGTCGAGTTGGCTCACGGCCTGTCCCACCTCGGCAATGCTGGTGCTTTGCTCGCTGGTGGATGCGCTGATCTCGGCCATGATGTCGGTCACCCGCTGCACTGACGTCACGATGTCGGTCATGGTGGTGCCCGCGTCATTCACCAGCCGTGAGCCATTGGCCACCTCCTGCACCGAGGCGCTGATCAGGCCCTTGATCTCCTTGGCGGCTTCTGCGCTGCGGCTGGCCAGGCTGCGCACCTCGCTGGCCACCACGGCAAAACCCCGACCCTGCTCACCGGCCCGCGCCGCCTCGACAGCAGCATTGAGCGCCAGGATGTTGGTCTGGAACGCAATGCCGTCAATGACGCCAATGATGTCGGAGATCTTGCGCGAGGCGGTATTGATCTGCTCCATGGTGGCCACCACATCGCCCACCACCTTGCCGCCGTGCTGCGCCACGCTGGACGCCTGGGCGACCAACTGGTTGGCCTGCCGCGCAGCGTCGGCATTGTGGCGTACGGTTTCCGTCAGCTGCTCCATGGACGCCGTGGTCTGCTGCAGGTTCGAGGCCGTCAGTTCGGTGCGGCTGCTCAGGTCCTGGTTGCCCGAGGCGATTTCCTCGGACGCCACGCGCACCGATCCGCTGGCATCGCGGATCTGCAGCAGCACCCCCGAGAGCTTGGAGGCAAAGCTGTTGAAGTCGGTGGCGATCTGCGCCAGCTCGTCCTCGCCTTGCGCATCGATGCGGCGGGCAAGGTCTCCCTCGCCCGAGCCAATATCGCGCATGGCATCCCGCACCTGCGTCAGGCGGCGCAGGCGCCGCGCCAGAAGCGCGGCCAGCGCCACCCCGGCGACCAACAGCACCACGATGCCGGTGCCGATGGACACCTGCAGCATGGTAGTGATGGCCGCCAGCGCCTCGCCCTTGTCCAGGGCGATGGCCAGCATCCAGGAGGTTCCCTCCACCGGCGCCACCGCCAGCAGCATGGCGCGGCCATTCAGATCCACCGCGCTCAGCCCCGTGCTGCGTGCCATTTGCGCCAGCGCTGCAGCCGATAGCTGGCTCGAGAGCTCCGTGGCCGGCTTGAGCGCCAGTTTCACATCCGGGTGGGCGATGATGTTGCCATCGCCCCCCACCAGAAAGGCATAGCTGGACGGGGTAGGCTTGATGGACGCCACATTGCCCACCACGGCCGACAGCGACACATCGCCCGCCAGCACTGCCTTGACATCGCTGCCCTGGCGCGCTGCCGTGGCAAAGGTGACCACCAGTCCTGCGCCCCCCGCGTCCAGGTAGGGCGCCGTCAGGATGGGGGCCTGCGCGCCCGCCGCTTGCTGGTACCAGGGCCGGGCTGTGGGGTCGTAATCGGGCGGCAGGTTCTGCGGCTCCGAGAACACGGTGCGCTTGTCGGCATAGCCAAAATAGGTGGTATGGAAGCTGCCGGCTTTTTGCAGCAGGTTCAGGGCGCGCGCAGCGTCGGGGTCGTCCAGCGCCGCCGCCGACGCCTGAACGATCAGGGCCTTGCTGCGCACCCAGTCGCGCAGGGCATCGGTATGGCTCAGGGCCAGCGCGCGGGACTGCGATTCGAGCGAAGCATAGGCCTGGCTGCGCACCGCCAGGTAGTTGGCTGCAGCCAGGGCCGCAAGCCCGGCGACCAGAAAGGCCACACAAATCAGAAGAATCTGGCCCCGCAGGGTCTTCATCAGCGCCATGGTTTGCTCCCGTGCCGCCACACCGTGGCAGTCTGCAAACCATCCTACATCTTGATGCACCTCAGTGTCCCAAGGGTTTTACCTCCTTGGTTCTGGCGCCGG
This sequence comes from Giesbergeria sp., assembly GCA_026647025.1. Lineage (GTDB taxonomy): Bacteria > Pseudomonadota > Gammaproteobacteria > Burkholderiales > Burkholderiaceae_C > Simplicispira. The sequence continues at coordinate 15,656 of JAPKHH010000046.1, forward strand.
GGTGCCGGTCAGCGGCTGTCGGCCTTGGTGTCGGTAAAGCGGCCATAGCTTTGCAGGCGTGCGTAGCGGCGCTCGAGCAGGTCCTTGGTCTTGAGGTCGGAGACCTGGCGGAAGGCATCGCCCAGCGCGCGCTTGAGCAGCGAAGACATCTGCTTGGGATCGCGGTGCGCCCCGCCCACGGGTTCGCTGACGATCTTGTCCACCAGGCCCAGCGCCTTGAGCCGGTGCGCGGTGATGCCCAGGGCCTCGGCGGCCTCCTGCGCCTTCTCGCTGGTCTTCCAGAGGATGGACGCGCAGCCCTCGGGGCTGATGACGGAGTAGATGGAATACTGCAGCATCAAGAGCTGGTCGCCCACGCTCAAGGCCAGCGCGCCGCCCGATCCGCCTTCGCCGATGATGGTGGTGATGATGGGCACTTCGAGCTGTGCCATCTCGTAGATGTTGCGGCCAATGGCTTCGGACTGGCCGCGCTCCTCGGCGTCGATGCCCGGAAACGCGCCGGGCGTGTCGACAAAGGTGAACACCGGCAGACCGAACTTCTCGGCCGTCTGCATCAGGCGCAGCGCCTTGCGGTAGCCCTCGGGCCGCGTCATGCCGAAGTTGCGTGCGGCACGCTCCTTGGTGTCGCGCCCCTTCTGGTGGCCCAGCACCATGCAGGCATGGCCATTGAAACGCGCCAGGCCGCCCACAATCGATTTGTCGTCGGCAAAGTGGCGGTCACCGTGCATTTCGACGAAATCGGTGAAGAGGTCGCGCACGTAGTCGAGCGTGTAGGGGCGCTCGGGGTGGCGGGCAATCTTCGTGATCTGCCAGGGCGTCAGGTCGGAATAAATGTCCTTGGTGAGCTGCAGGCTCTTCTTGCTGAGCTGGTCGATCTCATCGGAGATGTCCACCGCACTTTCGGTCTGCACGTAACGCAGTTCCTCGATCTTGGTTTCGAGTTCGGCAATCGGGTTCTCGAAATCCAGGAATGTCTTCTTCGCCAAGTTGTTCTCCTTGTGCGCAATGCGCAAATGGTCGCAGCGACGCGCGTTGAGCAGGTTCAGTACGTCACCGGCAGCGGGTCCAGCGAGCGCCAAATATACCAAGTGGCCACGCTGCACCAGGGCTTCCAGGCCTCGGCCACCTCGCGGGCATCGCTGCGGCTGACCGGGTCGCCCGAAAAATAGTTTTTGCTGATGCCGTTGATGAGCCCCACGTCATCCAGGGGCAGCACGTTGGGCCGCATCAGGTGAAAGATGAGGAACATCTCCGCCGTCCAGCGGCCAATGCCACGGATGGCCACCAGTTCGGCAATGATGGCCTCGTCGTCCATGCCATGCCAGCCGTCCACATGCAGCTTGCCGGCATCGAAATGTAGGGCCAGGTCCACCAGGTACTCGACCTTGCGCACCGACAGGCCGGCAGCGCGCATGTCGTCGATCTTGAGCTTGAGCACATCGCCCGGCGTAATGGCCGGGGACAAAGCGGCAAAGCGGTCCCACACGGTCTGCGCGGCCTTGACCGAGATCTGCTGGCCCACGATGGAGCGCGCCAGCGTGCTGAAGGCATCGCCGCGCGACTGCAGCGTGCCATCGCCCAGTTGCGGGATCAGGCGCTTCATCACCCGGTCTTTTTTCATCAGGTGCTTGCGCGCATCCACCCAGTAGCCGGGAGAGGCCAGGCCAGAAGCCTCGATAGCTATCTTTTTAGTAGCTGACACCGCTTGTCCCGTCTGCCTTTGAGGTCATTTTCAATTGAAATGGCATCACGTTGCCACCTCCCAGGTAGTGCCCGTGGGTGCGTCCTTGAGAACGATCCCGGCGGCCAGCAGCTCATTGCGGATGCGGTCGGCTTCGGCAAAATTCTTTGCGGCCTTGGCGGCGGCGCGCTCGGCAATGCGTGCGGCAATGGCCGCCTCGTCAAAACCGGCACCGGCCTGCAAAAATGCTTGCGGATCGCCCTGCAGCAATCCCAGGCAGGCCCCCAGGGCCTTGAGCAGGCCCGCAGCGGCGGCAGATTGGCTGCGGTTGACTTCGCCCGCCAGGTCAAACAGCACAGCCACGGCTTCGGGCGTACCAAAGTCTTCGTCCATGGCGGCGCGAAAACGTGCGGCCCAGGGGTCGGCCCAGTCGATCACGGTGACATCGGCAGGCTTCACCAGGCTGAGTGCCGTGTACAGGCGCTTGAGTGCCTGGCGCGCATCGTCCAGGTGGGCGTCGCTGTAGTTCAAGGCGCTGCGGTAGTGCGCACGCACCATGAAGAAACGCAGGGTCTCGGCGTCGTATTCCTTGAGCACATCACGGATGGTGAAGAAGTTGCCCAGCGACTTGCTCATCTTCTCGTTGTCCACGCGCACAAAGCCGTTGTGCACCCAGAAGCGCGCCAGCGGCCGACCGTGGGCGCCTTCGCTTTGCGCGATTTCGTTCTCGTGGTGCGGAAACTGCAGGTCCGCGCCGCCGCCGTGGATGTCGAAGGTCTCCCCCAGGGTGGCGCAGCTCATGGCCGAGCATTCAATGTGCCAGCCGGGGCGCCCGGCGCCAAAAGCGCTGTCCCATTTCGCCTCGGGCGGCTCGTCCTGCTTGGCCGCCTTCCAGAGCACGAAGTCGAGCGGATCGTGCTTGCCGTCATCCACCGCCACACGCTCGCCAGCACGCAGTTCATCGAGCGACTTGCCCGAGAGCTTGCCGTAGCCGGGAAACTTGCGCACCGCGTAGTTCACATCGCCGTTGCCGGCGCGGTAGGCCAGGCCCTTGCCCTCCAAGGTGCCAATCAGCGACAGCATCTGCGGCACGAATTCGGTGGCACGCGGCTCCACGCTGGGGGGCTCGATGCCCAGCAGGGCAATGTCGGCGTGCATGGCGGCAATCATCTCGTCGGTGAGCTGGCGGATGGTGATGCCGCGCTCGAGCGCACGCCGGATGATCTTGTCGTCGATGTCGGTGATGTTGCGCACGTAGGTCACGCGGTAGCCGCTGGCGCGCAGCCAGCGCTGCACCACGTCAAACGCCATCATCATGCGGGCGTGGCCGATGTGGCACAGGTCGTAGATCGTCATGCCGCAGACGTACATGCGCACATGGCCGGGCTCGAGCGGGGAAAACTCCTCCAGTGCACGCGAAAGCGTGTTGTATATGCGCAAACTCATGGAATCTCGGTCAGGGAAACGTGGTGGGGGGTGGAAGGGGTCCGTTCTTCCGGCGGCGCCAGGGCGAACGACCTTCCCGCCGGGTACGCGCCGGTCAGGTGCGCCATGGGGAATCACCAGTGGCAACAGCGTACCGTCATGGCAACCCCCTCAGCTACAATCCGCCGCAGTATAAGCCCGGCCCGGGTTCGGGCGTTGCCCACACCCCCATACCACTGCATGCCCATGAAGCACGTCCGACGCACCCTTCCCCGCCTCCTTCGTCTGCTGGCCCTGACGGCACTCGTAGGTGCGGGCCAGGCCTACGCCGACAACTATGCAGAAATTACCCAGCTGCTGAAAACCGGCAAGGCGGCCGAGGCCCTGACCAAGGCCGACCAGCGGCTGGCAGAATCCCCCCGCGACCCCCAGCTGCGCTTTCTGCGCGGGGTGGCCCAGGCCGACTCCGGCAAGCACAACGATGCCATCGTCACCTTCACCAAGCTGACGGAAGAGTACCCCGAGCTGCCCGAGCCCTACAACAACCTGGCCGTGCTCTACGCCAACCAGAACCAGCTCGACAAATCGCGTGCCGCGCTGGAGATGGCGATCCGCACCAACCCGAGCTACGCCACGGCACACGAGAACCTGGGCGACATCTATGCCAAGCTGGCCAGCCAGGCCTACAGCAAGGCGCTGCAGCTCGACGGCAGCAACGCCAATTCCGTGCGCCCCAAACTGGCCCTGATCCGCAACCTGTTCACGGCCGAAACCCGCGGCTCAGCCCGCCCTGTGGCTGCAACGCCCACCCCGCCCCCCGCACCGGCAGCCGTCGTCGCAGCAACCAGGGCAACAACCCCGGTCGTGGCGCCTGCATCCAGCGCCACGCCCGCCCCGGCAGCGACACCCCCCGCACCAGAAGCTGCTGCGCCTGCGGCAGCGCCCCCACCCGCCAAACCGGCCGCAGTCGATACTGCGGTGCAGGATGTGACGGAGGCCGTGCAACGGTGGGCGGCTGCCTGGGCTGCCAAGGACATGAAGGCCTACCTGGCTTCCTACGGCAAAGAATTTGATCCCCCAGGCCGCCAGACCCGCGCCGCCTGGGAAAAAGAGCGCGAAGCACGCATCGTGGGCAAGTCCAGCATCAGCGTGAAATTGTCGGACCTCGACGTCACCGTCCAGGGGCACAAGGCCACAGCCCGCTTCCACCAGGCCTACAGTGCCGACACCCTCAATGTGTCCAGCCGCAAGACGCTGGACCTGGTACAGCACCAGGGCCGCTGGCTCATCGTGCGTGAATCGACAGGCGGCTGATGCCCATGTCCGCACCCGCCTTCCTTTGCCAGCCCCTGCACGCCCCCCGGGCGGCACTGCTCCAACCTTGAGATTGCGCATGTTTGTGGCTTCGACCACGGGCAGCCGAATGGCTGCAGTGGCCTGGCTGGCAGCCTCCCTGCTGCTGGCACCTTCCGCCGGGGCCCAAGGTCCCGACCGCGGCAAGTCCCGCAAGGCCACCCGGTCGGCGGCCTCTGCGCCCGCGCCCGCGCCCTTGCGTGATGGCCAGGCCGAAACGCGGCTGCTGCAGATTTTCCGGCTGACCAGCGAAGGGCACCATCGCGAAGCCCTGGCCCAGGCTGAACGCCTGGTGCGCGACTACCCCCACTTCCAGTTGGCCCAACTGGCCCTGGGCGACCTGCTGCTGGCACGCAGCCGCCCATTGCAGCGCCAGGGCGCCATCGCCCCCGAGCTGGACCTGGCCAGCACACCCGGCAGTGCCGCCGCACTGGAAGAATTGCGCACCGAATCACGCCAGCGTGTGGTGGCACAGCGCTCCCGCCCGCCCGAGCACAGCATTCCCTCGCAATTCCTGCAACTGGCACCCAGTTACCGGCACGCCATCGCAGTCGATGCAGCGCTGTCACGCCTGTACCTGTTTGAGAACACCCCCAAGGGTCTGCGCCTGGTGGCCGACTACTACGCCTCGGTGGGCAAGCTGGGCATTGAAAAGGCGGTGGAAGGCGACCAGCGCACCCCGCTGGGCGTGTACTTCATTACCAGCCGCCTGGACCCCAAAACCCTGCGCGACTTCTATGGCGCGGGCGCCCTGCCCCTGAACTACCCCAACCCGCTGGACCAACTGCGCGGCAAGACCGGCAGCGGCATCTGGCTGCATGGCACGCCGTCCGACCAGTTCTCGCGTGCACCGCAGGCCACCGACGGCTGCGTGGCGCTGGCCAACCCCGACCTGGAGCGCCTGCTGCGCACCGTGGAGCCGCGCTCCACCCCCGTGGTGATTGCCCGGCAGCTCCAATGGGTGCAGCCGCACAGCGTCCAGGCCGAGCGCAAGTCCTTCGAGGCCGTGCTCGACGCCTGGCGCAGCGCCAAGACCGAAGGCAACATGCAGCGCCTGCTGGGTTTTTACGCCCCCGACTTCCAGAGCTACAAAAGATTGCCGCTGAACGAATGGGCGCCCGTGCTGCAAGCCGAGACCCGCGCTCTGCGCGGCCGGGAACTTCAGCTCAAGGACAAGTCCTACCTGCGCTGGACAGACAGCACCGACACCATGGTGGTAACGTTCGGCGAAGTGGCGGCGGGTGCGCGCACCGGTCCCGTCAAGCGGCAGTTCTGGGCCCGCAGGGGCAACCGCTGGCAGATATTTTTCGAAGGAGTGATTGGATGATTTCCAGAAGAAATTCGACCCTGGCGATTGCTGGCATTGCGCTATCAGCTATTATTTCAGTAGCACCCGCCCATGCGGAGGACGCCCCCAGGGTCAAGCTGGCCACCTCGATGGGCGACATCGTGGTGCAGCTCGACCCGGCCAAGGCCCCCAAGACCGTCGAGAACTTTCTCACCTATGTGAAAGACAAGCACTACGACGGCACCATCTTCCACCGCGTGATCGACGGCTTCATGATCCAGGGCGGCGGCTTTACCGCCGACATGGTGCAAAAACCCATGCGCGCGCCCATCCCGCTCGAAGCAGCCAACGGGCTGAAGAACGACAAATACACGATTGCCATGGCGCGCACCAACGTGCCCGATTCCGCCACGGCACAGTTCTTCATCAACGTGAAGGACAACGCCATGCTCAATGCCCCCAGCCCTGACGGCCACGGCTACGCCGTGTTCGGCAAGGTCATCCAGGGCACCGAGGTGGTCGACAAGATCAAGGCCGTGGCCACCTCGAACAAGGGCCCCTACCAGAACGTGCCCAACACCCCCGTCACCATCACCTCCGCCACGCTGGTGAAGTAACCCCCACCAAGGAACCTGCCATGAGCAACCCCCAAGTCGAACTGCACATCACCGGCTACGGTGTCATCACCCTCGAACTCGACGCCGACAAGGCCCCCAAGTCGACCGAGAATTTTCTGGCCTACGTGAACAAGGGCCACTACAACAACACCATCTTCCACCGCGTGATCCCCGGTTTCATGGTGCAGGGTGGCGGCTTCGAGCCCGGCATGAACCAGAAGGGCACCGATGCGCCCATCGAGAACGAAGCCAAGAACGGCCTCAAGAACGCCAACTACACCGTGGCCATGGCCCGCACCAGTGACCCGCATTCGGCCACCGCGCAGTTCTTCATCAACGTGGCCGACAACGGCTTCCTGAACCACACCGCCCCCAACGCCCAGGGCTGGGGCTACGCCGTGTTCGGCAAGGTGGTCGGCGGCACCGATGTGGTGGACAAGATCAAGGCCGTACCCACGGGCCGCAAGGGCTTCCATGACGACGTGCCCAAGGAAGACGTCGTGATCGAGAAGGCCGTGGCACTCTGATCTGCAAAAGATCACCGTGACCCCGACCGTGCCCCGGTTCGAGGAGCTGCATGCTCCTTCGCACTGGCGCACGGTCGATTTCATTTCCGACCTGCACCTGCAGGCCACTGAACCCGCCACCGTGGCCGCATGGCGGGACTACCTGCAAAGCACTCCCGCCGACGCGCTGTTCATCCTGGGCGACCTGTTCGAGGTGTGGGTCGGCGACGATGCACTGGACGAGCCTGGCAGCTTCGAAGCGTACTGCTGCGCCGCGCTGCAGGCCGCCGCGCGGCGCCTGCCTGTGTATTTCATGCACGGCAACCGCGACTTCCTCGCGGGCCCCGCATTTTTGGCCCACTGCGGCATCACCGGCCTGGCCGATCCGACCGTCCTCACTTTTGGCAACCAGCGCCTCGTGCTGAGCCACGGCGACCTGTTGTGCCTGGACGATGTGGACTACCAGCGTTTTCGCGTGGAGGCGCGCAGCAGCGCCTGGCAGCGGCGCTTTCTGGCCCAGTCCCTGCCGCAGCGCCGCCAGCAGGCGCGCGGTATCCGGCAGGAGAGCGAGGCGCGCAAGCAGTCCGGCGCCTCCTATGCCGACGTGGATGGCCCCGCCGCAATCGCCTGGCTGCAGGCCACCCAGGCCAGCACCTTGATCCACGGCCACACCCACCGCCCGGCCGATCACCACCTGCCGCCTGACCTGCAGCGCGTGGTACTCAGCGACTGGGATGCCGCAGCCCACCCGCCGCGCGCCGAAGTGCTGCGCATGACCACTGCCGGACTGGAACGTATCGCTATCGCCCCCAAGTGATGGCCATGCCCGCTTTTTTGAACCGTCTGCGCCACCGCCTGCGCGCCGCCCTGGCCCCGGTACCCGACATTCCGGCCACCTTCTGGCTGCAGACCCTGCAGCGCCACCCCTTCCTCTCGGCCCTGCCCCTGCCGGACCAGGCCAAACTGCGTGCGCTCAGTGCCCTGTTCCTCGACGACAAGCAGTTCCACGGCGCCCACGGCCTGCAGGTGACCGACGCCATGGCCATCGACATCGCCGCCCAGGCCTGCCTGCCGCTGCTGCACTGGGGCGACGCAGCGCAGGCATTGGGCTGGTACGACGACTTTGTGACCATCGTGGTGCACCCCGGCGAAGCCGTGGCGCGGCGCGAGAACATGGACGAGGCAGGCGTTGTGCACCACTACACCGAGGTGCTGGCCGGCGAGGCCATGGAGCGCGGCCCCATCATGCTCAGCTGGCCCCATGTGGCCGAAGGCGCTGCCAACGCAGGCCACGGCAGCAACGTGGTGGTGCATGAGTTTGTGCACAAGCTGGACATGCGCAGCGGCCAGGCCAACGGCTGCCCCCCGCTGCCTGCGGGTTTTCTGGGCACGCACAGCGCTCGTGCGGCGCACGAGGCCTGGTGGTCGGCCTGGGAACCCGCCTATGCGCAGTTCCGCGAAGCGGTTATCAAAGCCGAACGCTTTGGCGCTGCATGGCCCTGGCTGGACGCCTACGGCGCCACGGCCCCGGCCGAGTTCTTTGCAGTGGCCTGCGAGGCGTATTTTGTGAACCGCGAGCGCTTTGCGCTGGAGTTTCCGGGGCTGGTGCCGGTGCTTGATGCCTTCTTTCGGCCGGTCATCTAATTTTTTGGATCAAATATGGCTCTATCGCTTGCAGGTATTGCGGTAGTAGCTATATTTTTGATAGCTCATGCTGCGCTTTGACTGAGGGCGGAGGCCGGGAGTCGCCCGGCATGCGAGTAACTTTCTTTCGCGTCGCCGAAAGAAAGTTACCAAAGAAAGGGCGACCCTACAGGATGTGTCCCTGCGCTTCGCTCCGGGCAACCTGCAGTGCTCACGTCCAGCGGGGTCTCGCTCAAACTCGCTCCACTGCGTTGCGCTCAGACAATCGCGAGCCCTGATCCGCTGGCCGCTGCGCTCCTCGGCATATCCTGAAGGGAACCCGGGGATCGAACATCCCCACGGGCCATCGCTGCGCTCGGCTTGGCTTGTGCGGCGCGTAGC
>JAPKHH010000047.1:0-23468 GCA_026647025.1 Giesbergeria sp.
GTTGAGCAGGTCCCTTTCGGCAACTATGCCGAGCATTTTCCCGTCCTTGACGACGGGCGCGCGGCGGATGCGTTCGTTTCTGAACATGGCAAGTGCGTCATGCACCTGCAGAGCAGTCTGGCAAACCACCTGGAGCGCCAGCAGCGCTATGAGCAGGAGTTGGCCGAGCACCGGGACCGGCTGGCCCACCTGGTGGATGAGCGTACCGCCGAATTGCAGGCCGCCAATGCCCGGCTGCAAAGCCTGGCCCGTACCGACCCATTGACCGGCCTTCCCAACCGGCGGCATTTTGACGAGGTGCGGATCATCGAAATGCGCCGCGCCCAGCGCGAGCAGCGAAGTCTGGCCCTGCTGATCTGCGATATCGATTGCTTCAAGGACTTCAACGACCACTACGGACACCCCATGGGTGACCAGTGCCTTGTTGCGGTGGCCCAGGCCTTGCAGACGCAGCTGGGCCGGGCGGGAGACTTGGCGGCGCGCATCGGCGGTGAAGAATTTGGCGTGCTGCTGCCTGCGACCAGCCGCTCGGCGGCCTACAAGATGGCCGAGCGCATGCGCGCTGCGGTGGCAGCCTGTGCCATCGAACACCTGTACTCGCAGGCGGCCCGGGTCGTCACCATCAGCATTGGTCTGGCCGTGCTGGATCCTGGGGCAGAGGGTGATTTCGAAGCCCTGTTCCAGGAAGCTGACCAGGCGCTCTACCGCGCCAAGGCGGCCGGGCGCAACCAGGTGGCCGGGCCAGACGCCCTGGCTCCGCCCAGTCATGAAGGAGAGACAGCATGAAACGTGCATTGTTTTTGTTCTGGATTTTCTGGGTGGCTACGGCGGCATCCCAGGCGCAGCCCATCCGGGCGGTGACCGAGACCACGCCCTACACCTACATCGAGGGTGACAAGGTGGTCGGTACGGCCACCGAGGTGGTGGAGCTGACCCTGCAGCGGGCAGGCCTGAAGGATTACAGCGTGCACCTCTACCCCTGGGCGCGGGCCTATGACATGGCGCTCAAGGAGCCCGGCGTGCTCATCTTCCTGATAGCACGCACACCGGCCCGTGAGCAGCAGTTCCGCTGGGCGGGCGAGATCATGAAGATCCAGTACCACCTGTACCGGCTCAAATCAAGAAAGCTCGACATCAGTACCCTGGAATCCGCCAAGGCCTACACCATTGGTGTCATGCGCGACGATGTGCGCCAGCAGTACCTGCGCTCCAAAGGGTTCGAGCGGCTGGTGGTCTCGGCGCAGCCCCTGGACAACTTCCGCAAGCTGCTGCGCGGCCAGGTGGATCTGGTGCCCTTGACGACTGGCGACGCAGGCCTGCTGTGCCAGCAAGCCCCGTTCGACTGCGCTGGCCTGGAGCGGGTGCTGACGCTGGACGAGGCGTCCGCCGGGCTCTACATGGCCTACAGCCTGCAGACCCCGCCGGATGTGGTGCAGCGCACGCAACAGGCCTTCGACCGGCTCAAGGCCGAGGGGGTCGTGCAGCGCATCATGGAGCGCACGCCCTGACGGCATTGCCGCATGCAAGACGTGCAGGCGTCAGGCAAAGTGGTCGAACGAGGCGTAGTGGTGGACCACCGGTTGGCCCTGCCCATCGACCAGGCGCATACCGGGTTCGGCCTCGATGCGACCAATGCGCGTGACCGGTGTGCTGCTGGCCTGCGAGGCAGCGGCCACCGCAGTGCGCGCAGCCGCAGGTGCGGTGAAAAGCAACTCATAGTCGTCGCCACCGGCCAAGGTGCACTGGTGTAAAAAACCCAAGTCAAAATGGCCTCTGGCGCTTTCTGGTAAAGCGCTGGTAGCTATCAATTTAATAGTAATCGAGGTATCCACGCAAGCCCCGACACCCGAGGCGCGCAGGATGTGGCCCAGATCGCCCAGCAGGCCGTCGCTCACGTCCATCGCCGCGCTGGCCACGCCGCGCAGGGCCATGCCCAGGGCCACACGCGGTGTGGGCGCTTCCAGGCGCAGGCGTGCGGCGGCGAGGGCTTCAGCGGGCAGGGCGGCTGCGGCGGCCTGGTCTTGCAAAGCCTCCAGCGCCAGGCGCGCATCGCCCAGCGTGCCGCTCACGTAAATGTCGTCGCTGGGCCGCGCGCCGCTGCGCAGCAGCGCCTGGCCGGTCGGCACTTCGCCAAAAATGGTGATGCAGATATTGAGCGGCCCCTGCGTGGTGTCGCCGCCCACCAGCTCGCAGCCGTGCGTGTCGGCCAGCTGCAGCAGGCCGCGCGAGAACCCCTCCAGCCAGGCTGCATCCACCTGCGGCAAAGCCAGCGCCAGCGTGAACGCCTGCGGCCGCGCGCCGCACGCCGCCAGGTCGGACAAATTGACGGCCAGTGCCTTGTGGCCCAGGCGCTCGGGGTCGGTACCGGCAAAAAAATGCCGGCCTTCGACCAGCATGTCGCTCGACACCGCCCACTGCATGCCCGGCGCAGGCGCCAGCAGCGCACAGTCGTCGCCCACGCCCAGGGCCACAGCACCATCGGGGCGCACCGGGCGCGTGAAGTAGCGTGCGATCAGATCGAATTCACCCATGGGCTGAGCTTGGTTTTCCATTGTGTTGTGCATCATCCGCACCGCATGAGACTGGCGCAACCCAGGCCAGCGGTCGCCGTGGAACGGGCTTTGCCCGGCCACTGGCGGCGGGAAGGCGCCGCCGGCGCCTCAGGGGGAGTCAATTCATTCCGCGAAAACGCAGCGCCGCCTGGCGGCTGACTTCGGCCAGCAGTTGTTCTTCGCGTTGGCGCTCGCGCAGCCAGCGTGCGTCGTTCTGGCCCGCCTGCGTCTCGTTGCGCAGCAGGTGCAGCGCGCCCGAGGCGCCGTGGGCCGTAGCATGCCCTGCGATTTGGTCCATGGTGTGCAGGATGTGCTCGCGCAGTGGCATGTGGTCGCCGGTGGCCGGGTCGACGTAGACCGCATCCATGCCGAAGCGGCAGGCCTGGAAACGGTTGTAGGTGTAGACAAGGTAGTCGTCCTCTTGCGGCATAAAGGGCTGGTCGGCCAGGAACCAGGCACCGAGGGACTGCACGAAGCCCGACAGTGCAGCGGCGCGCTCAATGGTCAGTGGGGTGTCGAACACGCGGATCTCGATGGTGCCGAATTCGGGCTTGGGCCGGATGTCCCAGTAAAAATCCTTCATGCTCTTGACGACGCCGGTGCGCGTCATCTTGTTGAAGTACTGCTCAAACTCGGCCCAGGTCAGCACGCAGGGCGCACGGCCCGACAGCGGGAAGGCGAACACCGAATTGAGCCGTGCCGAGTCGAAAGCCGTGTCCTGGCCCTGCACATAGGGGCTGGACGCCGAGAGCGCGATGAAGTGCGGGATGTAGCGCGACATGCGGTGCAGCATCAGCAGGGCGGCATCGGCGTCGGGGCAGCCGATGTGCACATGCTGGCCAAAGATGGTGAACTGCTTGCTCAGGTAGCCGTAGAGCTGCGACAGTTCCTGAAAGCGCGGCTTGTCGTAGATGCGCCGCTCGTGCCACTGCTGGAAGGGGTGCGTGCCCCCGCCCACGACGGCGATGTTGAGTTTGTCGGCACTGCGTACCAGCGCATCGCGGATCTGGCTGAGTTGGCCCAGCACCTCGCTCGACGAGTGGCAGATGCCGGTGGAAATCTCGATCATGCTGTTCGTCATTTCGGGCACCACGCTGCCGGGCAGGGGAGTGCGTTTCATGAGGCGCAGCATGTCTTCGGCGTAAGGCGCCAGGTCGTAGTCGTGCGTGTTGACGAGCTGCAGCTCCAGCTCAACGCCCAGTGTCAGCGGTTCGGAATGGTTGAAGGCTTCAAGACTCACGGCTGTCTCCCTGGTTGCCGCGGGCCAGAGGCGCCCAGGGCTTGGAACTTTCTCCGGCACGGTAGATGGCCACCGTGGCAATGACTGCGCCCAGCACTTCCATCAGCAGGATGGCGGGCAGGGCCACGCGCGCAATCAGGTGGCCTGTGGAGGGCGAGGCCAGCACGAACTGCGAGGCAATCAACAGCGCAATGGCCGACATGGGTGTCATCGCACAGCCGACCCACAGTGCCTGCAGCCAGCTCGACCCGCTGCCTGCATTGCCCACCGCCACGCCCAGCGCCTTGGCCACCAGGCGCACCACGATCAGGGCCAGCACCACACCGGCCACGGGGCCGCTCCAGTCGGCCTGGGCGGCGACGGTGGACACCAGCACGAACATCAGCATGGTCAGCAGCGACGAGGCGTTGCCCAGCTGGCGCGGCCAGGCCCAGGGGCGCGGATTGAGCTGTTTGAGCAGCATGCCGCCCAGCAGCGCAGCCAGGGGCGCAGAGCCCCCCATGTGCGCCGCTACGGCGGTGGCTGCGGCCACCAGGGCCAGCAGCAGCATGGAGGTACTCTCGCTCGTCGGGCTCATGAAGCGCAGCGCCATGCGCAGCACCAGTGCCAGAACGGCGGCCACGATGATGGAGACGCCCAGCACGACCATCACCGGATAGACCGTGTCCATGAAGGTGATGCTGGAGCGGTTCATGAGTTCGGCACGGGCGCTGCCCAGCGTCAGTGCGTACAGCGTCGAGAGCGTGGCCAGCACGATGGCGCGCTCGGTCACCGGGCCGGCCGCCCGGGTGTCGGCCACCACACGGGTCAGCACGGCGGGTGAGGCCGCCAGTGCCACCAGGGCCAGCGGACCGGCGACCCGGGCCGGCATCTCCAGCCACAGCAACACCCAGTACACCGCGAAATAGGTCAGTGCCGACTCCGCCACGCTCTGCACCAGCACCATGGGGTTGTGGCGAAACCAGCGCAGCGGAATGCGCCCGCCGCATTCGAACAGTACGATGGAGATGCCCAGTTCCAGCATGAACAGGCCAATGCCCTGCAGCGGCCAGACCGCACCGCTGAAACCGGCCAGTCCGGCCACAGCACCCACCAGCGAGTACCCCACCACCTTGGGCAGGCCGATGTGGCGTTGCAGCAAATAGCCGGTCATGGCGGCCACAGCCAGCAGCAGCGACCACTGCACCGTGGGCAGCCCCGCCGAGGGGCGCAGCCATTGCGCCCAGAAGCTCAGGATTTCGTTCATGTCATGGATTCCTCTTGATCAGGCGGTCCGTCGGTGGCCTTGGTGCGGGTGCTTGTGGCCAGCGGGACCCTCGGGCCGACGTTGCCGGGCACCGGCGAATGTACCGTTGGATACCAAATGTGCATGTAGGACTGTGACACAAGCCGCCGCAGCCTCCCCCGGCGATCCCTGTCTCAGCGCAGGGGAAAACCCTGGAGTATCGCCGCAGTCCGCCGGGCGCCGTCCACAGGCTCCGCAGGGCACCCGGAGGGTGCCATCGCGTCATGCAGGCGGTGCGTCTGGCGATCGGACTTCCGAAGTGTCGATGGCCCCCTTCGCGATGCGATGGCCGTTGGGGCGCGCCGCAGAGCTGTCAACCGTTTCGCCCAGCCGGTCCCCCGACCAGCGCAGTGCGCGGGCAGCAATCGGTGGTCCGATCGTCTCCAGAATGGCCACTGCCGCCAGCACGGTGGAGCCCACAATCAGCCCTTCCCTGGGGAAAAGCGCGACGGTCGTATTGACCAGACCGATGGCAAGACCGGCCATGGGCATCAGCAGCAGGCCGCTGGCGCTGGCCTGCTGCAAAGGGGTGCGGCAAGCGGCCGCCGTCAGCGTGACGCCCAGCCACTTGGCGGCGCTGCGCGCGAACACGAAAGCCAGTGCTGCGGGCCAGTAGTGGAGCATTTCCGACACATGCATGTTGGCGCCGGCATAGACGAAGAGAACAATAAAGAACAGCTCGAACGACGGTCCGAATTCGATGTCTGCCACCAGGTTGCTGCGTTCCAGGCTGCGCACGACCATGCCGAGCATCAAGGGGGCAAACAGGGCGGACAACTTGAGCACAAGTGCAGCGCCCACCGTCATCATCACGGCGCCGATCACGAGTGCCAGCTGGTATTGGTGGGCTGCCTTGGTGGTGCGCGCCGCCAGGTGCAAGGCCCACCCCATGGCGGCCCCGAGGGCGGCCGACCCCAGCACCTGGTAGAGCGGTGCGCCGATCATGATGGACAGGGGCGCTTCGGCCTGCCCGTACAGGGCGGGCAACACCGCAGCAAACGCCATGAAGGCGATGACGTTGTTCAGCGCCACCAGCGACATCGACCGGGTCGTCACGGGGCCGGACGCCCCCAGCTCATGGGCCACGTGGATCAGCACGGCAGGCGAGGACGATATGGCGATCGTCCCGATCACCGCTGCCGGCAGCCCCGAGATGCCGAACCATCCCAGGCAGAAATAGACGGCCACAAAGGTTAGCGCGCTCTCGGTCAGGGAGATCAAAACGAGAGAGCGGTCGTTGATGAACCGCTTGATGTCCAGCGACAGACCCAGGCGGTAAAGAATCAGTGCCAGTGCGACGTCCACGACGATGCGCGACTGCGCCAATGCTTCGGGGCTGATCAATCCCAGAACGTTGGGTCCGGCGAACAGTCCCACCACCATGAACCCGGTAATACTGGGGATCCAGGGCCAGCGGTGGGCCACGTAGCCGCCGAGAGCGCCACAAAAAAGCAGAAAACCGAAGAAGAACAGGGTGTTGACCGGGAAGGGCCAGACGGGGAGGAATTCCATGGGCAGCAGGGGCGAGGGGCTCACTGTGGATCGATGAACAAGGGACAGCAGAGCCTGGGGCAACCGGTGCGGTTGCCTGTGATGGGGCGATCAGTGCAGCACGTGCGGCGTGTCACTGTCCGAGGCATCCAGGTAGAAGCGCTCCACGGGCACCTCAAAGGGCGTTCCTTCTTCCGTCACAAAATGAAAGCTGCCGCGCATGGTTCCCGTCGCGGTGCGCAGGCGGCACCCACTGGTGTATTCAAAGGCCTGCCCTGGTTGCAGCAGCGGCTGCTGGCCCACCACCCCCAGGCCTTTGACTTCCTCGACATGCCCCAGTGCGTCGGTAATGATCCAGTGGCGGGAAATCAGCTGCGCCGATGCGTCCCCGGAATTGGCAATCTCGATGGTGTAGGCAAAACTGTACAGGCAGGCATCGGGATCGGACTGCTCCATCAGGTATTCGGGGCGGACGTGGACGGCGATCTGGGATTTCGGCATGGCGGAATGGTAACTGCGACAATGGCGGCATGACCCGCACCTTTCGTATTGCCCCTTCGATCCTCTCTGCCGACTTTGCCCGCCTGGGCGAAGAGGTGCGCAGCGTCGTCGCCGCTGGCGCCGACTGGATCCATTTCGACGTGATGGACAACCATTACGTGCCCAACCTCACTTTCGGTCCCATGGTGTGCCAGGCCCTCAAGCCGCATGCCGTGACGCCTGGCGGACAGGCCGTGCCCATCGACGTGCATCTGATGATCCAGCCCGTCGACGCCCTGGCCGCTGCCTTTGCCGAGGCGGGGGCCGACTTCATCAGCTTCCACCCGGATGCCTCGGGCCATGTGCACCGCAGCATCCAGGCGATCCGTTCCAAGGGTGTCAAACCCGGGTTGGTGTTCAACCCGGCCGAGCCGCTGGATGTGCTGGACTGGGTGATCGACGATATCGACCTGATCCTCATCATGAGCGTCAACCCCGGTTTTGGCGGCCAGAGCTTCATCGACTCGGCCCTGCGCAAGATCGAGGCCGTGCGCAAGCGCATCGATGCCAGCGGCAAGGACATCCGGCTGGAGGTGGACGGCGGCATCAAGCAGGACAACATCCGCCGAGTGGCCGACGCGGGGGCCGACACCTTCGTGGCGGGCAGCGCCATCTTCGGCAAGCCCGACTACCGCAGCGTGATCGACGCCATGCGTGCGCAACTGGCGGCCTGAACCGGCCCTAGCCCAGCCGCTGGAACGTCAGCGTGAAGGCCACGCCGTCGGCCGTGTTGTGCGCGCTGATGGCGCCGCCCATCTTGGCCATGTAGGTCTTTGCCACAAACAGCCCCTGGCCGCGGTGCTCCCCATCGCCAGGGCGCGTCGGTGTGCCGGGATCGGTGACGCCCAGTTCAAAAATCCGCTCCAGCAGGTCTTCGGCAATGGTGGAGCCCTGGTTGTGCAGTGTGGCGCTGGCGGTCGACGCCGACGCGGCGAGCGTGAGCTGGATGGGTGTGCCCGCCGGGCGGTGGCGCGTGGCATTGCGCAGGATGTGGGTCACCACATCCTCCAGGGCGAATTCGTCGGCCCGCACGATGACGGGGCCGTGCGTGCTGCCTTCGTACACCACATCGGCAATGTCCGCAAAGTGCGCATTGGCGGCCACATGGTGTAAAAAGGCGTCCAGGTCGAGCCGCCCCTGCGGCAAGTCGGCCGCCTGCAGTGCCTCGGCGGGAGAAGCCGTGCCATAGAGCACATGCACGGCCTGCTGCATGCGCTGCACGTAGCGCCTGCTGGGGTCCTCCGGGTCGCCGTGCAGCACCATCAGCGACTGCAGTGGCGACATGATTTCGTGCCCGACGGCGTGCCACATGTCCCGCTCCTGCTGGGCGCGCAACTGTTCGCGTTGGGTGTCGTCCTTCACGCGCTGCAGCAGGTCGGCCAGGCCCCCGGCCAGAATGCCCAGCTCGTCCGGGCCGCGCAGGTCCGAGACATCCAGGTCACCCAGGCGTGGGCCGGTGTGGCCGGGCTGCACGTTGTATGACACGGCAGCGGCGCGGCGCGTCAGTGCGGTGACGCGGCGGATCAGCCCCACCTCGATCAGCAACCAGGCCAGCGCGATGGCGGTCAGCATGGCCCCCAGGTACCAGGACATGCGGGTGGCGACGGCCGCCAGCCCCTGTTCGACCCCGCGCAGGTTGCCGATGAACCGCACGTCATAGTGGCCCGTGGGGGTGTCCAGCAGGTCCAGACCTTCAGGTGTGGTCGTGCGCGTGTCTGGCGCGGTCAGGGGCAACCAGCCGATCAGGCGGATCAGCCAGGGTGCGGTGGGCTCCTCCTGGGGATCTGGCCCTTTGAGCGTGATGGGAGTGCTGCCCCCAGCATCCAGGCGGCGTATCTGCACCTGCTCGCCGGGCTGCAGGGCGCGTGAAATGTCGCTCAGCGATGCTGCGAGCCGGGCGCCTGGGGCGTTGCTGTCAAACAAGGGGGGCGTGGCGTCGTCGCCGGGCGCCAGCATTTCCACCCGTACCTGCATGTGGTCCAGGTCTTCCGGAGGCCAGACCGGGCGTGCCCCCTTGTGGAACAGCGCCTCGCGGAACAACTCCACCGGCAGGCGGATGGAATAGAAGGTCCGGCGCAGGCATTCGGGCATGCGGTCCGCCAGGTCGCGGCACTGGCCGTTTTGCCAGAGCCAGCCGCGAAAGTCGCGCACCGGCCGGGCGCGCAGGCCGAGCTGGGGCGCGCCACTGTCCACAAAACCGGCAAGTCTGCCGCGTGCGGCCGTGCTGCCGCCGCGCGCTGCCATGGCTTCGTAAGGTGCGATCCATCGGTGTGTGGCGCCGCGCATCTCCAGCGTGACACGGGCGCGGTGCACGTCCTGCAGCGCCAGTGCTCCGCGTTCGCGCGCCGTCAGGGCCCCGGCGTAGAAGCTGCCCACCACGTAAATGAACCCCCCGGCATACGGATTGTTGCCCACCGCGACGCACACCGACGATTGGTCGGGGTACTGCACTGCGCAGCCTGCCATTTCCACGGCCTGCTGGGATTTGTTCTGGTCGTCAAAGTCAATCGCCGCATACGGCAGCAGCAAGGGTGTCAGCGGCGTGATGTCCTGTGCCTGGTGACCGGCGTTCAGCAGCGCCAGCTGGCCCGATGGATGGCGCAGCCGCGCCATCACCTCGGCCTGGCTGCGCACAAAGCCGTGCTGGTAGCTGTGCCAGGCGCGCTCTTTTTCCTCTTTCAGCACGACCACGCTCAGCACCACCGTGGCCAGGGCCAGCAACAGGAAGACGCCGCGCACCAGAATGCGCCGGCGAAACGCGGGCAGGCCCAGCCGGGGCATCTCCAGCCGGGGGCGCAGCAGGCGTTGCATGGTGGCGGCCTACTTTCGGCGAGCCGGGCTGGCGGCGGTGTCCACCCAGCGAAAGCCGCGCATGGGCACGTTCTCGATGCCCTCGAACCCCGGATCGACCTCGCGCAGGGCCTCGCGGATGGTGCTCACATGCTTGCGTACGTTGTCGCGGTTGCGCCCGCTTTTCACCACCTCAAACAGATCGTCGTAAGACACCACTTCGCCACAGCGCTGGTGCAGGGTGGCCAGGATGCGCTGTGCGGTCAGCGGCAGGTTGATGCGCTCGCCGCGCCAGGTGGGGGTGCGCTGCCACAGCGGATCGAGCACCAAAGCGTCGGCTGCCACGGTGTCGGTGGCTTGCGGTGTCTGGGCCTGGGTGGTGCGCAGGATGTCCAGAAAGGTCTCGATGAAATCAGCCTCTTCAAAGGTGGTTTTCTGCAGGTAGTCCCAGGCGTCCAGCGCCTTCATGATGCTGCGGTAAATGGCCGCAGGCATGGCGGAGACCACCAGCACGGGCGTGCCCTGGTGCCGCTTGTTGATGGCGTTGATGAGTGCCACTCCGGCGTGCCGCTCGCGGCCCAGCTCGATGTCCAGCACCACGGCATCGTAGTGTTCGCGGGCCAGCGCCGCCTCGGCGTCATCGCGGGTGAACCACTGATCGATCACGATACCGCTGCGCGCACTGCGAATCCAGCCTGCCAGCTGGTTGCTGGTGGGCAGGTCATCTTCGATCACGGCGATACGGGTCATGGGAGGGTCTGGAGTCGTGCTGGGCGGATTATCCCGGCCCCCTGCGGTCCGTGGTGTGAGTGTTTCTTCCGGGGGCGGAGTGGATGCACCGCCACTGGGTGCGCTTTGGCATGGGCGCCGCATTGTTGCTTCCGGGTTGCATGCGAAGAATCAACGCTCAATGGGCCGCCCTGTAGCGGTGGTCCAGAAGCAGACCAAAAACACCGTCCGACCGAAGAGAGAAATGCCATGAAATTCACCTGGAACCGCGCCCTGCAAACCCTGCGGGGCCGTACAACGCCCAAAGCCACAGAAGACTTGCACGTACCCGTGTCCGAGGACGTGCAAGAGACCGGGGAACAGGCGCCCGCCGCCTGCGCCGATGCGCCCTGCCGTCCCTGGCCGGTGCCGTCGGCCCGCGGCCTGCGCTGGCTCGCTGTGGGGGCGGCGCTGGCCGTGGCAGGGAGCCTGGTGTATCGCCATCCGCCGGTGCAGACCCTGGGCCAGGGCGAGATGGGGGTGCGGGTGAATCAATTGACCGGCGCCGTCAGCCAGTGGCGCGATGGCAGCGTGTGGGTGCTGCCGGGCCTGCACCGCATGCGGGTGTTTTCCTTGCGTGACCAAAGCTACCACCCGCAAGCGATGCGCGATGCCCAGGGCAGTGCGCCGCTGCAGTCGGTGGAGGGGCTGTCGCTGGGCCTGGATTTGCGCGTGCGCTACGCGCTCGACCCGGCCGCAGTGGTCTCAAAGGCCGGCAACCTGCCCGACAACGTGGGCGCCGACATCGTGGAGCCTGCGGTGCAGGGGCTGGTGTACAAGGTGTTCGCACGCTATACGGTGCGTGAAATTTTCTCGTCCAAGCGCGCCGAAATAGCCCAGATCATCGAGACCGAATTGCGCGCCCGCCTGGCGGCCGATGGCGTCACGCTGCGCAGCCTGCAGATTGGCAAGGTTGATTTGCCCGCCGAGTACCGTCGGGGCATGGACAGCTTGCTGGCCGAGGAGCTGGCCTCCGAGAAGATGCGCTACACGCTGGAACTCAAGGACAAGCGCGTCAAGGAAACCGAGTTGGATGCCAATGCCGACAAGGTCCGCCGGGAGGTGGCCGCCGAGGCCGCGGCCCGCGAACAGGTGATTGCGGCCCGTGCCCAGGAAGAAGCCATGAAGCATGTGCTGCCCTTCAAGCAGCGCCAGATCGAGCAACGCCAGCTGGAGGCCGAGGCCGAGAAGGTCTCGCGCATCAAGGCGGCCGAAGGCAGCGCCCAGGCGCGCCGCATCGAGGCCAACGGTGAGGCCGATGCCCGCCAGAAGCTGGCCGAAGCCGAAGCCTACCGTCTGGATCGGATCGGCAAAGTGAATGCCGAGCAAATGGCCCGCGAGGGTGCGCTGGTGACGCGCCACCCGCTGTTGATCCAGAAGACCCTGGCCGACAAGCTCTCCGACAAGATCCAGGTCATCATCGCGCCGCCGCCTGCCAATGGCGACTTCATCGGCGCCGCGCTGCTCGGCGGCAACCGTGCGGCCCAGGCGGCGGCACAAGACCTGTCCAGCCCCACGGAGCAATAAGCCATGATCACCACATCCACCGTTGCCGCCGTTGCCATGGCGGCCAGCATGGGCAGTGCCATCGTGGTGCAGGACCAGGCCAGCCTGCGCTCGGCCCCGCGCCAGTCGGCCCAGCAGCAAACCACGCTGTGGCAGGGCGAAGTGCTGGAGGTGCGCGGCGAGCGCATGGACTACTTGCAAGTGTGGGATCACAAGCGTGAGCGCGGCGGGTTCATTCGTGCCAGTGAGGTGCGGCGCGTGGCGCTGACCGAAGATGAAGCGCCTGCGTTGCTGGCCGTGCTGCGCTTTGTGCGCGATACGCCGGGCGCAGAGGCTCTGGGCATTGGCTTCACGGCGGCCTGGCTGCAGGCAGCGCCCGGTCCGGTGCTGGCAGGCGGGCAGGGGGCGCAGGCCCTGGAGGCGCTGGGCACCCTGGCCGACCGGCTGGCCCACCGGGCCTCGGCCGTGGTGCCTGGCAAAACCCCGGGCGCCACGCTGTCGGCCCACCTGGACGTGGCGCAAGGCTATGGCGTGCGCTTTGTCTCCTACGCGGTGGAGGGGCGCATGCAGGTCTGCTACGACGGTGAAGCCTTCCGCCGCGTGCTTGCCATGGCGCAGGCCGCGCCTGACCAGCGCGCCCGCGCCGCACTCGGCCTGACGCGGCCGGAGTGCATCGACCCGGACCTGCCTGCGCACGCGCGCGCCGCAGTGCAGGAGTGGCAGGCGCAGGTGCTGGAGCGCGTGGAGGTTTCGGCTCTGCCGACCTACCTGCGCAACCGCGTCCAGATGCGCCGCGCCATGGTGTGGAGCGCGCTGGCGTACCAGCAGGCCCGCAAGGACATCCATGGCCCCGCCGTGGCCGCATCGGCCGCCCGGGCGCTGACCGAGTTGGCCGGGGTGAGCAAAGACGATCTGCCCGACGAAGACCAGAGCGCCTACAACGACGCTGCCATGCGGGTAGGCGCCGTGCGCTGGGCATTGGTGCCTTCGGTCCCCGTCCCTGCTGCCGCAAGGGCACGCCCCACGCTGGTGACCGAGGCGGGGGCCCCGGGCGAGACCTGTGTGTTGCTCGTCGATGCCCGGCACGGCCCGCAGGCGCCGTTGCTGCGCCGCTGCACCTATGGTGTGGTGTGGGCATCGTCGGCCCGGCACAACCGGGAGGGCACGGCACTGGCCCTGGCAGTGCAGCCCCTGGAGGGGTGGCGTGAACTGTGGGTGCTGCGCAAGACCACGGAAGGCTGGGTGGCCGATGTGCTGCCCCCGGCCGCCGCAGCGCCGGAGACGGGGGTGGCAGAGTGGGCGGGCTGGGTGCCTGGCGGCCAGCGTATGCTGGTGGCGCGCGAGGCCCGGGCCCAGGGGCGCTACCGCCGCAGTTTCGAGGTGGTGCGGCTCGACGGCCTGGCTGTTGAGCGGGTGACCGGCGATGTGGCGTCCCTGCCCCTGTTCCAGCGCTGGCAGGACGCCGCGTGGAAACGCCAGACGTTGAGCCTGCGGTGATGCTTGCCCGGCGCCCTGGGGCGCCGGTGCGGATAATCCATCACCGTATGAAAACAGACCGCTATGACGCCGCCATCATCGATCTTGATGGCACCCTGATCGACACCCTGGGCGACTTTGCCGAGGCCCTCAACCGCATGCTGCGCGAGCTGGGGCTGCCCGGCATTGCCGCACAGCAGATCGAGACCATGGTGGGCAAGGGCTCCGAGCATTTGCTGCATTTGGTGCTAAAACAGGCTCTAGGGCAAGCAGATAAAGCGCTGGCAGCTATTGAAATGGAAGCGCTTTACGCCCGTGCATGGCCCAGCTACCAGCGGCATTACCTGGCCATCAACGGCCACTACGCCGCCGTGTACCCCGGCGTGGTTGAAGGGCTGCAGGCCTTGCGCGCCGCCGGGATGCCACTGGCCTGCCTGACCAACAAACCCACCGCCTTTGCGCTGCCGCTGCTGCAGGCCAAGGGGCTGGACGGTTATTTCGCCCATGTGTTCGGGGGCGACGCCTTCGAGCGCAAGAAACCCGACCCGCTGCCCTTGCTCAAAACCTGCGCAGCCCTGGGTACCGAACCTGCGCGCACGCTGATGGTGGGCGATTCCAGCAACGACGCCCAGGCCGCTCGCGGCGCAGGCTGCCCGGTGGTGCTGGTGACCTACGGCTACAACCATGGCCAGCCGGTGACGGCGGTGGATGCCGACGGCTGGGTGGGATCGTTGCGCGAACTGGTGCTCGCCTGAGACGCCACGCTGCTGCGGGCCTGCACCCGCAGCGCCGTCCTGCCTATGCCTGGCTGTTGCCGATCTGGCGCGGTGCCGGGAGACCCTGCACGCTGCGCGGAGCGGCGGTGCGCGCTGCCGTGGCGCCGCCTGCCAGTGACTGCACGGAAGCACTGCTGCCCGTGCCGGTGTGGAACACGGACATGGCCTGCACCAGTTGCGCGGCCTGCGAACGCAGGCTGTCTGCAGCGGCGGCGCTTTGCTCGACCAGGGCGGCATTCTGCTGGGTGGCCTGGTCCATCTGCGTGATGGCCTCGCCCACCTGGCCCACGCCGGTGCTCTGCTCGCTGCTGGCGGCGCTGATCTCGCCCACGATATCGGTCACGCGGCGGATGGCCTGCACCACTTCGGTCATGGTGGTGCCGGCGCGGTCCACCAGGGCCGAGCCCGCCTCCACCCGTTCCACGCTGGCGCCGATGAGGGCCTTGATTTCCTTGGCGGCTTCGGCGCTGCGCCCGGCCAGGCTGCGCACTTCACTGGCCACCACGGCAAAACCCCGGCCCTGTTCGCCCGCCCGCGCCGCTTCGACGGCCGCATTGAGCGCCAGGATGTTGGTCTGAAAGGCAATGCCATCGATGACGCTGATGATGTCCGCGATCTTCTGGCTGCTGTCGTTGATGCCCTTCATGGTCTGCACCACCTGGGCCACCACGTCGCCGCCCTGAGCGGCCACGGTGGAGGCGCTCATGGCCAGTTGGTTGGCCTGGCGGGCGTTGTCGGCGTTCTGCCGCACGGTGGAGCCCAGTTGCTCCATGGAGGCCGAGGTTTGCTCCAGCGCGCTGGCCTGTTGCTCGGTGCGGGCCGACAGGTCGTTGTTGCCCTGGGCAATTTCGGAACTGGCGTTGGCCACGCCTTCGGCATTGCGGCGCACGTTGCTGACGATGGTGGCCAGCTTGCCCTGCATGGTGGCCAGGGCCTGGAGCAACTGGCCGGCTTCGTCGCCGGCGCTGGTGTCCAGCGGCTGTGTCAGGTCACCGTCGGCAATGCACTCTGCGGCCTTGCGGCCCTGCTGCATGGGCAGCACGATGGAGCGCGTGACCAGCACCGCCAGCAGTGCCCCCAGGGCCACGGCCACAGCGGCGCCCACGCCCAGCAGCATCTGGCTGGCCGAGGCCAGGGTGTTGGTGCTGCGTTGGCTTTCGGCCAGCTGCGCGGCCATGAAATTGCGCAGGCCGTCGAGGGTCTGCAGGTATTTGTCGGCCAGCGGGCGCAGGTCGTTGTCCACCATGGTGGGCACACTGGGCTCGCCACCACGGTGCAGCTCCCGGATTTCGGTCAGCTTGGTGCTGTACGCGGTCCGTGCCGCAGCAATGCCGGCGAGCAGGGATTTGCCCTGGTCGCTTTGCAGCAGTTCTTCGATGCGTTGGGCCTTGGTTTCCGAGGCGGTATAGGTGGCCTGGGTATCGGTCGTGAGCTTTTCCATGTAGCCGGGGTCGATCGCCTTGAGGAAGGCTTCGGTGCGCACCCAGTTCAGCCGGACATCGGCCGTCCAGTCATCGACCAGGGTGCGCAGCTCGATCTCGCGCGTGGCCACCCGTTCGCTGGCGTCCTTGAGCGCGCCAATGCGCCAGATGCCGGTCAGGGCGAGCAGGGCGGTGATGAGCAGGATGGCGCCAAAACCCAGGCCCAGGCGCGGGCCGACACGGAGATTGCGGAATTTCATGGTGATCCAGGGGCGCAAGGAGAAAGGAACAACGGCAAAGTGTGGGATCGTTGGAGACGCCGGGAAGGAGTGTCCGCGGGAAGGTTGGCTGCACCTGGCCGATGGGCGGGTGCAGCGAAAGCAGGGGAGGGGTGTCCTCCCCCTGCCGATGGCATCAGCCTAACCCGCTGAGAGGAAAAACGTATAGGCGCAATTCTCTAGATGCTGTCGGGTGGGTGACAGCGGCTCCGGGCCGGGTTACTTGATTCCCAGCATTTGGTCCTTGAGTTTCCAGTCGGCCGGAGTGTGGCCAAACCAGATGGACATCAGCGCACGGAAGAAGGCGGGGTCCTTGAAGGGCTCGGCCTGCAGCTTGCCCTTGGCCCAGATGCTCAGGCCCTTGGCAGGGTCCCATTCCAGGGCGCACACGTCGCCGGGCACGAAGGCTTTGTTGGCCGCAAAAATGTCCCCCATCTTGATCATGCCGGGGATGATTTTCGAGATCTCGTTGCGGCTGACGTTGTCCTCGATGCCGCGCGTGAGCAGCTTGCCGAAATCGGCGGAGTTGATCTCGCGCAGGAACGTCATGGTCAGGCGTTTGGGGCCGGGGGCCGCAATCAGTTCGTCGAGGGACTTGACGGGCTGGGTGGTGTAGAGGTCGCCGACGTAGACCTTGAAGGGGCCCTTGTAGCGGATGCCTGCCCCGTTGAGTTGCAGCGTGGTGCCTGCGATGGAGATGGTGTCTTCCACCTTGACCCCGGCCAACTCGACCGCGGCAAAGCTCGCGGTGCTCCAGCACAGGCCGACGGCGATGAACAGGGTGCGCAGTGTTTTGATCATGTCACTCCTCACAAAAAAGAACGGTCGTTCGTAAACTGCAACAAATTGTGCCTCTGATGGGGCCCGCCCACATCAGGGTTTCCCCATGGGTTTTCCCGGGGGGCAGTCCGGGAGTGCTGGTCGTGGTGCTGGCGCGTATTTGCTACACTTTATGGCATGTTCATTCACCGCGTGTTCATCACAGGTCGCAGCGACCGGGGAGCCTGGCCCTGGCGTCAGCCTGTCTGCCTGAACACCTGATGGCACCTGGGGTATTCCCGGCGTGCACTTTCGGCCCCTGCCAGGGGCCCGTCCATGAACAGCGGCGCCCGACCCCCCCCTTTCGGTCTGCGCGCCACCCCAGCAGGGAGTCTCCCCCGTGATCACCGAACTTGAATTTCAGAGCCTGGCGCGCGAAGGCTACAACCGCATTCCGCTCATGGCGGAAGCCTTCGCCGACCTGGAAACCCCCTTGTCGCTGTACCTGAAGCTGGCCCACACACGCGACGCAGGCAAGTACAGCTTCCTGCTCGAATCCGTGGTGGGTGGCGAGCGCTTTGGCCGCTACAGTTTTATTGGCCTGCCCGCGCGCACCCTGCTGCGCGCGCGCGGCTTTGGCGCCGCCGCCGTGACCGAGGTGGTCACCGATGGCCAGGTGGTGGAGAGCGCACCGGGCAATCCACTGGATTTCGTGGCGGCCTACCAGAAGCGTTTCAAGGTGGCGCTGCGGCCCGGTCTGCCGCGTTTTTGTGGCGGCCTGGCAGGCTACTTTGGCTACGACGCGGTGCGCCACATCGAAAAAAAGTTGGAAAAATCGTGTCCGCCCGACACTTTGGGCATGCCCGACATCCTGCTGCTGCAGTGCGAGGAGCTGGCGGTCATCGACAACCTGTCGGGCAAGCTGTATCTCATCGTCTATGCCGACCCGGGGCGCCCCGAGGCCTACAGCAACGGCAAGAAGCGCCTGCGCGAGCTGCGCGAACAGCTCAAGTATTCGGTCAGCGCGCCCCAGGTGCAGGCCACGCAAAGCCACCCCGCACAGCGCGATTTTGCCAAGCAGGACTACCTGGCCGCCGTCGAGCACGCCAAGGAGTTGATCGCCGGGGGTGACTTCATGCAGGTGCAGGTCGGCCAGCGCATCCACAAGCGCTACACCGAGTCGCCGCTGTCGCTGTACCGCGCGCTGCGTTCGCTCAACCCCAGCCCCTACATGTATTACTACCACTTTGGCGACAGCCATGTGGTCGGCGCCAGCCCCGAGATTCTGGTGCGCCAGGAGAGCACGCCCGAGGGGCAGAAAGTCACCATCCGCCCGCTGGCGGGTACGCGCCCGCGCGGTGCCACGCCCGCGCTGGACAAGGCCACCGAGGTGGAGCTGGTCAACGACCCCAAGGAGCGTGCCGAGCATGTGATGCTGATCGACCTGGCGCGCAACGACATCGGCCGCATCGCCAAGACCGGCAGCGTGAAGGTGACCGAAGCCTTTGCCGTGGAGCGCTACAGCCACGTCATGCACATCGTGAGCAACGTCGAGGGCATTCTCAATGACGGCATGACCAGCATGGATGTGCTCAAGGCCACGTTCCCGGCGGGCACGCTCACAGGTGCGCCCAAGGTGCATGCCATGGAAATCATCGACCAGCTGGAGCCTACCAAGCGCGGCCTGTATGGCGGCGCCTGCGGCTACCTCAGCTATGCCGGTGACATGGACCTGGCGATCGCCATCCGCACCGGCATCGTGAAAGACGGAACACTCTACGTGCAGGCTGCCGCAGGCGTGGTGGCCGACTCGGTACCCGAGATGGAGTGGAAAGAAACAGAAC
Organism: Giesbergeria sp.; assembly: GCA_026647025.1. Classification (GTDB taxonomy): domain Bacteria; phylum Pseudomonadota; class Gammaproteobacteria; order Burkholderiales; family Burkholderiaceae_C; genus Simplicispira. Next base: position 18,727 of record JAPKHH010000047.1, read on the forward strand.
ACAAGGCCCGCGCCCTGCTGCGCGCCGCCGAACTCGTGGAAGAGGGCCTGGAATGACGCGCGCCATTGACAACACACAGTACTGCGCCACCATGGAAGACGTGCGCCGTCACATTGATGCGCTCGATGATGTGCTGGTGCCTCTTCTGGTTACGCGCGGCGGCTACATGACACAAGCCGCGCGCATCAAGCAGGATGCGGGACAGGTGCGCGACGAAGAGCGCATCGAAGCCATCATCCAGCGGGTGCGCTCCCGCACTGCGGCAGAGGGCGGCCAGCCCGAGGTGCTCGAAGCCATCTACCGCAGCATGATGGAAGCCTATATCGATTTTGAACACCGCGAGTTCGCGCGCCTGCGCGCGCCTGCGCAAGGGAGCCAGCCATGAAGCTCTTGATGATCGACAACTACGACAGCTTTACCTGGAACATCGTTCAGTATTTCGGTGAACTGGGTGCGCAGGTGGAAGTGTTCCGCAACGATGAAATCACCGTGGAAGGGATCGCCGCACGCGCCCCCGACCGGCTGGTGGTATCGCCCGGACCGTGCTCGCCGTTGGAGGCGGGTATCTCGGTCGCGGCCATCCAGCACTTTGCGGGCAAGCTCCCCATCCTGGGGGTGTGCCTGGGGCACCAGAGCATTGGCGCGGCCTTTGGCGGCACCATCGTGCGCGCGCAGCAGCTCATGCACGGCAAGACCAGCGTCATCACCACCACGCAAAAGGGCGTTTTTGCAGGGCTGCCAGCGCAGTTCACGGTCAACCGCTACCACTCGCTGGCCATCGAGCGCGCCACCTGCCCCGCAGTGCTGGAAATCACCGCCTGGACGGATGACGGCGAGATCATGGGCGTGCGCCACAAAGAGCTGGTCATTGAGGGCGTGCAGTTCCATCCGGAGAGCATCCTGACCGAGCACGGCCACGCCATGCTCAAGAACTTTCTCGAGCAGGCGGCATGACGATGGAGGCGCACCAGCTACTGCTATTCATCGCAGCGGGCTGGTTGCTCAACCTCACGCCCGGGCCGGACGTGCTGTATATCGTCTCGAACGCGCTGCGGCATGGCGCGCGGGCCGGGGTCGTGGCGTCGCTGGGCATTGCACTGGGCTGCATGGTGCATGTCGCCGCCGCCGCCGTGGGTGTGGGTGCGCTGCTGGCGGCATCGGCCACGGCATTCACGGTGCTCAAAGTGCTGGGCGCAGCCTACCTGCTGTGGATGGGCGTGCGCATGCTGCTGTCCCGGGCGCCGGGGGGTGGCAGTGGCGCGGCGCTGGCTGCGGCGCAGGCCGAACCGGTGACAACGCCTTCGCTGGCCCGTGATTTCATGGGCGGGTTCTGGACCAATGTGCTCAACCCCAAAGTCGTCATTTTCTTTTTGGCCTTTGTGCCGCAGTTCATCGCACCGGGCACCACCAACAAGGCGCTGGTCTTCGTGCTGCTGGGCGTGTTGTTCAGTGTGAATGCGATTCCCGTCAATGCCGGCTGGGCGCTGGCCGCTGCGTGGATGGCGAAGCGCGCAGGTGCAGTGCAGCGTGGCATGCACTGGCTGGACCGCGCCGCCGGTGCCCTGTTCATCGGCTTCGGGCTCAAACTGGCCTGGACGGACGCGCCCTCGGCCTGACTCTTATGGAGAAAAAAACCATGTCCATCACCCCCCAGGAAGCGCTGCAGCGCACCATCGAACACCGCGAAATTTTCCACGACGAAATGCTGCACCTGATGCGGCTCATCATGCAGGGCGAGCTCTCGCCCGTGATGACGGCGGCCATCATGACCGGCCTGCGCGTGAAGAAAGAAACCATCGGTGAGATCACGGCCGCCGCGCAGGTGATGCGCGAGTTTTCCACCAAAGTGCATGTGCACGACCGCACGCACATGGTCGACATCGTGGGCACGGGCGGCGACGGTGCCGGTACCTTCAATATCTCCACCTGCGCCACCTTTGTGGCTGCTGCTGCAGGCGCACGGGTCAGCAAGCATGGCGGGCGCAGCGTTTCCAGCAAGAGCGGCAGCGCCGACGTGATGGAGGCGCTGGGCGTGCACATCAACCTCAAGCCTGAGCAGATTGCGCAGTGCATCGACGAAATCGGCATCGGCTTCATGTTTGCCCCCAACCACCATCCGGCCATGAAAAACGTGGCGCCGGTGCGCAAGGAGCTGGGTGTGCGCACCCTCTTCAACATCCTGGGGCCGCTGACCAACCCGGCCGGCGCGCCCAATATTCTCATGGGCGTGTTCCACCCTGACCTGGTGGGCATCCAGGTGCGAGCGCTGCAGCGCCTGGGCGCTGAGCATGCGCTGGTGGTCTATGGGCGCGACGGCATGGACGAGATCAGCCTGGGCGCCGCCACGCTGGTGGGTGAGCTCAAGAATGGCGAGATCACCGAGTACGAAGTCCACCCCGAGGACTTTGGCCTCGCCATGGCCAGCAACCGGGCGTTGAAAGTGGAAACGCCCGATCAGTCGCGTGATCTGCTGCTGGGCGTGCTCAAGGGCGAGACCGGCGCAGCGCGCGACATCGTGTGCCTGAACGCCGGTGTCGCCCTCTACGCCGCCAACGTGGCTGCGACCATGCTGGAGGGCATTGCCCAGGCCCGCGCGGCCATCGACTCCGGCGCAGCGCTCGCCAAGCTGGAGCAGCTCGTTACGCGCACCCATGCGCTGGCTGCTGCGTGAGGGAGAGAGTGATGCAACCGTCTTTCTGGACCTACCCTGGCACCTGGATTGTCATCGTCTTCACGCTGCTGCTGGTGGGCGGCGGTATCGCCTTGGCCGTGGTGCTGCGCCGCGTCCTGCGCAAGCCGCCGCAGGAGTCCCATTTGCCCCCTTCTTCCCCTGAAAAGAACCGCCCCCATGAGTGACATCCTCAACAAAATCGTGGCCGTCAAGCACGAAGAAGTGGCCGCCGCCAAAAAGCGCCTGCCGTTTGACGCCATGCGCGCCGATGCCGAGAGCCGCGTGCTCACGCGCGATTTCGAGGGCGCGTTGCGGGCCAAAATAGCCAAGGGCCAGGCGGCGGTGATCGCCGAGATCAAGAAAGCCAGCCCCAGCAAGGGCGTGCTGCGCGCCGACTTCATCCCGGCTGACATCGCCCAGAGTTACGCCGATGGCGATGGCGCCGTGAGTGCGGCCTGTCTCTCCGTACTGACCGACCGGCAGTTTTTCCAGGGCAGTGTGGATGCCCTCAAGCAGGCGCGCGCCAGCTGCCAGCTGCCGGTGCTGCGCAAGGATTTTCTGGTCGACCCGTACCAGGTTTACGAGGCCCGTGCCATGGGCGCCGACGCCATTTTGCTGATTGCCGCCTGCCTGGACGATGCGCAAATGGCAGACTTTGAAGCCATCGCCCGCAGCCTCGATATGGCGGTGCTGGTGGAGGTGCATGACCGCCCCGAGCTGGAGCGCGCATTGAAGCTCAAGACGCCGCTGGTCGGCATCAACAACCGCAACCTGCGCACCTTCGAGGTCACGCTCGAGACCACGCTGGGCATGTTCAAGGATGTGCCCGCCGACCGCCTGCTGGTGACCGAGTCGGGCATTCTCAAGCCTGCGGACGTGAAGACCATGCGCGACGCCGGTGTGCACGCCTTCCTCGTGGGCGAGGCCTTCATGCGCGCGCCCGAGCCGGGGCTGGAACTCGCCAAACTATTCGCATAGCTATAAAAACAATAGCTTCTTGCGCTTTATGGATAAGCGCTAGAGGCCATTTTGACCATGAATGATCCGCAAAGCGCCCCCACGCAGCTGCAGAGCGCCGACCCCGCCGACTGGCCCATAGCGCCGGGCTGGCAGCCGCTGGTGCACGAGTTTTTTGCCGGTGCGGCCGGACGCAAGCTACAGGGCTTCTTGCAGGCTCGGCTCGATGCCGGGGCCGTCATCTTCCCGCCGCAGCCCTTGCGTGCGCTGGAACTCACACCGCCTGAAGACGTACGCGTGGTCATCCTCGGCCAGGACCCGTACCACGGCCGGGGCCAGGCCGAGGGGCTGGCGTTTTCGGTGGCGCCCGGTGTGGCGCTGCCGCCTTCGCTGCGCAACATCTTCAAGGAACTGCAGCGCGATCTGGGCACGCCACCGCCTGCGTTTCCGCAGCCTGGCGGCAGCCTGGTCCCATGGGCTGCGAAAGGTGTGCTGCTGCTCAACACCACGCTCACGGTGGAAGAAGCCCAACCCGCCAGCCATGCAGGCAAGGGGTGGGAGGTGCTGACCGACGCGGTGATCCGCCACGTGGCGCACGGCACACGCCCGGTGGTGTTCATGCTGTGGGGCGCCCACGCACAAGGCAAACGTGTCGTGATCCCCGCCGACCGGGGGCACCTGGTGCTGTGCGCCAACCACCCGTCGCCCCTGTCGGCACTGCGCCCGCCGGTGCCCTTCATCGGCTGCGGGCATTTTGGGCAGGCGCGGGCGTTTCGGGCGTCGCATCGGGGTTGAATGCCCAGCACGTCCGAAGCGGTCAGCCCGCGGGGCACTCCGGAAACCGTTGTTTCAGATCCGCTGCAGACATGGTTTCGGCCAGGTCCATGTTGCGTACGATGGGAATGAACTCGCCTGGTTCGGTAAAGCGGATCAGGGTGGTCACGGTGGTGTTGTGAGTGCCCTTGTGTTGGCAGCCGGCCAGTTCCAGCCCCAGGCCCAGCGCGCGTTGCCCGTCATCCGTTCCCTTCCAGCCCAGCGCCTTGGCGCGCAGGGCCTGCAGCCGGGGCGGGCGGCGGGGTCGACGCGCCAGATCTGCGTTGTGGTCTGGGGGCTG
>JAPKHH010000048.1:0-23366 GCA_026647025.1 Giesbergeria sp.
AGGCCCAATCGAGTGCAGCCCTGGTGCCCACGTTCATCGGTGGCCAGGTCATCGACATGGTGCGCGCCCGCACCGTCATCGTTGAAGCTGGTGCAGGCACCATCCTGATTGATGGCCCGACGAATCTGGCCCGCCTGACCAGCGGCCCAACCGTGTACCAGCACACCGAGGCCGCGACCGATATCGTCGAGTCCGACATCCTTGCAGCCCCGGTGACGTTGAACCCGAAGCTGTTGGCTGTCAACATCCCGTTGACCGTGGAAGTCGTCGCAGACAGTCCGAACCTTGATGCGGTTCTGTCTATGGCGCTAGCGGGTGCGTTCGCTGCAAAACTCGATGCGCTGTGCATTGCAACGCTGCTGGCTGACACCGGCATCCCCGACAGCGCGGCAGGCCAAGACCCTGCGGTGTGGCTCAAGGTGCTGGAGGCTGTGGGTGCTGCGCTGGGCTTGAACCAGCGCCTGCCATCGGCACACATCAGCGCCCCGGCCGACTGGATCGCGCGGGCATCGCAACTGGCAAGCACCGCGGGCACCTGGCTTGGCAAGCCGCCATCACTATCAGCCATGGCCGAGCTGCAGACCACGGGCCTGACTGCTGGAACGGCCTTGTTCGGCAACTTCGCGGAAGCCTTTGCAATCGCGCTGCGCAGTGATCTGCGGGTCGAAGTGGTGCGCCATGCCAAGCCCACCAGTGCATCGCACCTGCTGGTGGCCCACATGCGCGCCGATGGTGTGGTGCTGCAGCCTGGGCACCTGTTCAAGCAATTGAAGACCGTCTAAGAGGTGCAAGGGCGTGATGGGAAACTGTCACGCCCTGCAGTCACTATGACCCACGAACAGACCATAAGGGCGCACTGCGCAGAGCATGGAATTCAGATCCGCGAGTACCCCAGCGGCACCATTCGATTCATCGGCCACGCGGTTGATGTGAGCTTTGCCGCCTGGAAGCACGCCACCATCGAATCACTCACCAGCTACCAGCCAAGGCGCAAGCGGCTTGCCCGCGCAGAGTTCACCAACTTGCCCGACCTGGGGGGCGTCGGCCTTTGAGAGGCGGAACTTCTAGACCGAACTGCTCTGCTTGCACGCACACCCGCGAAATGAAAGAGTTTTTATGGGCGGGCAGACGGGGGCTTCAGGGTTGCCAGCTTCGACGATGGAGACCCGATCGTTCGGTCCGCGATATCGCTAACGCACAACTCGTGTCGTGCGCGCGCGCGAGGCAGGGGGCGGTTCAAAGTCTGAGCAGGCCCGCATGTAAACCGACTGTTCAGCCGAGCAACCCTAAACGTGCAGAAAAAAAGTTGCGGGGGTGGCTATCGCAAGGGCGCTGGAAGGCCGCCAGGCGCACGCAACAAGCCCCGCCTGATAGGTGGCCTGCCTGAGACTGCCGACCCGCTGGAATGGCTGCAGGCGCTGGTCAACCACACCGCCGCACCGCTGCGCGTGCGCGTGAATGCTGCGAAAGCGCTGATGCCGTTCATGCACCCGCCGGGCTGATCTACATGCCCCGACCGAAGCCCCCCGTGGGGCTTTTTCTTTTTGTCTGGTGCTGTCAGTAGGTTATGTCGCTTTTGAAGGTTTGCACCAGCCGCCCGCCGGAAAGTGTCGGAGAACAAAAAACGGCATCCGGCTGCAGTGCGGGGCGTTTTGCTGCGGGGGACGCTGCGGGCCGCCATGATCTGGTGTTGATGGTGCGGGCAGTGGGGTGAGCATCGGCGGTGCGAGTCCCCTTTGCTTAAAAAATAGGCAGAAAAAGGCGGGGGAACAGGCGGGGGAAAACTATGTAAACCACACTGGCAAAAGCTAGTGTTCATGCGGGTTTCATAGCATTGTTCAATCTCCTCCGGGCCAATGGCGTTCCGCATGGACGCCCAGAAAACACAAAAACCCGCACGCCGAACAGCGTTGCGGGTTTTTTTGTGGCTGCGCCGGTCTGTGGCGCGCGTCAGATGGTTTGCGTGGGGCGCTCGGACCCCAGCGCGGTGCCCAGCAGCTCTTCGATCTTGAGCTTGAGCTGGCGCGATTTTTCGTCCTTGGGAAACTGGATGCCAACACCCTGGGTGCGGTTGCCGCCCGCCCGTGCCGGCGTGACCCAGGCGACACGGCCGGCCACGGGGTAGCGCTGGGTATCGTCGGGCAGGGTCAGCAGCACATAGACGTCATCACCCAGGCGGTACTCGCGCGGCGTGGGTACAAAGATGCCGCCCTCCACAAAAAAAGGAATGTAGGCGGCATGCAGGGCCCCTTTTTCCTTGATGGCCAGCTGCATGACGCTGGGACGGGGCGCGGTGGGGGGGCTGCTCATGGTATTGCTTGCGGGGTTATGGGCGAGAGTGTAGGACGTTTCGCGCCTGGGCGACAAGCGCCTCCAGCACCAGCCCCGTGTTGAACGGGTGCTCGGCCGTGCGGGCCGCCTGCATCAATGCACGCGACCAGCGCGTGAGCGGCTCCAGCGCGGGCGGGTTCGGCAGGTCCGCCGCTTCAAAATACCGGGGCGCGGCGCCCAGGCGCAGCGCCAGCAGGTCATGGCAGAGTTTCAGCAACGCATCGATCGCCTGCGCCGGAGTCCATGGGGCCAGTGCGGCGACCTGGCCGCGCAGCATGGCCTGGGGAAACTGCGCCCAAACCTCCGGCCCCTGGCCGGACCGGGCCAGCGCCAGGGCGTCGTCGGGGCGTCCGCCCGCAGCACGCAAATAGGCGGTTGCAGCGGCTGGCGCGACGCCCTGCCCTGTCATCCAGTCCAGCATATGCGCGGCGTCCGGCCAGACCATGGTATGGCCCAGGCAGCGGCTGCGGATGGTGGGCAGCAACTGGTGCGCGGCTTCGCTGGCGAGCACAAAGCGTACATCACCCGGGGGCTCTTCGAGCGTCTTGAGCAGCGCATTGGCCGTGATGGTGTTCATCTGCTCAGCCGGGTAGACCAGCACGGCCTTGCCCCGACCACGGGCGCTGGTGCGCTGGGCAAACTCGACCGCATTGCGCATGGCCTCCACACGGATCTCGCGGCTGGGCTTGCGGGCCTTGTCGTCGATTTCTGCCTGGGCTTTCTCCGGCAAGGGCCACCCCAGGGCCAGCATGTCGACCTCGGGCATGAGCACGCAGAGATCGGCATGGGCATGCACGTCAATGGCGTGGCAGCTGGCGCACTGGCCACAGGCGCCTTCAGGCGACGGCGCATCGCACAGCCAGGCGCGTACCAGTTCCAGGCCCAGGGCGTATTGCCCCAGGCCCGAGGGTCCGTGCAGCAGCCAGGCATGGCCACGCTGCGCCAGCAAGGTGCTGCGCTGGGCGGCGACCCAGGGGGCGATGGATGGGTGGCTCAAGACGGGGCTCCCGCCTGCGCAGGCAAGGGTTGCAGCCAGCCCTTGCGCACCAGGACCTGTTGCAGTTGCTGCCACACCAGGGTGCGCTCCTGTGCGGCGTCGAGCCGCGCAAAGCGCTCGGGCGCCCCGGCTGCGCGCTGGGCGTAGCCCTGGGCCACGCGTGCAAAAAATTCACGGTCCTGGGCCTCGAAACGGTCGGGCGACCGCGCCTGGGTCAGTCGCTGCGCTGCGACGGCAGGGTCCAGTTCGAACCACAGCGTGAGATCAGGTTCTCGCATCAAATCGGGCTCTGGGGCAATACCAGTCTGCGCAACGCGCTCCAGAAAAGAGAGCGTTTCGAGGGGGAAACCCCGCCCTGCGCCTTGGTAGGCAAACGTGGCATCGGTAAATCGGTCGCACAACACCACCGCCCCACGGGCCAATGCAGGTCCGATCACGGTACGCAGGTGGTCGTGTCGGCCGGCAAATACCAGCAGGGCCTCGGTCAGCGCATCCATGCTGTCATTGAGCAGCATTTCGCGCAGCTTTTCCGCCAGCGGCGTACCGCCGGGTTCGCGTGTGGTGACCACCGTGCGGCCCTGCGCCCGAAAGGCGTTGGCCAGGGTCTCGATATGCGAGGATTTACCCGCACCGTCGATGCCTTCAAAACTGATGAACAGGCCAGGGAGGTTCATGCGGAGCACTTTCGATTCACTGGGACTGGCCACGCTGAAAGCGGTTGACGGCGCGGTTGTGCTCGTCCAGGGTGGCGCTGAAATGGCTGGAGCCGTCGCCCCGTGCCACAAAGTACAGAGCGCGGGTGCGTTCGGGCTGTACGGCCGCCAGCAGAGAAGCCTTGCCTGGCATGGCTATGGGCGTGGGCGGCAGGCCGGTGCGGGTATAGGTATTCCAGGGCGTGTCTGTCTGCAGGTCTTTGCGGCGCAGGTTGCCATCGAACTTTTCGCCCAGGCCGTAAATGACGGTCGGGTCGGTCTGCAGCAGCATGCCGGTGCGCAGACGGTTGCTGAACACACCGGCAATCTGCGCCCGGTCGGCCGTGCGGCCGGTTTCTTTCTCGACGATGCTGGCCAGGATCAGCGCTTCATCGGCCGATTTCAGTGGGGTATCGCTGGCGCGCTGCGCCCAGGCAGCGTCGAGGCGACGGTCCATCGCGTGCAGGGCACGGCGCAAAACGGCCAGTTCGCTCGATCCCTTGGCGTAGGTGTAGGTGTCCGGGAAAAACCGGCCTTCCGGGTGCACACCAGGGCGGCCCAGACGCTCCATGATTTCTGCGTCTGCCAGGGCGGCGGTATCGTGCCTGAGTTGTTCCTCGCGGGCCAGCGCGGCACGCACCTGGCGAAAAGTCCAGCCCTCCAGCAAGGTCAGGGTACGCAGCGACTCCTCGCCCCGCACCAGCTTGTCGAGCAGGGTCAGGGGCGTGGTGCCAGGCGGGATTTCATAGTTACCCGCCTTGATCTCGCGCACCTTGCCCGAGAGGCGAAACCAGGCAAACAGAATACGGGCATCCACCCGCACGCCTGCCTGCTCGATGTCCCGCGCAATGGCGCGGGGGGGTGTTCCGGGCTCGATGGCGAGTTCCAGCGGCTCGGTACCCATGGGCAGGGGGGCGTGCAGCCACCAGGCCAGCGTGCCTCCGAAGACCATGGCCAACAACAATATCCAGACCAGAAGACGTCGCACAACCCTGCTATCAGTGTGAATAGGAGGGGGCATCATAATTCAGGGATGACATCGAATTTCCATGGCATTGCCCCCCTGAACCACCTGGGTGTGATCCGCGCCGAGGGCGAGGACGCCGTCAAGTTTCTCCATGGTCAGCTGACCCATGACTTTGCCCTGCTCGACATGGGGCACGCACGCCTGACGGCCTTCCTGTCGGCCAAAGGCCGCATGCAGGCCAGTTTCATCGGTTTCAAGCGCAGCCCTACCGAAGTGTGGCTGGTGTGCAGCCGCGATCTGCTGGCGCCGACGCTCAAGCGCTTGTCCATGTTTGTGATGCGTGCCAAGGCCAAACTCACTGACGCCACAGCCGATGTTGAGATTTTTGGGTTGGCTGGAAATGCTATTGATTCCGTAGCTGGAGGCACTCAACCAGCGTGGTCAAAGATCGATTTTGACCAAAAAACAGTGGTGCATCTGCCGCCTGCGGCAGGTCAGCCCCGGGCCTTGTGGCTGGCCCCGGCGGGTGAATCCGTACCGGCCGGGCCCGCGCTTGACCCGGCCCTGTGGGCTTGGGGTGAGGTGCAAAGCGGCGTGGCCACCTTGAGCGCCCCGCTGGTCGATGCCTTCGTGCCGCAGATGCTCAACTACGAGTCGGTCGATGGCGTGAGCTTCAAGAAGGGCTGCTACCCCGGCCAGGAAGTCGTGGCGCGCAGCCAGTTCCGGGGGGCCATCAAGCGCCGGGCCTATCTGGCCCATGCCGATTCCGAACTGGTGGCAGGCGCCGACGTGTATGCCCCCGCCGACCCCGAGCAACCCTGTGGAACCGTGGTGCAGGCCGCCCCCGCTCCCAATGGAGGTTGGGACGCCATTGTTTCGCTGCAAATCGCGGCAGCGGAACAAGGCGGTTTGCACGCCACAGCCGTGGATGGCACGGCCTTGACCCTGGGCACCCTGCCCTACCTCTTGCTCGAAGATATTTGACCCCGCAGGCGACGGTTGTGCGCGCCCTCTTGTCACAGGCAGGGGAGCGGCACTGCGTTGATGCCCACCGTTTGGCAGACACACCTTTGGAATCCACCCAGATCACCACACCGCACAGCCCCTGGCGCATGTCCGTTGCGCCGATGATGGACTGGACGGACCGCCATTGCCGCTACCTGCACCGGCTTTTGAGCCGCCATGTGCTGCTGTACACCGAGATGGTGAACGCGGGCGCCATCCTCCATGGCGGCACGGAGCGGCATTTGCGTTTCAATGCCGAGGAGCATCCGGTGGCCCTGCAGCTAGGTGGCAGTGACCCGGCCACCCTGGCGCGCAGCGCGCAACTGGGCGCGCAGTGGGGGTATGACGAGATCAACCTCAACTGCGGTTGCCCGAGCGACCGGGTACAGCGCGGCGCCTTCGGCGCCAGCCTGATGAAGGAGCCCCAGCGGGTGGCCGATTGCGTCAAGGCGATGGTGGACGTGGTGCAGGTGCCCGTGACGGTCAAGCACCGCATTGGCATCGACAAGGACGAGAGCTACGCTTTTGTGCGCGACTTCATCGGTACGGTGCACGCAGCGGGCTGCGAAGTGTTCATCGTGCACGCCCGCAACGCCTGGCTGCAGGGCCTGTCTCCCAAGGAAAACCGCGACATACCACCGCTGCGCTACGCGGTGGTGCACCAGCTCAAACGGGATTTTCCGCACCTGACCATCGCCATCAACGGCGGGCTGAACACCGATGCGGCTGTGCAGGAGCAACTTGCGCACCTCGATGGCGTGATGGTGGGCCGCGAGGCCTACCACAACCCCTGGTGGCTGACCCGCTGGGACGCGCTGTACTACGGCGGCGCCGACAACCCGCCCACCCGCGAGGATGTCGAGGCCGCCATGGTGGCCTACATGGAGCGCGAAGCCGCCACCTACGGCACGCACTGGTATGCGATTGCCCGCCACATGCTGGGCTTGCGCCACGGCCTGCCGGGCGCCCGCCGCTGGCGCCAGGTGTGGAGCGACCACCGCCTCAAGGACTGCCCGCCGCGCGAGGTGATGGCGCTGGCGCACGCCGCACAAGTGGAAGTGCAGGAGCGCCGCGAGGCTGCCTCACACTGACGCCAACCTGCGCTGCAGCCAGGGCTCCAGTGGCTCCGGACGGCCATACAGGTAGCCCTGGAGGCAGTCGCACTGGTGGTCTGCCAGAAACTGCGCCTGGGCTGGGGTTTCCACACCTTCTGCCACCACGCGCAGTTTGAGGTGGCGGGCAACGGCAATGATGGATTCGACAATGGCTGTGCCGTTGGGGTCGTCAGGGGTATCCTGGACAAAGCTCTTGTCGATCTTCAGCTCGAAAAGCGGCAGCTTTTTCAGGTAGGCCAGACTGGAATAGCCGGTACCAAAGTCGTCGATGGAAAAGCGCAGCCCCATGTGCACCAGTTCGGTCATGCGGGCCACGGTTTTGTCAAGATTCTCGATCAACAGGCTTTCGGTCACCTCCAGAATGAGGTGCTCTGGCGGGGCGCCTGTCTGTTCCAGCACGGCGCGGATGCGCTCGACAAAGTCGTCCTGGCGAAACTGCCGCTCGCTCACATTCACCGAGATCGATACCAGGCGCTGGGCAGCCTGGAGTTGCGCCAGTGCCTCGCAGGCGTGGCCGATCATCCAGTCGCCCATGCGCAAGATCAAGCCGGAGGACTCTGCCACGGGGATAAAGCAACTGGGCGGAATGCTGCCGCGCACCGGGTGGTTCCAGCGCATCAGCAATTCGCCCCCCACCACGGTGCCCGCGGTGTCCACCTGGGGTTGCACATACACGGCCAGTTGTCCCTCGGCCTTGGCCTTCTTGAGGTCTTGCTCCAATGCCAGACGCTCCTGGGCGTCGGCCTGCATGGCCGCTTCATAGAAGCTGATGCGGTTGCGCCCCAGGTCCTTGGCGCGGTACATCGCGGTATCGGCCTCGCGCAACAGGTCTTCCACGGGTTCCTGTTGCTTGGGAAACAGGGTGATCCCAATGCTGGCCGCCGTGCCATATTGGTGGCCGTCAATGGCATAGGGCTCCTCCAGCGCCGTGCGTATGGTCTCGCCCATGTGCAGCGCAGCGCTCCCGGCGGCCTCCATGCCAGGGGCAAGATTGTTGAGCAGCAGCACGAACTCATCTCCCCCCAGGCGTGCCACGGTGTCGCTGGCAGAGACCAGTCCGGTCAGCCGCCGGGCGACCTGCACCAGCAGTACATCACCCAGCGAGTGCCCCCGGGCATCGTTGATCTGCTTGAAATTGTCCAGATCGATGAACAGCAGCGCGCCGACCTGCCCGGACTGATGGGCTGACGCCAGCGCATGCTCCAGGCGGTCCAGCAGCATGCGGCGATTGGGCAGTGCGGTCAGGGTATCGAAGTAGGCCAACTGGTGCGTGCGCGCGTCGGCAAGCTTGCGTTCGGTGATGTCTCGCGAAAGGGCGACAAAACGCTGCCCGTGTTCTGCAGGCATGCTGTCTTTGCGTGCGATCGACAGTTCAAACCAGCGGCTTTGGGTGCCCAGCTCCATGCGGTACTGGTGCCCCGCCGAATAGCCGGTGTCCATGGCCGCCTGCAGGGAGGCGCGGCAACCCGGAACGGCCTCGGGCGCCACCAGATCAACCAGACGCCGGCCCAGGAACATCTCCGGCGCCAGTTCCAGCAGACCCGAGCGTGCCGAGCGGAAGTGGTGGATGCGCCCCTCCTGGTCCAGTTCAAACAGCAGGTCGGGAATCGCGTTGAGCGTGCTCTCCAGATCGTCACGGGTGGAACGCAGCGCCTGCGTCATGCGGTGGGCCAGTGCCATGGCGCGCGCGCGCCGTGGAGAAGAACCAGATCAACCCGCCCGCCATCAGGCTCAGCGCCACGCCCAGCGCGGCGTTGAGTTGCTGGTTGTTGTTTTCAAAACGTTGTTCGAAACGCGGCAAGGCGTGCATGGAAAGCAGCCATGTGCGGCCACCGACCTCCAGGCGCCGGGATTCCTGCAGGTCGGATTCCCCGGCCGCCTGGCTGCCATAGAGCAGCGCGGTCGCTGGGGGGGCATCCAGGTCGCTGATGCGCAGGCCAATGTCAGAATCGAGTTGGCGCGCCATGCCGTGCAGCAGTTCTTCGATGCGAATGGGGGCAGACACCCAGCCCAGCAGCGCCATCCTGCGCCCATCGACGGTTTCAGGGTCGTGGGGCTTGGCATAGATGGGCAGGTACATGACGGTGGCCACCGAGTCGTTGCGCCCCGCATCCTGCTGCAGCGTGAGGGCGGCACTCAGCGCAGCCTCTCCGGTATCACGGGCACGCTCCAGTGCATCGCGAACCGCAGGAACCGTGCTGATGTCGAAACCCAGCGCTTTCAGGTTGCGGCCTGTGAGCGGCTCGATGTAACTGATCGGAGCAAAATAATCCCGCTCCCCCGGAGGCTGGAGGGTGTAGCGGCCGAAGCCCCTGCCCCGCATTTCCTGCTCATGGGCCTGCCGCTGTTCCGGGGCCACGCGCGACACGTACGCCACGGCTTGCAGGCCCGGAAGGGTATCTTCCAGCGCGAGGGCAGCCACATAGGCCTGGAATTCCTCCCGGTCGATGCTTTCAGAGCCGCCGTAATACCCCTTGACCCCGCGCAGCATCATCGCCAGCGTAGCCATCCGGTCGCGGATGCTGTAGGTGTTGCGGTCCACCGCCGCTGTAAAGGCCTGCTGGCGCCGGTTGTGGGACGCCTTGTTTTCCTCCATCCAGTGCCGCCAGGTCAGGCCCAGCAGCAAACTCGTCAGCAACAGCCCCGCCAACACGGGCATGTGCCCAGTGACGCGGATTTCCTGCGGCGTTTCAGTCGGCGTGGTGGTGTGCATGGATACGAAGAAGCAGGCCGGGACAGCGCATTCATTCCCCCAGCGGAGTATGTTGTATCAGCTTGTATAGCTTATACAGGTTTGCCGAATTTGGCGGACGATCAAGTCCGTTGCGGTATACCCTTGGCATCCACGCAACACGATCTCCCTGCCTTGCCGAAAGCCCACCCCATGCCATCGCTTGACTTCGAACTGGAGGAATCCCGCTTTCTCGCCTTCCACGACCAGCATCTGGACCAGCTCCAGGCGGCTTGCACGGCCTTTGTGGAGCTGGTGGGCGCGCAGGTCGAGCGCAGCGGCCAGATTGAACTGTCCAAGGTCGAGGGGCGCGTCAAGGAGCGCGACGAATGCATCCGCAAGTTCTCACGCAAGTACCGTGCGGCGCTGGAAGAAAGCGGCACCCCGTATGAAATTCGCCAGTACATCAGCGACCTCATCGGCGTGCGTGTGGTCTGCCTGTACGAAGATGAGCTGGAAAAGGTGGCCGCTGCAGTGCAGTCGTTGTTCGATGTCATCGATGTGACGGACAAGGTCACTGCGGTGGAGGGCACCGAGGCATCGTTTGGCTACAAGGGCCTGCACTTGGATTTGCGTCTGAACGCAGCGCAGTGCGCCCTGCCCGCCCATGCCTTGCTGGCTCCGTGGCCCATCGAGCTGCAGATTCGCACCATCATCCAGGACTCCTGGAGCGTGCTGGACCACAAGATCAAATACAAGAAGGCGATTCCCGGGCCGCTCAAGCGGCGCATCAACGTGCTGTCGGCCCTGTTTGAACTGGCCGACCGCGAGTTCCGGCAGATCCGCGACGAGACCGAAACCCAGTTGCGCAAGGCGCCGGACGAAACGGTCGAGGCCACCGCCGATGCCGAGCCGCTGCCGACCGCGCCCCTGGCCGCGCCGCCGGGCAGTGGACTCGATGCCTTTTCTTTCCTCAAGATTGCCACGCATTTTTTCCGCGACTTTGCTTTCGAGGCGCACAAGGTGGACAGTTTTGTGGACGACATCCATGCATGGTCGCCCGGCATTACCCGTGCGCGCTTCAACAGCCTGCTGCGCCAGAACATCGGCACCGTCAAGCGCTACAAGCAGTACTTCGAAGAACAGAACCCGAACGGCAAATTCAACGCCTATACCGTGATCCGCCATTGCCTGTACCTGGGTAACAAGGACGTGTTTGGCCAAGCGCTGCGCAAGGTCTCCCGCACCTCGTTCGAGGCCTGGCTGCAGGCCCAGGCAGTCAGTCAGTCAGGCTAACGTCAAGGACTTGGATAAAAAGGGCGTATAAGGCAATATTGACAAGCGGTTACAGCTATATATTTAATAGCGTAAAAGAGTGCGCTTTGATGGTGGTCAAGCGGGTTCCCGTGTCACCAACGTGACGCGTTCTCGGTATTTTTACTGCCAACGCTCGTAACCAAATGCTGTTATATTGCACTGCAACATTTTGGATTCCGTCCCATGCTCTACCAGATCTACGAAACCCAGCGCTCCCTGATGGAACCTTTTGCGGACTTTGCGCTGGCCGCCTCCAAGCTCTACGCCAATCCGTCGTCGCCGTTCCAGAAAACGCCGCTGGCGCAGCGCATGTCTGCAGGCTACGACCTGATCTACCGCCTGGGCAAGGACTACGAGAAGCCAACTTTCGGCATCCAGACCGTACCCGTCAACGGCGTGGAGGTGGCAATCCACGAGCGCGTGGAATTGGACAGGCCATTCTGCGAGTTGCGCCGTTTCAAGCGCTTTTCGGACGATCCGAAAACGCTTGAAAACCTCAAGACCCAGCCCGTCGTGCTGATCGTCGCCCCCTTGTCGGGCCACTATGCCACGCTGCTGCGCGATACCGTGCGCTCCATGCTCAGTGACCACAAGGTCTACATCACCGACTGGAAGAACGCCCGCCTGGTGCCGCTGTCCGAGGGTGAGTTCCACCTGGACGACTACGTGAACTACGTGCAGGAATTCATCCGCCACCTGCAGGCAAACTATGGCAACTGCCACGTGGTCAGCGTGTGCCAGCCCACCGTGCCTGTGCTGGCCGCAGTGTCCCTCATGGCCAGCCGGGGCGAGCAGACGCCGTTGTCCATGACCATGATGGGCGGCCCGATCGATGCCCGCAAGTCGCCCACCGCAGTGAACAACCTGGCCAGCGAACGCAGCTTCGAGTGGTTCGAGAACAACGTCATCTACCGCGTTCCCGGCAACTTCCCCGGCGCAGGACGCCGGGTGTACCCCGGCTTCCTGCAGCACACCGGCTTTGTGGCGATGAACCCTGACCGCCACGCAGTGAACCATTACGACTACTTCAAGAACCTCATCAAGGGCGACGACAACAGCACCGAAGCCCACCGCAAGTTCTACGACGAGTACAACGCCGTGCTCGACATGGATGCAGACTACTATCTCGAAACCATCCAGACCGTATTCCAGGACTACAAGCTGGTCCATGGCACCTGGGATGTGCGCTCGCCCGAGGGCAAGATCGAGCGGGTGCGTCCGCAGGACATCTCCCAGGGCGCGCTGCTGACCATTGAAGGCGAGCTGGACGATATCTCGGGTTCGGGCCAGACCCGCGCCGCGCACGATCTCTGTACAGGCTTGCCCGGCAAGGAACAGCGCCACATGGAAGCCAAGGGTGCTGGCCACTACGGCATTTTCAGTGGCCGCCGCTGGCGTGAAACGGTCTATCCGGTAGTGCGCGCCTTCATTCTGGAGCACCAGACGGCCGCGAATCGGCAGACGGCTGTGGCACCTGCGCCTGCGGCACCCCAGGCCGCCGTTCGCCCATCGGCCCGCCCTTCCACGGTCGCAGCAGCACCGAAAGCTGCGCCACGCACGGTGGTGAAAGCCCAGGCAACCGCATCCGCAGCCCAAGCAGCGCCTTCCGCTGCGCCCACCCCCAAGCGCAAGAAGAGCACCGTCGCCAAAGCCGCGCCAAAGGCCCGCCCCGCAACGCATGCTCCTGCATCCACCGATCCCGCCGCCCCGGCCACCCGCTGGGCGACGCAGGCCGGGCAAGCGCCCGTGGCGGCCACGGCGGCAGCAGCTCCCGCCGTACAGCCCGAGAACGAGATCGTGGCAGCCACCTCGGTCACGGCGGCGCCACCCGCTGCGCGCAGCAAGAACCCGGCGCGCAGCAAGGCGGCCTGACACTGGCAATGCCCACGCAGGAAGCGGGCCTGGCGGCCCGCATTGAAGCGGTCCTGCCGCAGACCCAGTGCACGCGCTGCGGTTATGCCGACTGCGCAGCCTATGCGCAGGCCATCGCCACGGGAGATGCGGGGATCAACCAGTGCCCCCCGGGCGGGGCACAGGGCATTGTCCGGCTTGCGGCCATCACCGGACGGGCGGTGCAAGCCCTTGACCCGCGTTTTGGAGTCGAAGGGCCACGCAGCGTGGTCCTGATCGACGAAGACTGGTGCATTGGCTGCACCCTGTGCATCAAGGCCTGCCCTGCCGATGCCATCGTGGGCGCGAACAAGCTCATGCACACCGTGCTGCCAGAGCATTGCACGGGTTGCGAACTGTGCATCCCGGTGTGTCCGGTCGATTGCATGGCGTTGGTCAATGCCAGCGGGTCCGCCACGGGCTGGGATGCCTGGTCGCCAGAACAGGCGCACCGGGCCCAGGAACGCTACCACCAGCGCCAGGAACGCCTTGCCCGCGAAGCGCAGGACGAACAGACCCGTCTGACTGCTGCGCAAGCCGCTGCCGACACTCCCGCAGGCGACGCGCCACCATCGTCACCCACCACTGACAAGCAGGCGGCCATTGCGGCTGCGCTGGCCAGGGCGCGCGCGCGCCGCGCAGGCTGCTGAACCGCGCCTCGCGACTCCGTGCCTCAGGCGCGCGCTGCCAGCGTCTTGTATACCCCGCAGCCCACATACAGATCGTCCACCTTGCGGACGAACGACATCTTGGTCTGTACCTTGCCCGTGGCCGGGTTGTTGATGTCGTATTCCACCCAGCCAGGGCCGCGCTCTGCCTGCGCGATGATGTCCTGCACCAGCTGCTCGCCCGCAATGCCCGGGATGTCCTGCACGCGGGTCCCCACCTTGGCGCTGTTGCCGCCAAAGGCCAGATAGGTTCCCACGGAATCCAGGGCAAACACATACATGTCGCGGTCATGGAAGGGCTGGTTCTTGTCGGTGATGCTGCGCAGGAACTGGTCGCGAGAGCCGCCCGAGCGCATGGACACCGCGCGCTCCACCAGAGCCACCGCCTCGTCGGCTGTGCCCTGCTGCAAACGGAAAGACTCCACTGCGCTGGACAGCGTGCTGGCCCGCCCCTCCAGCGCCCTGGCCTGCTCGACGGCATGCTCGACCATCTGCGCGTTGTGCTGCGTGATCTGGTCAAGCTGGCGCACCGCCGTGGTGATCTCCTGCAGGCCGGTGCTTTGCTCCGCTCCCGACGTCGCGATTTCCGACATGGTGGCCGCGACGCTGCGGATGCCCGTGGCCATGGCCGAAATGCCTTCCCCGGCAGAGCGGATCAGGCCGGCGCTGGACTCGACCTGCTGTACCGAGGCACTGATGAGCGCCCGGATCTCGCGCGCCGCTTCCCCGGAGCGCCCCGCCAGGGTACGCACCTCGGAAGCCACTACGGCAAAGCCACGTCCCTGCTCACCCGCACGGGCGGCCTCGACAGCGGCGTTGAGCGCAAGGATGTTGGTCTGGAAGGCAATGCCATCGATCACGCCAATGATTTCGTTCATGCGCCGCGCATCCTGCTGGATGGCCTGCACCGATTCGACGGCATGCGTCATGGCCTGCATCCCCTGCTCGGCGGCACGGCTGACCTGGCTGGCCTGTTGGTCTGCAGCATGGATGGTCTGCGCATTGCCTTGCACCGTGGAGGAAAGCTGCTCCACGCTCGCTGCCGTCTGCTCCAGGCTGGCGGCCTGCTGTTCGGTACGGTCTGCCAGGGCCCGGCTGTCCATGGCAATGCTCTGGCCTGCATGGGCAACCAGGGCCGCATTGCTGCGAATGTCGGCCACCATGGCGGAAAGGGTCTGCACCATGCGGTCCAGCCGCAACGCCAGTTCGGCCAATTCATCGTGCCCTGTCGTTGCAACCTGGACGCACAGGTCGCCCTGGGCCGTTTTCTCCATGGCCTGGGCCAGGGCACCCAAGTCGACCGACAGGCTGGCATACAACGCCGCCAGCAAGTACACCAGTATCGCCAGCCCCATGCCGACGAAGGTCCATTGCAACCACGGTTGCGCCTGCAGTCCTGCAAGGCCGACCACACCGGCAAACACCGCGACCATGGCCACGCCCAACAACAACAATTTGCCCGGCAGGCGAAAGCGGCGCATCAGCCAGGTGCCGGGATGCAGAAAGAGGGAATCGGTCATGGAGGGTCTCCTGGATTGTTTTTTACCGTTCTGGCAGAAAAATCACCTGCCGACGGGCTCTGAGCATACCGATGCACCATGCAAACCCGCCACAGTCTGCACACTCTGCTTGCACTGTACTGACATACAGATACAAAGGCTACCCTGCCATGCTGCACGTGCCAAGGGAACACGGCATGATCAACTACGCCATCGCCCATAATGGCGCCCATATGAATCCCCTGCTCTCCCATTTGCAGCCCTACCCTTTCGAGCGGCTGCGACAGCTTTTTGCCGATGTCCCCCTTCCTGCGGGGTATTCCCCCATCAGCCTGGGCATGGGGGAGCCCCGCCATGCCACACCCGTCTTCATCAAGAATGCCCTGGTCGCGGGCCTTGACGGCCTGGCCAACTACCCCGCCACCGCGGGCGATGCACGGCTGCGCCAGGCCTTTGCTGGTTGGCTGGGGCGCCGCTACGACCTGGTGGTCGATCCAGCCACGCAGGTGCTGCCCATCAACGGCTCGCGCGAGGCCCTGTTCGCCTTTGCGCAGACGGTCATCGATCCCTCGCGTGCCCATGCCACGGTGGTATGCCCCAATCCGTTCTACCAAATCTACGAGGGCGCCACCTTGCTGGCGGGTGCCACGCCGTACTTTGCACCCAGCGACCCCGCACGCAACTTTGCCGTGGACTGGGACAGCGTGCCCGAGGCCGTCTGGCAAAAAACCCAGTTGCTGTTTGTCTGCTCGCCCGGCAACCCCACGGGTGCGGTCATGCCGCTGGCCGAGTGGGAGAAACTGTTTGCGCTGTCCGACCGGCACGGCTTCGTGATTGCCTCGGACGAGTGCTACAGCGAAATCTATTTCCGTGACGAGCCCCCGCTGGGGGGGCTCGAAGCCGCCGCTCGGCTGGGCCGCAGCGATTTCCGGCGCATGCTGTCCTTCACCAGCCTGTCCAAGCGCAGCAACGTGCCCGGCCTGCGCAGTGGCTTCGTGGCGGGCGATGCCGCATTGATCAAGTCCTTTCTGCTGTACCGCACCTACCACGGCAGCGCCATGGGGCCGGCCGTACAGGCGGCCAGCGTCGCTGCCTGGGACGATGAGCAACACGTGGTGGAAAACCGCAACCTCTACCGCGAGAAATTTGCCCAGGTCACCCCCCTGCTGGAGCCCGTGATGGACGTGGCCCTGCCCGATGCCGGCTTCTACCTGTGGGCCCGCGTGCCTGACGCGCTGGGCCTGAACGACGCCGAGTTCGCGCGGGCGCTGCTGGCTCAATACAATGTCACCGTGCTGCCGGGCAGTTACCTGGCGCGCGAGGTGGCTGGCGCCAACCCGGGCGCCCAGCGCATTCGCATGGCCCTGGTGGCCGAAACCGCAGAATGCGTGGAGGCCGCCCGTCGCATCGTGCAATTCATTCAATCCCGTACCGCTTAAATCCATGACCCAACAATTGCAAAGCACCATCGAAACCGCGTGGGAGAACCGCGCCAGCCTGTCGCCCGACGTCGCCCCCAAAGAGGTGCTGGAAGCGGTGGAACATGTGATTGCCGAACTCAACACGGGCAAGCTGCGCGTGGCCACGCGCGAGGGTGTGGGCCAGTGGACCGTGCACCAGTGGATCAAAAAAGCCGTACTGCTGTCGTTCCGCCTGAAGGACAACGAACTCATCCAGGCGGGTGACCTGGGCTTCTACGACAAGGTGCCGACCAAGTTCGGCCACCTCAGCGCCCAGGAAATGGCCGCCACCGGCGTACGCGTGGTGCCGCCTGCCGTGGCGCGCCGGGGCAGCTTCATTGCCCGTGGCGCCATCCTGATGCCCTCGTACGTGAACATTGGCGCCTACGTCGATGAAGGCACCATGGTGGACACCTGGGCCACCGTGGGCAGTTGCGCGCAGGTGGGCAAGAACGTGCACCTCTCGGGCGGCGTGGGCCTGGGCGGCGTGCTCGAACCCCTGCAGGCCAACCCCACCATCATCGAAGACAACTGCTTCATCGGCGCCCGCTCCGAAGTCGTCGAAGGCGTCATCGTCGAAGAGAACTCGGTCATCAGCATGGGCGTGTACCTCGGCCAGAGCACCCCCATTTATGACCGCACGACCGGCAGCGTGAGCTACGGCCGCATTCCTGCCGGCTCGGTTGTCATCAGCGGCAGCCTGCCCAAGGACGATGGCCGCTACAGCCTGTATGCAGCCATCATCGTCAAGCGCGTGGACGCACAGACCCGCGCCAAGACCAGCCTGAACGACCTGCTGCGCGACTGACAGACCACCCGGCGCAGGCCTTCGCACCCAAACCACAGAGGGAGTTCACCATGAGCACGATGGAGCGCATCCTGCGCCTGATGGCCGAAAAGAAGGCCTCGGACGTCTATTTGTCGGCCAATGCACCGGCGCTGATCAAGATCAACGGCGAGTGCGTGCAGATCAACAACCAGATCCTGCCGCCCGACGCGCCGCGCAACCTGCTGTCCGAAATCGTGCCGCCCGACCGCATCGAGGAGCTGGAAGAAACCGGCGAACTCAACATGGGCGTGCCGCTCTCGGGCGTGGGGCGTTTTCGCGTCAGCGCCATGCGCCAGCGGGGCAGCTACGCCGTGGTCATCCGCTTCATCAGCCAGCAGGTTCCGGAGCTGGCCGACCTGAATCTGCCGCCCGTGCTGGGCGACCTGATTCTCGAAAAGCGCGGGCTGATTCTGGTGGTGGGCGCGACCGGATCGGGCAAGAGCACCTCGCTGGCCGCCATGATCGACCGGCGCAACGGCATGCAGACTGGCCATATCCTGACCATCGAAGACCCGGTGGAATACCAGTTCCGCAACCGCAAGTCCATCGTGAACCAGCGCGAAGTGGGGAGCGACACCCAGTCGCTGCAAACGGCCCTGAAGAATGCCCTGCGCCAGGCGCCGGACGTGATCCTGATCGGCGAAATCCGCGACCGTGAAACCATGTCGGCCGCCATTGCCTATGCACAGTCGGGCCATTTGTGCCTGGCCACGCTGCACGCCAACAACAGCTACCAGGCGCTCAACCGTATCCTGAGCTTCTACCCCGTGGAAGTGCGCGCCACCATGCTGGGCGACCTGGCCTCGGCCCTCAAATCCATCGTCTCGCAGCGCCTGGTGCGCACGGCCGCCGGCGAACGGCTGCCTGCCGTCGAGGTGATGCTCAACACCAAGCTGGTGGCCGAGCTGATCGAAAAAGGCGATTTCTCCGGGGTGCGCGAAGCCATGGAAAAATCCATGGCCGAAGGCTCGCAGACCTTCGAGGAAGACCTGGCGCGCCTCATCATGCAAAACCGCATCGACCGCAAGGAAGGCCTGGCCTACGCCGACTCGCCCACCAACCTGATGTGGCGTCTGCAAAACGACTTTTCCCTCGCCGCCAAGGCCGCGCAGGCCAGCAAGGATGCCCGCGACGTCCAGAACCAGGACGACCAGCCCTCGTTCACCGAAATCGTGCTCGACATCAAGTCGGACGCCTGACCCTCTCGTTTTTTCATGTCACGAACCCTGCACCTCGCTGAACAGCTGATTGCCCGCCCCTCGGTCACCCCCCATGACGCCGAATGCCTTGCGCTGATTGCCCAGCGCCTGCAACCCCTGGGCTTTGCCTGCCATGCCATGGACAGCGGCCCGGACACTTTCCGCGTCAGCAATTTATGGTCAAAACGCACTGCAGCGCCCACCCATAAAGCGCAAGATGCTATCAAAACAATAGTATTTGCCGGGCATACCGACGTGGTGCCCACCGGCCCCCTGGCGCAATGGCACAGCGATCCGTTCACGCCAACCCAACGGGACGGCAAGCTCTACGGGCGCGGCGCCAGCGACATGAAAACCTCCATCGCTGCCTTCGTGGTGGCCGTGGAAGAATTCCTGGCCGCCACGCCCGACCCCCTGCTGCACATCGCCTTCCTGCTCACCAGCGACGAGGAAGGCCCCTCGGTGGACGGCACCAAGGTGGTGGTGGAGCAGCTGCGCGCCCAGGGCGAGCGGCTGGACTACTGCATCGTGGGTGAACCCACCGCCGTGCACAAAACCGGCGACATGATCAAGAACGGGCGGCGCGGCACCCTCAGCGGCAAACTCACCGTACGGGGCATCCAGGGCCACATTGCCTACCCGCACCTGGCACGCAACCCCATCCACCAGGCCGTTCCGGCGCTGGCCGAACTGGCCGCCACCCGCTGGGACGAAGGCAATGCCTTCTTCCAGCCCACCAGCTGGCAGATGAGCAACATCCATGGCGGCACGGGGGCGAGCAACATCATCCCCGGCGATGTCGTCATCGACTTCAACTTCCGTTTCTGCACCGAGTCCACGGCCGAGTCGCTCAAGCAGCGCGTGCATGCCGTGCTCGACCGCCACGAGCTCGAATACGAGCTGCAATGGACGCTGGGCGGCCAGTCCTTCCTCACCACCCCGGGCGAGCTGGTGGCGGCCGTGCAGCAGGCCATTGCCGACGAGACGGGCATCACTACCGAACTCTCGACCACCGGCGGCACCAGCGACGGCCGCTTCATCGCCACCCTGTGCCCGCAGGTGATTGAATGCGGCCCGCCCAACGCCAGCATCCACAAGATCGACGAGCACATTGCACTGGCCGACATCGAGCCGCTCAAGAACATCTACCGCCGCACCCTCGAAAACCTCCATGCGCAGGCCCTGACCGCTGCAGCCGCTGCATGAGCACCGCTGACCGCCCCACCACCCTGACGCCGCTCTCCGGGGACACCGTGGGTGCCCTGGTGGCGTCTGGCGAGCGCTGGCTCGAAGCTGCAGGGGTCTCCTTTGGCCACGGCACCACCAACGCACACGACGAAGCCGCCTGGCTGGTCCTCTGGCGCCTGGGGCTGCCGCTGGACACACCGCTCGGCGACGCTCCAGATTCAAGGCAAAATATGCCTGTATCGCCCGCCAATCAAGCGCTGGTAGCTACACTTTTTGAAGAACGCATCAGCACGCGCAAGCCTGCGGCCTACCTGACGCAGGAGGCCTGGCTGCAGGGCGTGCCGTTCTACGTGGACGAACGCACCATCGTGCCGCGCAGCCTGATTGCAGAACTCATTGCCGACGGCGCTTTTGACGACTGGCTGGGCGAGCACACCCACCACGTGCTGGACCTGTGCACCGGCAACGGCAGCCTGGCCGTGCTGGCGGCCATGGCCTGGCCCGAGGTGCAGGTGACCGGTGCCGATATCTCCTCCGATGCCCTGGCCGTGGCCCGCATCAACGTCGATCGGCACGGCCTGCAGGACCGCATCGCGCTGCAGACCAGCGATGGCCTGGCCCAACTGCCCGGCCCGTGGGACCTGATCCTGTGCAATCCGCCCTACGTCAACGCCCAGAGCATGGCCGCGCTGCCGCCCGAATACCGCGCCGAGCCTGAACTGGCCCTGGCCGGCGGCACCGACGGCATGGACTTCATCCGCCACCTGCTGCGCGAAGCCCCCGCCCGCATGTCCGAACACGCGGTGCTGGTGCTCGAAATTGGCAACGAGCGTGCCCACTTCGAGACCGCATTCCCCACGCTGCCCGTGTTCTGGCTGGACACCAGTGCAGGCGACGACCAGGTGTTGCTCATCACCCAGGCCGCGCTGCGCGGCGGTGCAGGCGTGCGTTAGCTGCGCCCGGCCCTGAACCCCCACACCCTGCCTCTTCACCGACCTCAGGCCATCCACGCGGGCCGGGACGGTGCACCGTATTCCACCAGGCGCAAACCGCCTGCCCGGCCCTGGTCCGGCGCACGCGGGATAATCCGCCCCAAGGTTCCCTATTTCATGATTACTCTCAAAAACGTCATTCTTCGCCGCAGCGCCAAAGTGCTGCTCGACCGCGTCAACGCCACCATCAACCCCGGAGAGCATGTCGGCCTCGTCGGCCGCAACGGTGCCGGTAAATCCAGTCTGTTTGCCCTGTTCAACGGTGGCCTGCACGAAGACGGGGGCGACTTCTTCATTCCGCCGCAGTGGCGCATGTCGCAGGTGGCCCAGAACATGCCGGAGACCGATGAACCCGCCACCGACTTTGTGGTGGCCGGCGATACGCGTCTGATGGAGGTCCAGGCCCGGCTTGCGCAGGCCGAAGCCGACGACGACGGCATGGCCCTTGCCCATGCCTACACCGACCTGCACGACGCCGGTTCGCACGACGCCGTGCCGCGTGCGCAGGCGCTGATCCTGGGCCTGGGCTTCAAGGTGTCCGAACTGGACAAACCCGTCAACAGCTTCTCCGGCGGCTGGCGCATGCGCCTGCAGCTCGCTCGCGCGCTGATGTGCCCGAGCGATCTGCTGCTGCTGGACGAGCCCACCAACCACCTGGACCTGGACGCCCTGGTCTGGCTGGAAGCCTGGCTCAAGCGCTACGAGGGCACGATGATCGTCATCAGCCACGACCGCGAGTTTCTCGACGCCGTGACCGACGTGACCATGCACATCGACCACGCCCAGCTCACGCGCTACGGCGGCAACTACAGCAAGTTTGAAGACCTGCGCGCCCAGCAACTGGAACTGCAGCAAGCCAGCTTTTCCAAGCAGCAGGACAAGATTGCCCACCTGCAGAAGTTCATCGCCCGCTTCAAAGCCAAGGCCAGCAAGGCCAAGCAGGCGCAAAGCCGGGTCAAGGCCCTCGAACGCATGGAAAAGATCGCGCCCGTGCTGGCCGATGCCGAATTCACCTTTGAATTCAAGGAACCGACGAACCTGCCCAACCCGATGCTGGCGATTTCGGATGCCTCCTTCGGCTACCTGGGCGAGGACGGTGTAAAAACGACCATTCTGCACAACGTCAGCCGCAGCGTGCTGGCCGGCCAGCGCATCGGCATCCTGGGCGCCAATGGCCAGGGCAAATCCACACTGGTCAAGACCATTGCCCGCACCATGGCGCCGCTGGCCGGCTCCATCACCGAGGGCAAGGGCCTGTCGATTGGTTACTTCGCCCAGCAGGAACTCGACGTGCTGCGCCCGCAGGAGAACCCGCTCGAGCACATGATCCGCCTGGCCCGCGAGCTTGGCCCGAACAGCCGCGAGCCCAGCCGGGAGCAGGATTTGCGCAGCTACCTGGGCAGCTTCAACTTCAGCGGCGACATGGTCAAGCAGAGCGTGGGCAGCATGAGCGGCGGCGAAAAGGCCCGCCTGGTGCTGGCCATGATCGTCTGGCAGCGCCCCAACCTGCTGCTGCTGGACGAGCCCACCAACCACCTCGACTTGGCCACGCGCGAGGCGCTGTCCATGGCGCTCAACGAGTTCGAAGGCACCGTCATGCTGGTCAGCCACGACCGCGCCCTGCTGCGCGCCGTGTGCGACGAGTTCTGGATGGTGGGGCGCGGGGCGGTGGGACCGTTCGACGGCGATCTGGACGACTACCAGCGCTACCTGCTCGACGAAGCCAAGCGCCAGCGCGAACTGGCCAAGACCGAGGCGGCTGCACAGCAGCAAGCCGCCGTTGCGAGCGTGGCCCCGCCCATCACGGCGGCCGCCCCTTCGCCAACGGAGGGCAAGGCAGCGGCACTGGATGCCAAGGAGCAACGCAAGCAGGACGCCCAGGCACGCCAGCAACTGACCGAAAAGCTGCGGCCCTACAAGCGCGAGCTGGAACAAGTGGACAAGCGACTGGCAGAACTGGCCGAGGAGCGTCGGGTGCTGGAGAACCGCCTCACCCAGGCGCTGCCGCCGGCCGAGATTGCAGACTGTGGCCGCCGCCTGAAGGCCTGCAACGATGAGACGCAAGCGCTGGAAGAGCGTTGGCTGGAGCTTTCATCGCAACTGGAAACGGTGTCTGCTGCTGCGTAGGCAGCGCGCAGAATGATGTAGTTTTTTGGCTCAAGCGCTTTACAGCAAAGCGCTCGAAGCTATCATTTGAATAGCAAAAAACACATTCAATCACCCCGGGTCATCCCTTGTTGCTTTTTTTTCGGCCGGTACGTCAACCCCGGGGATGGCAGTCCCGTTGTAAGCCCATCACAGGAGTTTTCCACATGACTGCAAACACCCTCTTGACCGCCTGGCCCGAAGACGAACGCGACCGCAAACGCGCACCCGCCCGCTTCTGACGGGTGGCGCAGGTGCCCAGGAGGCACCGACAGGCCTTCCCTTGCAAATGCCCGCTTCTGCGGGCTTTTTGCTTTCCACGGCCGACAGCCATGAAAAAGGCCGCCCGAAGGCGGCCCCTGATTTCGGGTGGCCGGTGGGCCTTCAACCCATGTGCAGCC
>JAPKHH010000049.1:0-23191 GCA_026647025.1 Giesbergeria sp.
TTTCGCGTGAATTACATAACTACGTCCGCGATTATGCAAAATTGAGCGGAACAGAAAAGCCGCTTTTGGTCAGCGGAACATTAATGGCTTTACAAGATAAGGCTTTTGGAAAAAACTATCGAACACCTACCCCGATGGAGAGAACTTCATCTGCCCGGACTGCGCGCACGAATGGCCGCAGGCCGCCGCCAGCGGGGACGACGAGGCCACGGGCGATGGCGTGGTGCGCGATGCCAACGGCAACCCGCTGCAGGATGGCGACGCCGTGATTCTGGTGAAAGACCTCAAGGTCAAGGGCTCGTCGTCCACGCTGAAAAAGGGCAGCAAGATCAAGGGAATTCGCCTGGTCGATGGCGCCGACGGGCACAACGTGGACTGCAAGACCGACCTGGGCAGCATGCTGCTCAAGTCCGAATTTTTGAAGAAGGCGTGATGCTTTTGTTTTGATAGCTGTCAGCGCTGGCCCAGCAAGCGCTGACAGCCATTTTGATTCATTCTTTCCCCTGACCCCACCTGCCCTGCAAAGCTGCTGCAAGCCTGTGCGGGCACAATCGCCGCCCGATGCGCCGCTGCGAGGCGCCGGGACCCTGTGCGATGTGAGGTGTTGGCGTGAACCTGTTCGTTTCCTTCAAGTACCTGCTGGCGCTCGATGAACAGCGCCACTTTGGCCGTGCCGCGCTGGCCTGCCATGTGACGCAGCCCGCGCTGTCGAACGCGCTGCGTGCGCTGGAGGAAAGCCTGGGCGTGGCCATCGTCACGCGGGGGCGCAGTTTTGCCGGGTTTACCACAGAAGGGGAGCGCGTGCTGGCGAGCGCACGGCGCATGCTGCGCGAGCACGAGCTGCTGCAGCAGGAGCTGCAAAGCAGCGCAGATTCTCCCAGCGGGCAGCTGCACATTGGCGCCGTGCCCATGTGCATGCCGATTGCGGCGCGCTTGGTGGGCATGCTGCACGACCTGCACCCGGGCATCGTCTGCACGCTGCGCTCCATGAGTTCATCCGAGCTGGAGTCGGGCCTGGAGAACATGGTGCTCGACATGGCCATGGGCTACCCCGAACGCCTGGAGGGCACCCGCGCACCGCTGCGCGTGGTGCCGCAGTACACCGAGCACTACTTTCTGCTGCGCCGGGCCAGCGCGCCCTCGCCCACCGGTCTGCAAAAGGGCCCTTCCACCACCTGGGCCGAAGCGGCGGCGCTGCCGCTGTGCCTGCTGACGGGCGAGATGCACAACCGCGCCATTGTGGACAGCGCCTTTCGCCGCGCGCAGGTGGTGCCGCGCCCGGCCATCGAGACCAACTCCATCCTCACCCTGGCGCTCGCCGTGGTGGCCGGCCGGGTCAGCAGCATCATGCCGGGCGCGCTGGTGGACGCCGTGCAGGGCTATGGCGAACTGGAGGCGCTGCCGCTGACCGAGCCGTTCATCGAGGTGCCCATTGCCCTCATGGTGCACGAGAGCAACCGCCTCTCGCGCACGCTGGAGGCCGCGCTGGACTTTGCCCAGGGCCCCCAATGGCTGGCACAGGCGGCCGAGCACGGCAACCTGTTCGGCACCGCGCCGCCCCCTGGTAAACCCTGATTTTTGCTTTGTATCGACCCATCACGACAAAGAATTAGACCCGGCACGGCCATTTGCAGACACTCCGCGGAGCGCCACAGAGCGCGTTCGAACAACACCAAGGAGACATACATGTCAGCTGTGCTGGAACCCATGGGGCAGTCAAACGGCATCGCCGGTTGGCTGGAGAAGGAGCGAACCATTGCCGGGCCGGGCTTCAACCGCTGGCTGGTGCCACCGGCGGCGCTGGCCATCCACCTGTGCATCGGCATGGCCTACGGGTTCTCGGTGTTCTGGCTGCCGCTCTCGCGCGCCCTGGGCGTGACGGCCGCGCAGGCCTGCCCCAAGGACATGTCGCTGTTGGCCGAACTGTTCACCACCACCTGCGACTGGCGCATCTCCAGCCTGGGCTGGATGTACACCCTGTTCTTCGTGCTGCTGGGCTGCTCGGCCGCGCTGTGGGGCGGCTGGCTTGAGCGCGCCGGGCCGCGCAAGGCCGGTGTGGTGTCGGCCCTGTGCTGGTGCGGCGGCCTGGTGATTTCGGCACTGGGGGTGTACACGCACCAGCTGTGGCTGCTGTGGCTGGGCTCGGGCGTGATTGGCGGCATTGGCCTGGGGCTGGGCTATATCTCACCCGTGTCCACGCTGATCAAGTGGTTCCCCGACCGGCGCGGCATGGCCACGGGCATGGCCATCATGGGGTTTGGCGGCGGCGCCATGATCGGTTCGCCCCTGGCGGCCGGGCTGATGAAGGCATTTGCCACCCCCACCAGCGTGGGCGTGGTGCAGACCTTTCTGGCCATGGCAGCGATCTACTTCGTCTTCATGATGGCCGGTGCCCTGGGCTACCGTGTGCCCCCCAGCAGCTGGAAGCCCGCAGGCTGGACGCCGCCTGCCGCCCTCAAGCACAACACCATGATCACGCAGCACCATGTGCACGTGAACAAGGTCTGGGGCATTCCGCAGTTCTGGCTGGTGTGGATGGCGCTGTGCATGAACGTGAGCGCCGGCATCGGCGTGATCGGCATGGCCAGCCCCATGCTGCAGGAAGTGTTTGGCGGCCATCTGATCGGGCTGGACAAGGCCTTTGGCGAACTGGACAAGGGCCAGCTCGCCTCCATCGCTGCGATTGCGGCCGGGTTTACCGCGCTGCTGTCGCTGTTCAACATTGGCGGGCGCTTTGTGTGGGCCAGCGCATCCGACCGGCTGGGGCGCAAGACCACCTATGCGGTGTTCTTCATTCTGGGCGGCCTGCTGTATTTCAGCATTCCGGCCAGCGCGGCGGCGGGCAGCCAGCTCATGTTCGTGGGCGCAGTCTGCATCATCCTGAGCATGTACGGCGGCAGTTTTTCCACCGTGCCGGCCTACCTGGCAGACCTGTTCGGCACGCAGATGGTGGGCGCCATCCATGGCCGCCTGCTCACGGCCTGGGCCACGGCCGGCATCATCGGCCCGGTGGTGGTGAACTACATGCGCGAGTACCAGATCGGCCTGGGCCTGCCGCGCGCGCAGGTGTACAACCAGACCATGTACATCCTGGTGGGCTTCCTGGCCATTGGCCTGATTTGCAACCTGATGATCCGCCCGCTCAATGCCAAGTGGTTCATGAGCCCCGAGGAGCTGACCCACGAGAAGCACCTGGCGCACGACCGCGCCGTGGCCAACGAGGTGGGCAGCGGCCCCGGCCTGGCCGGTGGCGGCAACACCCCGGCGGCCGTGGTGGCCCTGGCCTGGGTTGCGGTGGGGATACCGCTGGCCTGGGGCATCTGGCGAACGCTGGAGAGCGCGGCCAAGTTCTTCCACTGAGCCGCCCTGCAGTTCAAATTTGATAGCTGCCAGCGCTTGATGTGACTGGGTTTTGAAGACAAAAATATTCAGAACCCATATACAACAAGCGCCACCAGCTCTCATTTTTGAAGCAATCAACCAAAGACAACACAGGATTTCCACGATGACGACGAGCCCCCTCCACCACACCGCCGCCCTGCGGCCGGACGTGGACAGCGCGGTGCAGGACGTGCTGGCACGGCTGGCCAGCGAACCCGGCGCGCTGCTGCCCATCCTGCACGCGCTGCAGGACGCCCTGGGCTACGTGCCGCCGGACGCCGTGCCCACGATTGCCGACGCGCTGAACCTCTCGCGCGCCGAGGTGCATGGCGTCATCAGCTACTACCACCACTTTCGCAGCAGCCCGCCCACGCCGCACACGGTGCAGGTCTGCCGCGCCGAAGCCTGCCAGGCCATGGGCGCCGAGGCGCTGCTGGCGCACGCCCGCCAGCACCTGGGCTGCGGCCTGCATGCCGAGTCGGGCGACGGCCGTTTCACGGTCGAGCCCGCCTACTGCCTGGGCCTGTGCGCTTCGTCGCCCGCCATCACGGTGGACGGGCAGGTGCACGCGCGCATGACGCCGCACAAGCTGGATGCGCTGGTCGCGCAGGCGCGGGAGGCCGCATGAGCGCTGTCACCGTTTATGTTCCCTGCGACTCGGCCGCGCTGGCCGTGGGTGCCGACGCGGTGGCCCAATGCATCGCACAAGAAGCGGCAGCGCGGGGCCTGGATGTGCACATCGTGCGCAACGGCTCGCGCGGCCTGTTCTGGCTCGAACCCCTGGTCGAAGTGGCCACGCCCGCCGGGCGCGTGGCCTATGGCCCCGTGGCGCCCAGCGATGTGCCGGGGCTGTTCGACGCGGGCCTGGCCACGGGTGGCGCGCACCCGCTGTGCCATGGGCCGACCGGCGCCATTCCCTACCTGGCGCGCCAGCAGCGCCTGACCTTTGCGCGCATGGGCATGACCGACCCGCGCTCGCTGGCCGACTACCAGGCCTATGGCGGTTTCGACGGCCTGCGCAACGCCATTGCCATGCCGCCCGAAGCCATCGTGCAGACGCTGATCGATTCGGGCCTGCGCGGGCGCGGTGGTGCGGCGTTTCCGGCGGGCATCAAGTGGAAGACGGTGGCAGGCGCGCCGGCGGTGCAAAAGTACATCGTCTGCAATGCCGACGAGGGCGACTCGGGCACCTTCTCGGACCGCATGACCATGGAGGGCGACCCCTTCATGCTGATCGAAGGCATGGCCATTGCCGCGCTGGCCGTGGGCGCCACGCAGGGCTACATCTATGTGCGCTCGGAATACCCGCACGCCATTGCCACGCTGAACGCCGCGATTGCGCTGGCCGAGGCCGGGGGCTTTCTGGGCGCCAGCGTGCTGGGCTCGGGCAGGGCGTTTCACCTGCAGGTGCGCAAGGGCGCGGGTGCCTATGTGTGCGGCGAAGAAACCGCGCTGCTCGAGAGCATCGAGGGCAAGCGCGGCATCGTGCGCGCCAAGCCGCCGCTGCCTGCACTGGCCGGTTTGTTTGGGCAGCCCACCGTCATCAACAACGTCATCACGCTGGCCAGCGTGCCCATCATCCTGGCGCGGGGCGCGCCGTTTTACCGCGACTTTGGCGTGGGCCGCTCGCATGGCACGCTGCCGTTTCAGCTGGCGGGCAACGTCAAACATGGCGGGCTGGTGGAGACGGCCTTTGGCCTGACACTGCGCGAGCTG
The DNA here is from genome assembly GCA_026647025.1 of Giesbergeria sp. Taxonomy (GTDB): domain Bacteria; phylum Pseudomonadota; class Gammaproteobacteria; order Burkholderiales; family Burkholderiaceae_C; genus Simplicispira. The sequence continues at coordinate 5,098 of JAPKHH010000049.1, forward strand.
CTGTATGACTATGGCGGCGGCTCTGCCACGGGACGGCCGATCAAGGCGGTGCAGGTGGGCGGGCCGCTGGGCGCCTACCTGCCCGAATCGCAGTGGGACATTCCGCTCGACTACGAGGCCTACGCCGCCATCGGCGCAGGCATTGGCCACGGCGGCATCGTGGTGCACGACGACCAGGCCGACCTGTCGCGCCTGGCGCGCTACGCCATGGAGTTCTGCGCGATCGAATCGTGCGGCAAATGCACGCCGTGCCGCATCGGCTCGACGCGCGGCGTGGAGGTGATCGACAAGATCCGCGCCAACCAGCAGCGCCCGCAGCAGGTGGCGCTTTTGCGCGATCTGTGCGACACCATGGTGCACGGCTCGCTGTGCGCCATGGGCAACATGACGCCGATTCCCGTCACCTCGGCCCTGAAACATTTCCCGCAGGACTTCGGTCTTGCCGCGCCGGACTGAAATGAAACACCCCCCTATGTCGTTTCACTCCTTCCCCCCGCTCTCGCAGCGCTGCGCGCTGCGGGCAGGGGAACGCTCCCAGCGCGGCGGAGCGGCCCTTGCGCGGGAGCCCTGGTGGGGGGCCGCGTCGGTGCCATGCATCGGCGGCGCTGCAACGCACCGTGCAAAAACTGAGAACGTGATCTGAGAGGACACCCATGCTGAGCCAACACACTGAAATCGACTACGGCACGCCCGCCAGCACCTCCACCGACCTCGTCACGCTGGAGATCGACGGCGCAGAGGTCACCGTGCCGCGCGGCACCTCGCTCATGCGCGCCGCCGTGGACGCGGGCATCCAGGTGCCCAAACTGTGCGCCACCGACAGCCTGGAGCCCTTTGGCTCGTGCCGCCTGTGCCTGGTCGAAATCGAAGGGCGCAAGGGCTACCCGGCCTCGTGCACCACCCCGGCCGAGCCCGGCATGAAGGTGCGCACGCAAACCGACAAGCTGCAGGACCTGCGCAAGGGCGTGATGGAGCTGTACATCTCCGACCACCCGCTCGACTGCCTGACCTGCGCCTCCAACGGCGACTGCGAGCTGCAGACCCAGGCCGGTGTGGTGGGCCTGCGCAACGTGCGCTACGGGTTTGAGGGCGCCAACCACTTCGACGACAAGAAGGACGAGTCCAACCCGTACTTCACCTACGACCCGGCCAAATGCATTGTGTGCAACCGCTGCGTGCGCGCGTGTGAAGAAACCCAGGGCACGTTTGCGCTGACCATCACCGGCCGCGGCTTCGAGTCGCGCATCACGGCGGGGCAGGGCGGCAGCTTCATGGAGTCGGACTGCGTGAGCTGCGGCGCCTGCGTGCAGGCCTGCCCCACGGCCACGCTCGAAGAGAAAAAAGTCATCCTGCTCGGCCAGCCCGAGCACAGCGTGACCACCACCTGCGCGTATTGCGGCGTAGGCTGCGGCTTCAAGGCCGAGATGAAGGGCAGCGAAGTCATCCGCATGGTGCCCTGGAAAGACGGCAAGGCCAACGAAGGCCATTCGTGCGTGAAAGGCCGTTTTGCCTGGGGCTACGCCACGCACAAGGACCGCATCACCAAGCCCATGGTGCGCGAAAAAATCACCGACCCGTGGCGCGAGGTGGGCTGGGAAGAGGCGCTGGCGCACGCGGCAGGCGCATTCCGCCGCATCCAGGCCGAGCACGGCAAGGATGCCATTGGCGGCCTGGTGTCGTCACGCTGCACCAACGAAGAGGGCTACCTGGTGCAAAAGCTGGTGCGCGCCGCCTTTGGCAACAACAACGTGGACACCTGCGCGCGCGTCTGCCACTCGCCCACCGGCTACGGCCTGGGCGTCACGCTGGGCACCTCGGCCGGCACGCAGACCTTCAAGTCCGTGGAGAAGGCGGACGTCATCATGGTCATCGGCGCCAACCCGACCGACGGCCACCCGGTATTTGGCTCGCGCATGAAAAAGCGCCTGCGCCAGGGCGCCCAACTCATCGTGGCCGACCCGCGCCGCATTGATCTGGTCAAGTCGCCGCACATCCGCGCCGCACACCACCTGCAGCTCAAGCCCGGCACCAACGTGGCCCTCATCACCGCGCTGGCGCATGTGGTGGTCACCGAAGGCCTGGTCGACGAGGCTTTTGTGGCCGAGCGCTGCGACACCCAGTCGTTCAACGACTGGCGCACGTTCGTCGCCCAGCCCGAGCATTCGCCCGAAGCCACCGAGTCCATCACCGGCGTGCCCGCTGCCGAGATGCGCGGCGCCGCCCGCCTGTATGCCAAGGCTGGCAATGCCGCCATCTATTACGGCCTGGGCGTGACCGAGCACAGCCAGGGTTCGACCATGGTGATCGGCATTGCCAACCTGGCCATGGCCACCGGCAACGTGGGCCGCGAGGGGGTGGGCGTGAACCCGCTGCGTGGGCAGAACAACGTGCAGGGCTCGTGCGACATGGGCGCCTTCCCGCATGAACTGCCGGGCTACCGCCATGTGTCGGACAGCACGGTGCGCGGCGCCTTTGAAGCGGCCTGGGGTGTGAGCATCAACCCCGAGCCGGGCCTGCGCATTCCCAACATGTTCGACGCCGCCGTGGCGGGCGAATTCAAGGGCCTGTATTGCCAGGGCGAGGACGTGGTGCAGTCCGACCCCAACACGCAGCACGTGGCGGCCGCGCTGATGGCGATGGACTGCATCGTGGTGCAGGACATCTTTCTGAACGAAACCGCCAAATACGCGCACGTCTTCCTGCCGGGCTCGTCTTTCCTGGAAAAGGACGGCACCTTCACCAACTCCGAGCGCCGCATCTCGCGCGTGCGCAAGGTGATGGCGCCGCTGGGCGGCTATGCCGACTGGGAGGTGACGGTGCTGCTGGCGCGCGCGCTGGGCTACGAGATGCCGTACACGCACCCCTCGCAGATCATGGACGAGATTGCCGCGCTCACGCCGAGCTTTGCCGGTGTGAACTACCCGCTGCTCGACAAGCTGGGCAGCGTGCAGTGGCCCTGCAACGAGCACACCCCGCCCGAGGGCACAGTCACCATGCACGTGGACCAGTTTGTACGCGGCAAGGGGCGCTTCATGGTCACGCAGTATGTGGCGACGGACGAGAAGGTCACGCGGCGCTTTCCGCTGCTGCTGACCACGGGGCGCATCCTGTCGCAGTACAACGTGGGCGCGCAGACGCGGCGCACCGACAACGTGCAATGGCACAGCGAAGACCGGCTGGAGATCCACCCGCACGACGCCGAGGAGCGCGGCATCCGCAACGGCGACTGGGTGGGCATCCAGAGCCGCGCGGGCGAGACGGTGCTGCGCGCCGAGGTGTCTGCGCGCATGCAGCCGGGCGTGGTGTACACCACCTTCCACTTCCCCGAATCGGGCGCCAACGTGATCACCACCGACAACTCCGACTGGGCCACCAACTGCCCCGAGTACAAGGTGACGGCCGTGCAGGTGATGCCGGTGACGCAGCCCTCGGCCTGGCAAAAGGAGCACCAGCGCTTTGACCAGGTGCAGCAGGCCCTGCTGGCCGCGCGCACGGCCGGGGTGGCGCAGGCATCATGAGGGTGGAGCTTCCCATGCAACGACGCAAGACACCGCCCCCCCAGATACCGCCCGAGGCCGTCGCTTTTTGCGAAGGCGCCCGCGCCCTGCCCGTGCGCGGCGTGCGCGGCGGCAACGACTACAGCGTGGACGACTGGGTGGCCGACGAAGTGCCCGTAGCGCTGGAATACAACGGCATCTCGCACACCGTGATGCTGGCCACGCCGCTCGATCTGACCGATTTCGCCCTGGGTTTTTCGCTCAGCGAGGGCATCCTGTCGGACGCCAGCGAGCTCTATGGCGTGGAGGAAGAAGCCTCCGAGTTGGGCATCACGCTGCACCTGTCGGTGGCGGCCGGGGCGTTTGCGCGCCTGAAAGAGCGCCGCCGCTCCATGACGGGCCGCACCGGCTGCGGCCTGTGCGGCACCGAGAGCCTGGCCCATGTGGCGCGCACGCTGCCACCCCTTCCATCGATTGCCGACACCGGCCCGCTCGACCGCGCCGCCATTGCCCGCGCCATGGCGCAGTTCTGCGAACTGCAAACCCTGCAGCAGGCCACGGGCGCCGTGCATGCGGCCGCCTGGTGCAGCGCGGGCGGCGAGGTGCGCTGGCTGCGCGAGGACGTGGGCCGCCACAACGCGCTCGACAAGCTCATTGGCGCGCTGGCGCTGAACAACGTGAACGCGGCGCAGGGCTTCATCGCCGTCACCAGCCGCGCCAGCTTCGAGATGGTGCAAAAAACCGCCGCTGCCGGGGTGCCCCTGCTGGCCGCCGTGTCGGCCCCCACGTCGTTTGCCGTGACCACCGCCGAGCGCGCCGGTCTCACCCTGGTGGGCTTTGCACGCCAGCAAGACCTGGTGGTCTACTGCGGCCCCGAACGCCTGGGCTGGGGCCCGCTGGGCGCAACCCCCTTGAACAAGGCCACTCCCCATGCACACTGATCCCCTGGTCAAGATGGCCAACCAGATTGCCGCCTTTTTTGACGCCATGCCCGACCGCGCCGAAGCGCTCGAAGGCGTGGCGCTGCACATCCGCAAGTTCTGGGTGCCACGCATGCGCCAGCGCTTCCTGGCCCATGTGGACAGCGGCGGCGCGGGGCTGCACCCGCTGGTGCTGCAGGCGGTGCAGGCGCACCGGGCGGTTTTTGAATAAGCGCCCCAGGCTCTTCTTTCGCTTTTGTTTTTGTAGCTGCCAGCGCTTTGTCCATAAGGCCTGGATGGCGTTTTGGCACTAAACTCGGGCGATGACTTCCCGCATCGCCGTGATCGACTTTGAAACCACCGGCAGCTCGCCCGGCCAGGGTGCGCGCGCGACCGAGGTGGCCATCGTGATCGTGGAGCGCGGCGCGGTGGTCGACAGCTACCAAAGCCTGATGAACGGCGGCGTGTGGGTGCCGCCCTTCATCACCCAGCTCACCGGCATCACCAACGCCATGGTGGCCGAGGCGCCTCCGGCGTCTGAAGTGATGGCGCAGGCCAGCCGCTTCGTGGGCGAGACGCCGCTGGTGGCACACAACGCAGCGTTCGACCGGGGTTTCTGGCAGGCCGAACTGGCGCGCGCCGGGTGCGCGGCGGCACAGCCTTTTGCGTGCACGGTGCGGCTCTCGCGCCGCCTGTACCCCGAGGCGCCCAACCACCAGCTGGGCACGCTGGCGCGCTTTCACCGCCTGCCCAGCGCGGGCCGCGCGCACCGGGCACTGGCCGACGCACAGGTGACTGCCGCACTGCTGCTGCGCATCCAGCAGGACCTGGGCGAACGCTGGGGCGTGGCCGCGCCGGGGCATGGTTTTCTGATGGCGCTGCAGGCCTGCGCCAAGGCGCGATTGCCGGGATTTCTGGCCCAGCATGGGGCCGCTCAGGCGCTGCGGCGATAGACGAGCAGGCGTCCCTTGTACTGCGCCGCCTGTGCCGTGGCGGCGGTGTCCAGCCGCTGCTCGCGCAGGCCAAAACCCAGGGCCTGCATCTGCCGCGAAAAGGCAGGGCGGTTGCCCCGGTCGGGGTCCACGATCCAGACCTCGGCCTGCGGCTGCGCGTGGCGGCCAATGAACCCGGCCAGCGCCATGCTGGCATCGCGGTCGTACAGCAGGTCGCTGCCGACGAGCAGGTCATAGCGCCCGCGCAAGGTGGTGGAATGGGCGCCAAACCCGGCACTGGCGGCAGGGGCATCCCAGGCCCCATGCCGGTACTTCATGGGCGCCAGGCCATTGAGGCGCAGGTTGTTGCGCAAAAAGCGGGCCGTGAGCGGGTGGCTGTCGCTGGCCGTGATGTCCATACCCCGGCGGTGCGCGACCAGGCTGGGCAGGGCCAGGCCGCAGCCCATCTCCAGCACGCGTTCGTCCGGCTGCACCGTGCGCCCGGCCAGCTGCAGGGCCAGCTGCCCACCCGAGGGCCAGAGCAGGCCAAACAGCGGCCAGGTGGCCGACGAGATGCCCAGGCGCTCGGCCAGGCCCAGCGGGTCGGCGAACTGCTGGCGGTCGAGCAGGGAGCGAATATGCAGGTTGTCCACGCCCGCCACGGCGATGCTCTCTTGCTTGGTTTCGTAGCCGGGCATGGTGTGGGGGAAGCGAAGCCTGCTTGAGTGGCTTCGCAGGGGTGCGGGGTGGGTGGCCATTATGCGCGTGCAGTGCGCAGCAAGGCTGCACGGCTTGCGCCATCTGCCGATAATGGGCCGCCTCAACCCACTGCAAAGGTTTTCCCCCATGTCGCTGCTGATCCTTGGACTGGTTCTTTTTCTCGGCGTGCATTCCGTGCGCATCGTGGCCGATGGCTGGCGCACGCGCGTGCGGGAGCGCCTGGGCGAAGGCCGGTGGAAGGGACTGTATTCGCTGCTCTCGTTTGCTGGCCTGGTCCTTGTCGTGTGGGGCTACGGCCTGGCACGCCAGGACCCGGTGGTCTTGTGGGCACCGCCCGTGGCCATGCGCCACGCGGCCTCGCTGCTGACGCTGGCAGCCTTCATCCTGCTGGTCGCCGCTTATGTTCCGCGCAACGCCCTCAAGGCCCGACTGCACCACCCCATGGTGCTTGCCGTGAAGGTGTGGGCGCTGGCACACCTGCTCTCCAACGGCAACTTGGCCGATGTGCTGCTGTTTGGCAGCTTTCTGCTGTGGGCCGTGCTGGACTTTCGCGCCGCCCGCCAGCGCGACCGCGCCCAGGGCACGAGCTACCCCAGCGGCACACTGGCCGGCACGGCCATGACGGTGGTGCTGGGCCTGGTAGCCTGGGCGGCGTTTGCCTTCTGGGCGCATGCGCTGCTGATCGGTGTCTCGCCCATGGGGCGATAAGCTGTCAACACCCAACCCTGAGGAGTTTTCCATGCGCGGCAACATTGCAGCCATCGTGCTGATCCTGGCAGGCGGCTTCATGCTGCTGACCAACCTGGGCGTGATCGACATCAGCCTGCGCGAACTGCTGCGCACCTGGTGGCCGCTCATTCTGATTGCGGTGGGCATAGGGCTGTTCTTTACGCCGGACCGGATCAAGAAATAGCACTTGCTGCTATTTATTTGATAGCTTGCAGCGCTGATGAATAAAGCGCTGTAGGCTATTTTTTCTTGAAGTATTGTGCGCGGCGACGGCCCTGTGCTAGCATGACCCGCTATGCAACGCAGCATGCTCCTATCCACCCTGTCGCTAGGCCTAGTGCCTGGCCGGGGTCTGCCTGCGCTTGCCACCGTTGCCGCTCAGCGCAACATCTGATCTCCCCCTGACCCCGGCCCGCGAACCAGCCTTTGCACACGCAAAGGGCTGCAGGGGATGTCATTCGACTTGATTTCGTCTGACCCGTGCACCGTGCCATGCACACCGCACACTCTGTTCGTGGAGCCTCTCATGATTGCCCAGCCCGCTACCAAATACCAGCCCATCGCCCCAGTCGCTTTGACCGGCCGCCAGTGGCCCAACCGCAGCATCACCCGCGCGCCCGTGTGGCTCTCCACCGACCTGCGCGACGGCAACCAGGCGCTGTTCGAGCCGATGAACGGCGAGCGCAAGATGCGCCTGTTCCACGAGCTGGTGCGCATTGGCTTCAAGGAGATCGAGGTCGGCTTTCCGGCGGCATCGCAAATCGATTTCGACTTCGTGCGCCGCCTCATCGATGAAAACCTGATTCCCGACGACGTGACCATCATGGTCATGACCCAATCGCGCGAAGACCTGATCGCGCGCACCGTGGAAGCCGTGAAAGACGCGCCCCGCGCCATCGTGCACCTGTACAACGCCACGGCCCCCGCGTGGCGGCGCATCGTGTTTGGCATGAACGTGACGCAGGTGATGCAGCTCATTGCGCACCATGTGGGCTACCTCCGGCAACTCACCGACGCGCAGCCCGGCACCCAGTGGACGCTGCAGTACTCGCCCGAGACCTTCAGCGCCACCGAGCTGGATGTGTCGCTCAAGGCCTGCCAGACCGCCATTGCCGCCTGGAACGCTGGGCCCGGCCGCCCCATCATCATCAACCTGCCCACCACGGTGGAAAACGCCACGCCCAACGTCTTTGCCGACCAGATCGAGTGGATGGACCGCCACCTGTCGCCGCGTGAGCACATCGTGCTGTCGGTGCACCCGCACAACGACCGAGGCACGGGCGTGGCCACCGCCGAGCTGGCCATGATGGCCGGCGCGCAGCGCGTGGAAGGCTGCCTGTTCGGCAACGGCGAGCGCTGCGGCAACGTGGACATCGTGACGCTGGCTCTGAACATGTACACGCAGGGTGTGCAGCCGGGCCTGGATTTCTCCGATATCACCGCCGTCGCCCGTGTAGCCGAGGAATGCACCGCGCTGCCGGTGCACCCGCGCCACCCCTATGCGGGTGATCTGGTATTCACCGCGTTCTCGGGCTCGCACCAGGACGCCATCAAGAAAGGCTTTGCCGCACAGGACCCTCATGCCTTGTGGGAAGTGCCGTATCTGCCCATCGACCCCGCAGACCTGGGCCGCACTTACGACAGCGTGATCCGCGTGAACAGCCAGTCGGGCAAAGGCGGCATTGCGTTCTTGCTCGAACGGGAACATGGCGTGGTGATGCCCCGGCGCATGCAGGTGGAGTTCAGCGCCGTGGTGCAGCGCGAGACGGACACCAGCGAAGCCGAGATGAACGCCAGCGCGTTGTGGACGCTGTTCCAGTCCACCTACCTGCACACCCCGGCGCACGCGGCCATTGTGTGCCACCGCCACAAGCTCGACGAAGACGGGCAGGGCATTGAGCTGGACGTGACCATCGACGGGACCCGCCTGCACCTGCGCGGCCAGGGCAATGGGCCCATTGCCGCCACAGTGGACGCGCTCGGTTTGCCACTGCGCGTGGACCACTACGAAGAACGCTCCACCGGCACAGGTGCCCATGCCCAGGCGCTGGCCATTGTGGAAGCCGCCATGGACGGCGTGGCCGGATCAACCTTTGGCGCGGGCAGCAGCCACAACATCGTGACAGCATCGGTGCTGGCCATCGTGAGTGTGGCCAACCGGCTGGCGCAGCGGCGCCTGTCCGCCACCCCAACCGCCGTGGCGTGACGCCCCAGATGTTGTAAAAATGAGAGCTGCCAGCGCTGATCCAGCCTGCGTTGACGGTATTTTTTACCAATATCCCTACGCTGGGGGCGGGGTCGCTGTAAGACCCTGCCCCCATCCGTTACCCTTGCCCCATGCGTGTTCTTCACAGCCTGGCCCTCGGTGCCACCGCAGCCGCACTGCTGGTGCTGGGCGGCTGCGGCACCGTTCGTACGCCCTCCCCAACGGCCGCGCACCGGTCCCCGGTGTATTCACCCCTGAGTGACGAGCAGGCGCACGACATCGCCATCCACGCACTGGGTCTGGTGGGCACGCCCTACCGCTATGGCGGCAACACCCCCGACACCGGTTTTGACTGCAGTGGGCTGATTGGCTATGTGTACCGCCTGCGCGTGGGCACGCCGCCGCCGCGCACCGTGGCCCAACTGAGCGACTGGGGCCAGGCCGTGGACGTGGACGAACTGCGCACCGGCGACCTGGTGGTGTTTGGCAGGGGCCGCAACCCCTCGCACGCAGGCATTTATGTGGGGGAGGGGCGTTTTGTGCATGCGCCCAGCAGTGGCGGCACGGTGCGCCTGGACGAGTTGCAGTCGCGCCACTGGTCGCGCCAGAACCCTGCCTTTCGCAGGCCCTGAACCTTCGACAGCGGCCTGCAAGCCGTCCGCGCGACAATCGGGGGATCATGACCCACGTCCACCGCCCCGCCCGCATGCCTAGCACGCACGACACCACCCGCATCGACGACACGCGCATCAAGGCCGTGCGTCCCTTGATCACCCCCGCACTGCTGCAGGAATGGCTGCCCACGCCGGACGCCGCCCTGGCGCTGGTGGAAGGCAGCCGCGCCGCCATTTCGCGCGTGCTGCACGGGCAGGACGACCGGCTTGTCGTGGTGGTGGGGCCATGCTCCATCCACGACCACGACCAGGCCATGGACTATGCGCGCCAGCTCAAGGTGCAGGCCGATGCGCTGCAGGACGATCTGCTCGTGGTGATGCGCGTGTACTTCGAGAAGCCGCGCACCACCGTGGGCTGGAAGGGCTACATCAACGACCCGCACCTGGACGGCAGCTTTGCCATCAACGAGGGGCTGGAAATGGCGCGCACACTGCTGCTGGACATTCTGGCGCTGGGCCTGCCGGTGGGCACCGAGTTCCTGGACCTGCTGTCGCCGCAGTTCATCAGCGACCTGGTGAGCTGGGCCGCCATTGGTGCGCGCACCACCGAGAGCCAGAGCCACCGCCAGCTCGCCAGCGGCCTGAGCTGCCCGGTGGGTTTCAAGAACGGCACCGACGGCGGCGTGAAGGTGGCCACGGACGCCATCCTGGCAGCGCAGTCCACCCACGCCTTCATGGGCATGACCAAAATGGGCCAGGCCGCCATTTTCGAGACGCGCGGCAACCAGGACTGCCATGTCATCCTGCGCGGCGGCAAGCAGCCCAACTACAGCGCCGCCGATGTGGAAGCGGCCTGCGCCCTGCTGCGCGGCGCAGGCCTGCGCGAGCAGGTGATGGTCGATGTATCGCACGCGAACAGCAGCAAGCAGCACCAGCGCCAGATTGCCGTGGCGGCCGAGGTGGCGCAGCAGATCGCCGCGGGCGATGCGCGCATCACCGGCCTGATGATCGAGAGCCACCTGCGGGAAGGCCGCCAGGACATTGTGCCCGGCCAGGCCCTGCAGCATGGCGTGTCGGTCACGGACGCCTGCATCAGCCTGGCGCAGACGATGCCGGTGCTCGAAGGCCTGGCCCGCGCCGTGCGGACACGCCGCGCCGGCGCCTGAAACGGGCGCCCACCGGCGGCGTTGGATGCGCCCTGACCCGTCGCAGGACAACGGTGTAGCATGGCGGCGTAGCGCTTTTTCGCGCCCCCGGCGTCAACTTTCCACCCTTTGCTGATGCGCTTTTACCGGCCGCCCCTGCACTCCCGCGTCGCTCTGCCAGGCTTTCTGGAGCAGCGCACGCCATGACGGATTCCGCAGCGCCCCGCAAACCTGCCCCGCTGGAACCGCTGGAGCAGATCGCGCTGCTGGCAGCCCATGTCTTTGACGCACCCATGGCGGTGCTGCATTGCGCAGACGGGGTGACGCCACCCTTGCGGGCGTCGGTGGGGCTGTCGGCCCCGGACGCCGAGCGCTTCCAGCCGTTGTGCGCCCACTGCCCCGAAGGGGGCGGTGCCCCGACGGTGGTGCTGAATGCGGCGCAACACCCGGTGCTCGCCCGGCACCCCATGGTGCAGGGCGCCCCCCACATTCGCTTTTATGCCTGCGCTCCCCTGGTCGACGCCCAAGGGCGGGCGATGGGCGCGCTGGTGGTCATGGATACCCGGGAGCGCAGCGCAGACACCGACCCCCTGCAGGCGCTGCAGGCCCTGGCCCGCCTGGCACTGGCGCAGATTGCGCTGCACCAGCAGCAACTGCAACTGGCATCCCTGGCACTGGAACGCAAAAGCGCCCGTCGGCGCCTGCTGGAGCAGGCCAAGACCCTGCGCGTGGCGGGGCGCCTGGCCAAGGTGGGCGGGTGGTCTGTCGCTCTGCCGGGCCAGCAGCTGCAGTGGTCGCAGGACATTGCAAACTCCTACGGCCTGGCACACAGGATTCAGACGGCGCAGCAGGCGCTAGACCTGGTGAAGGAGCCCTACCGCAGTGCGCTGCAGCAGGCCTTTGCCGCCTGCGTGCAGAACGGGCAGCCCATCGACACCGAGGTGCCGTTGCAGCTGGCACCGGCCTGCGTGCTGTGGCTGCGCATTGTGGGGCAGTCGGTGCGCGACCCGCACAACCGGGCCTTGCGCGTGCAGGGCGCGTTCCAGGACATCACCCAGCAGCGCCAGGCCGATGCCGCACTGCGCCTGAGCGAGGAACGCTTCCAGCTGATCGCGCAAGCCACCTCCGACACGCTGTGGGACTGGGATGTGCGCGCCGATCGGGTGTGGTGGGGCGGAAATTTCCAGGCCATGCTGGGCATCTCCCTGGAACAGGGTTTCTCCACACCCGAAGCCTTTCTCCGCCTGCTGCACCCCGAGGACCGCGAACACATTGCCCAATCCCTGCGTGCAGCAGTCACCGGCACGGCAAGCCACTGGCGCGCCGAATACCGTATACAGCACAGCGACGGGCACTATCTCTGGATTCTGGACAAGGGTTTCGTCACCCGGGACAGCCAGGGCCGGCCCCTGCGCATGGTGGGCGGCATGGCCAACATCAGCGCCCGCAAGGAAGGCGAACTGGAGGTGCTGCGCGAGGCGCACACGCACGCCGAACTGGTGCATGTGCAACAGCGTATTTCCTCCCTCGACATGCCTTTGCCCGAGGTGCTGCAACTGGTGGCCCATGCCGCGCAGGAGGCCTGCGGCGCCAGTGGAGCCCTGGTGGAGATGCTCGAAGGCGACGCCCTGGTGTCCCAGGCCTGCGCCGGTCAGCGGGTGCGCCCGGTGGGCGCTGCGCTGCCGCTGCACGACAGCCTGCTCTGGCCCGACCTGCAGGCTGGCCAGCCAGTGCTGTGCAACGACATCGCGGCCGAGGGCTGGGAACTGGGCAACGCCTACGAACGCACCGGCGTGCGCGCGGCCCTGGCCGTGCCGCTGCGCGTGGATGGCGCAGTGGTGGGAGCACTCAAGGTCACGTCGGAGCACACCGGCGTTTTCAGCCAGCGCGATCTGGCGCACCTGCAGATCCTGTCGGAATCGCTGGGCGCCATGGTGCAGCTGCGCCAGGTGGCTGCCAGGCTGCGCGCGTCGGAGCAGCAATACAGACACCTGTTTGATGCCCATCCGCAGCCCATCTGGGTGTATGTGAAAGACGAGACCCTGCGGTTTCTGGCGGTCAACCAGGCCATGCAGGAACTCTATGGCTACAGCGAGGAACAGTTCCTGCGCATGAGCATGCACGACCTGTGGCTGCCGCAAGACCGTCAGCGCCTGTACGACGAAGTGCAGGCCATGTCGCACGAAGCGCCGCGCAACAATGTTCTGTACCGTCACCGCAACAAAAGCGGCGAAGTGATGGACATCGAAGTGTCCTCGCGCGGCATCACGTTCAACGGCATTGCCGCGCGCCAGGTGATGGCGACCAACGTCACCGAACGCCTGCGCGCGCAGCGCGAACTGGCCCGCATGGCGCGCGCGCGCCACATGCTCAGCAGCTGCAACGAAATCCTGGTGCGCGCCACCTCCGAGACGGCGCTGCTGCAGTCCGTCTGCCGCATCGTGGTGGACATTGGTGGCTATGAGCTCGGCTGGGTCGGTTTTGCGCGCGACGATGCACACAAGACCATCGAAATCGTGGCCCACGCTGGTGACCACGCCGACTACCTGCAGACGCTGGAGCTGTCCTGGGCGGACGACACGCCCCAGGGCCGGGGCCCCGCCGGAACCACGGTGCGCTCCGGCCAGCCGGTCATCGTGCGCGATGTGCACACCGACCCTACTTTTGCCGACGTTGCCGAGCGCTTGCATGGCCACGGTTTTCATGGCGTCATCAGCCTGCCGCTGAGCACGGCACAGCATACCTTCGGTCTGCTCTATCTGTATGCCCCCGAAGTGCTGCACATCGGGCCGGAGGAAACCGCCCTGCTGCAGGAGCTGGCCAACGACCTGGCGTTTGGCATCATGAGCCTGCGTGCCCGCAAGGAGCAGCAGCGGTTGCAGGCGTCGGTGCTGAAAATGGCTGCAGCCGTTTCCGCTGCCACCGGCACCGAATTTTTTGTGCAGCTGGCACGCAACATGTCGGAGGCCCTGGGAGCCCAGGTGGGCTGCGTGGGCCGGTTGCTGCCCTGCCAGGAAGGGGAAAAGCAGCGCCTGATGACCCTGGCACTGGTGATCAACGACACCCTGGTGCCCAACATCGAATACGCAATGGAGCACACGCCCAGTGCGGCTTTGCTCTCTCGGCGCCAGCATGTGGTGACCCATGATCTTGCTGCGCAATACCCCCTGTCACCCATCGTGGGGCAACTGCAGGCCCAGGGCTACGCCGGGCAGCAGCTGTGCGACAGTGCGGGCAAGCCCACCGGCATCATTTTTGTACTGTTCCATCAGCGGTTGACCGATGCCGACTTTGTGGCCAGCACGCTGCAGATCTTTGCCGCCCGGGCCTCGGCAGAAATCGAACGCCAGGAGGCCGATGCCCATATCCGCCACCAGGCCTCGCTGCTGGACAAGGCGCAGGACGCCATCGTGGTACGGGACCTGCACGGCCGCGTCACCTTCTGGAACAAGAGCGCCGAACGCCTCTATGGGCGGCCCCGCGACGAGGCCCTGGGGCAGCCCATCGAGACCCTGCTGTACCGCGACCCGGGTGATTTCCACATGGCCACCGGCGCCGTGCTCGACAAGGGCGAATGGGCTGGAGAGATCGTGCAATACGACCAGGGCGGCCAGGCCATCGACATGGAGGGGCGCTGGACGCTGGTGCCGGGCCACGACAACGAGCCCGGTTCGATCCTGGAGATCAATACCGACATCCGCCAGCGCAAGGCCACCGACCGCGAGATCCAGCGCCTGGCGTTCTACGACACCCTGACCGGCCTGCCCAACCGCATGCTGCTGCTCGACCGCATGCAGCAGGCCCTGGGCAATGCGCAGCGCCACCACCAGGGGGGTGCGCTGCTGTTCATCGACCTGGACAACTTCAAGACCCTGAACGACACCCTGGGCCATGACAAGGGCGACCTGCTGCTGCAGCAGGTCGCCCAGCGCCTCAATGGCTGCGTGCGCAGCGTCGATACGGTGGCCCGGCTGGGCGGCGACGAGTTCGTGGTCATGCTCGAAGGTCTGGACACCGACCCCGAAAGCCTCGCCCTGGAAGCGCGCCGCGTGGGTGAGAAGGTGCTGGCTGCGCTCTCGGTGCCCTATGCGCTGGCGGGCTACCAGTACCGCAGCACGCCCAGCATCGGCGTGGCGCCGTTCCTGGGCACGCAGACCAGCGTGCTCGAACTGCTCAAGCAGGCCGATCTGGCCATGTACCAGGCCAAGACGGCCGGCCGCAGCACCCTGCGTTTCTACAACCCGCAGATGCAGGCCGTGGTGACCGCCCGCGCTGCGCTCGAGGCCGATCTGCGCGCCGCCCTGGCGCACAACCAGTTCGTTCTGCACTTCCAGCCCCAGGTGGACCACACCAGCCGCTACGTGGGCGTGGAGGCACTGGTGCGCTGGCAGCACCCCGGGCGCGGCCTCGTCTCGCCGCTGGACTTCATTGCGCTCGCCGAGGAAACCGGTCTGATCCTGACCCTGGGACGCTGGGTGCTGCATTCGGCCTGCAAGGTGCTGGCGCAATGGCAAAAAGACCCGCAGTTGCGCCACCTGACCATGGCGGTGAACGTGAGTTCGCGCCAGTTCCGCAACAACCGCTTTGTGGACGACGTGGCCCGGGCGCTGGCCTTCAATGAGGCCCCGGCGCACCTGCTCAAGCTCGAACTGACCGAGAGCCTGCTGGTCGAAGACATGGACGACGCCATTGCCACCATGACGGCGCTGCGCCAGCTGGGCGTGCTGTTTGCGCTGGACGACTTTGGCACCGGCTATTCCAGCCTGAGCTACCTCAAGCGCATGCCCCTGCACCAGCTCAAGATCGACCAGAGTTTTGTGCGTGACCTGCTGACCGACCCGAACGACGCTGCCATTGTGCAGACCATCATCGCACTCAGCCGCAGCCTGGGGCTCGAAGTGATGGCCGAAGGGGTGGAGACCCCGGAACAGCACGCCCTGCTGCTCAAGATGGGTTGCATGGCCTTCCAGGGCTATCTTTTCAGCAAACCCACGGCGGTGGGAACGCTGGAATGGCTGTTGCGCGCGCCCCGCCTCTGATACGGCGGGGGCCGGGCTGGGCGATGGTGCTGCCTGTCTTCCTCTCTTTCTCTATATATCCATAGTAGTAGTAGTAAGCGAGCCGCTGTTCTGTGGACAAGGCGGTTTTCTGCTGTGCTGGCCGGCACTTGCACCACCTTGCATGCTGTGGGCAAGCGCTGCTGCGGTCTGCGCCGCCAACGGGGATAAAGGCCAATGTTCCCCACCGTCTGTGGACAAGTGCCCTGTTATGCCGGATTTATCCCCCGGGTTGTCCTTGGGTGCCGCGCAAGCTCCCTTGTTCAGGAAATCGCCCTGCGCAACTGGCGGCCGTTTCCCGGGGGGTGCAGCACGTAGGCCGTCCACCCCCTCCAAAACCATTTCGAGGGCCCTCCAGGGCGCAGAAACGGGCCTGGCACCACACCGGCAAGGGCCACACGGCCTGCAGTGTCATCCGGCCGGGCCCTGCTGCGGGCCGCCAGCACCCTGTTGTTCGAAGAAGGCGGGCGGATGTTGTTCTCTTAGGTCTCTATATTTCAATAGCAGTAGTAGTAGAGCACGCCGTTTTTTGTGGACAAGCGGTTTTTTCTGTGGTGCGACAGTGGTTTGCAGCGTTTCAAAGTCTGTGGGCCGGGGCCTGTTGCCGGTGCGGGCGGCCATGAACAACTTTCGCCGGTGGGCTGTCGCTGTGGACAAGTGGCCTCTTGTGCCGGCAATTCACACAGACTTATCCACAGGGCTGCAGGGCGCAGCGGGGCCGACCCTGGCGGGGGGTGGCAAAACGATGGGGGAGGGCGAAGCCCTGGAAGAAAAAAGCGGCCGCAGCGTTGTGGCGGCGCAGGCCTCAGAAATGGCGTGCGTAACGCAGCTGCAGGTAGTTTTGCCCGGGGTTGGGCTTTTTGATGCCGCCGTTGGAACTGTGCTGGATGCGCAATTGCCATTCATGCTGTTGCGCGGCACCGTGGTTGAAACCGATGGCCAGGTGCGACACAAAGTTGAAGCGGGTGCTCATTTCCTTGTAGCGTGTGACAAAGCGCGGGCTGGCGTAGCTGGCGCCGATGCCGCCCTCGAAGAACCAGGGGCTGTGTCCCTGGTCTGGCCGCAGGCGCAGCGCAGGGCTGATGCCCAGGACGGTGCTGTGCACGCGGCCTGTAGCGCCGTCCGAGGTCCACTGGCTGGCGTAGAGGTCCCAATGGCCCCGCCAGGTGCCGCCCCACCATGAGCGCTGCCAGTCGGTCCAGGGCAGCGTCAGGCCCACGGTCCAGGCGCGGGTGTCCTGCGGGTCGGCCCCTGCCTGCAGGTACAGACTGCGCGTTTCCTGCGGAAGTGTCTGGGCCTGCGGGGCCAAAGCCGTCAAGGCAAGGGACAGGGCGATGAAAGCGCGTTGCAGAACGGGGGCAAGAGGCATGGCGTTGCGTCCACAGACAAATGCATCAAAGATGTGTGCCAGTGTAACTTTGCCGGTGCTCTTGCTCCTCGTTCCTGCGGGGCCGCGGTCGGGCGGATCAGCGCATGCCGTGGCGGTCGCCGCCGCGGTGGCCGTCCTTGCGGTGCTGGCGCAGCGTGTGGGCGTCAAAGGTCTTTTGCTGCTCGGGGGTGAGCGTGGCATAGAAGGCCTTGGCGGCTTCGCCCCGGCGGTCGGCCTCGGCCATGCGCTCGCTGCGCAGGGTGCGCATGCGGTCGATGCGCTCGGGCGTGGTCAGTGCGGCCATTTCCTCGCGCTGGTTGCGCATGGGTTGCATCCGGGGTTGCATGGCCTGGGTGAAGGTGGTCCATGCGGCTTCCTGCGCGGGGGCCAGCTTCAGCTGGGCCTTGAGCTGTTCCATACGCTGGTGCATGCGTTTTTGCTGACGCTCCTGCATGCGGGCCGGGTCGCGCCCCTGGCGCTGGGGGGCGGTGCTGGTGGTGGTGGCGTTGTTTTCGCCAGCCGCCACGGGGGCCGTGTTCTGGGCCAGGGCCGGCAGGGCCAGGGCAGTGATGAAGGCGGCGGTGGCCAGACGGCGGGAGAGATGTGCCATGGAAAATTCCTTTCAGGGTGATGCGCCCGCACGGATGTGCAGGCTTGGGTTCGACTGTGTTCTGCCCATGTAACGCCACCATGCAGGCGGCGTGATGCTGTGTAAAGTTGTGTCAGTGCCCGCCTTCGTGGTGTTGCTGGTATTTGGATGAAAATGGCCTCCAGCGCTTTTGTATATTGCGCTGGCAGCTATCAATTTTGTATTTTTGGGTGCCTGCAACGCGCGTGCGGCACTCTGGCAGGGCCGACAATGGCGGCCCGTGAGCGTTTCTTTATTGAAGTAAAGGATGTCCGTT